>NZ_CM147855.1:1530000-1836000 GCF_055808145.1 Pseudoalteromonas sp. KJ63-1 | reverse complement strand
GTTATTATCGCCAGTGGGTGATTATTTTTCAGGTGGCGCAACTGCGCTACGTGTTTTACTTGAAGAAGATGGTATGCGCTGTGCACCGCACATGGGCATGATCAAAAGTGGTGGTAACTATGCCAGCGCGCTTGGCCCAATTTCAGCAGCACGCACTAAATATAAAGCCGACCAAATTCTATTTTGCCCAGGCGGCGATGTACAAGAAACCGGCGCGGCAAACTTTATTTTAATTGATGGCAACGAAATAATTACTAAAGCACTCGACAGCACATTTTTACACGGTGTAACCCGTAATAGCATTTTAACCATTGCTAAAGATTTAGGTATGACGGTTAGCGAGCGCAACTTTACTGTCACTGAGCTTTTAGAGCGCGCAGCAAAACCAGGCACTGAGGCAGCACTTTCAGGCACTGCGGCAGTATTAACCCCAGTAGGTACGTTTATCCATAACGATAAAGAATACAAAGTAGGTAACGGTGAACCAGGGCCAACAACGGCACGCTTACGTCAAGCATTGAATGACATTCAATGGGGTAAGAGTGAAGATAAACACGGTTGGTTAACTAAAATCTAATCGGGTTCTAATCTATTTAAAAGCCACACTATTTAGTGTGGCTTTTTGGTTTAAGCTACAGCTTAAAACTTCATTTCAATTTTGCCGTATACATAACGGCCATTAAAACCAAATGGTGAAAAGCCCGAGTACGAGAACAAGCGAGAGAAAGTGGTTACATCGCTCACCAGCTCTCGAGTTGGATCTGGGTATACATCAAATACATTATTAGCGCCTAAGCTCAGAGTAAGGTTATTATTAAGTGCATACGCCACATCTAAATCGGTGATCCATTTAGGTTCTAACACTTCGTTACGCTCTGGGTTTTCAGACGGGTCTTGTGTTTCACCATAACGAGTACTACGAAGTGTGGTGCGCCATTCGTTAAGTGTCCATGTTGCGCTAAGGTTGTATTTATTGCGCGGTGTGCTCACTTCAAAACGACGTAGCTCGTTACCCGAGAACAAATTATCTTGCTCAACCCCAACACTTTGTAATTGTGCTGGTGGGTCAATAATGTCGGTGACTTGGTTTTTACCGTAGTTGTAACCTAAATTAAGCGCTACATCACCGTAATTGTCGGTGATTAAATTATAAGAAGCGACGACGTCAACGCCACGGGTTTTGCTATCGATCGCGTTTAAGAAAAATCGCCCTTGGTTAGCGCCGGTGCCCTCAAGTAAGCTTGCAACGCCTGCGCCCGATAAGTTATTTGATAACACAATACGGTCATCAATTAATATTTGGTAGTAATCAACAGATAAGCTGAAGTTGAAGTCGGTTGACCACGTAAAGCCTACACCGTAGTTAGTAGCTTCTTCTGCATCTAAACCTGGTGAACCCAATGCAACGGCCACATCACTGCTTGGCGCAAAGGTACCTGTTTGTGTTGGTTCGCCATCTACAAATACAGTCGCTACCGAGGTAAAGTATTGCTGTTGTAAAGAGGGCGCTCTAAACCCAGTTGATACAGAGCCACGCAGTGCTAAGTCTTCTGTTAGTGTATAGCGAGTGGCAATTTTACCATTAAGCGTGTCGCCAAAATCAGAATAGTCTTCGTAACGGGCGGCTACGGCAACATTCCAGTTATCTGTAATAAAGGCTTCTAAGTCAACGTAAAGGCTGACATTGTGGCGGCTGTTATCACCCGCAGATTCAGGTGTGAACCCCGGGAACACTTGTGAACCTGCAGAGCCGAATGGGCCATTAACCGGATCGGTCACGGCACCACCTGGGCCAAAATTACCACGCGCATAAGAGGCTTCTTCACCTGCTTGAATTTCATACCCTTCGCGGCGATACTCAGCGCCCACTGCCACGTTAATTCCGCTGGCTAAAAAGTCAGCATCAATCTCACGGCTAAAATCAAGATTAATAGTCAGCTGATCGTAAGTTAGCGTGCCGGCATCAAAACTGGTTTGGCTACTTGGCCCATATGAAGTGTTTAAACTATTAATAACACCAAAGTTAAAGGCATCTTGGCCATATACAGCAGAAGCATCGTAGTTCCATTCATTAGCAAAGCCTTTCACTCCTAAAGCCAATGAAAAGTCATCAATGTCTGAGGTGATCACCGGCAAAAAGCCATCAGGGTATATTTCTGTAACGTTACGGCTGTCTTGGGCGCGACGATAAAAACCACCGCCTTCGCCTTCACGCTTGCTGTAAGAGCCAAACGAGTAGAGCTCAGCATCGTTAGTTAGCTGATAACCTGCGTTGTAAAACAGCGCAAAGTCTTCAACAGTGCCGTTACCAAAGTTATGGTTGTAACGATCCCATGTGAATTCGCGTGGGTCGAGAGAGCCATCAGGTAAACGAGCGTAGTTTTCGCGTTGGTCGTAATCAGAGCGGTTGGTAGAGCTGCGATCGCGATATTCACTAGAAATACTCAAAAAGCCGTTATCGCCTAATTCAAACCCCATATTACCTTGCAGAGTTAAGGTTTGGCCGTCGGTAAGCGAGCGGTCGCTGCCCTCAGTAAAAGCTAAATCACCATTGGCGTCCTCAGAGACCGATTGTAACTGCGCGACACCGTCCATATCGGTAATGTTTGCACCATATACGACACCTAAACTACCACCACTGCTATTGCTTTTAAGGACGATATTAATTACTCCGGCAATAGCGTCTGAGCCATATTGAGCTGCGGCACCATCGCGTAATACTTCAATACGTTCAATCGCGTTTGCAGGTATGGCGTTTAAATCAACCGATGACGAGCCTCGACCCGTTGAGCCGTTTAAATTAAGTAGCGCGTTACTGTGGCGACGTTTACCATTTACGAGTACTAGGGTGTGATCAGGGGCTAAGCCACGCAGTTGAGCGGGGCGCACATGGTCGCTGCCATCGGTGATTGATGGTTGAGGGAAATTAAAACTTGGTAATAACGTACTTAATAATGCATTGGTTTCTGTTTGCCCTGAACTTTTTAAGGCATCATTACTAATAATATCAATAGGCACAGGGCTATCTTCAACTGTGCGGCCTAGTCGGCGAGAGCCAATTACACTAATTTGTTCAATGTTTTCTTGGATTTGTGTTTCTTGCTCAGCAGCATTTACCGTCCATGAGCCTACAAGTGCAGCGGCTATACTTAATGTGATGGTTTTCTTTGCTGTAAATAGCGGTGTAAGTTGCATAACTAATTTCCCTCATTCGATGCTCTTTAGGTGGTTTCAATATAGTGTTTGTTAGAATAATGAACTAATTGAAATTACTGTTGCCAAATTAGACCATTTCTACAATCGAGGTCAATTGAATTACATTCAATCTACAATTTATTTACAGTAAGTAAGGTGAGGTGTTTATAATACCGAAGCGTAAGTAGTCATTTACCATTTAATTTTGCCAATCAACATGTCTTTAAACATGACCCAATCACCCCATAAACTGTATAGCGGATGTTTAAATGTGGCGGGGCGGTTTTTTTCAAAAAAGAAATGCCCAATCCATGCAAAGCCATAACCAATCAGCGGTAATAACCATAATAATGCAAATTGTGATCTAAAAAGCGCGTAGCCGGCTAGTAACAACACTAAACTACTGCCAATAAAATGCAGTCTGCGACAAGTTTTATTCCGATGCTCTTTTAAATAGAAAGGGTAAAAGCGTTTAAAGCTAGAAAAGGATTTAGTTTCTGTCATTACTTAACCTGCGAGTGTTTAAAAATCGTTCTTTTATTTAAGCGCAATTTAGCGCAGGTTAACAGCGATAAATGACGTTTACCGCATCTCAATAGACAAAAGCAGAAAAAGTTAATAGGTTAGGATCACTATAGATAAAATAATGATAAAGCAATGCTTAAAAAGACACTGACCTGTGCGGTTATTATCGCACTTGCGGGCTGTTCACAACCTGCAGAAAACACCACTCAAAATAAAGTAAAAACAGCAATGAAAGCAGTAAATTCTTTAGATTACCCTGAAACTAAAAAAGGCACTGTGGTTGACACCTACTTTGGTGAAACCGTGGCTGATCCGTATCGCTGGTTAGAAGATGATATGAGTGATGAAACGGCTCAATGGGTTAAAACACAAAACAACCTAACCTTTTCGTATTTAGAGCAAATACCGTACAGAGATACACTCAAACAGCGCCTTGAAAAACTCATGAACTACGAAAAAATCAGCGCGCCGTTTACCGAAGGTGATTACACCTATTTTTATAAAAATGATGGCTTACAAAACCAGTACGTTTTATACCGTAGTAAAGACGGTGGTGAAGCTGAAGTGTTCTTAGATCCTAATACTTTTAGTGAAGATGGTACCACTTCAATGTCGGGTTTATCATTTTCAGATGATGGTTCATTATTAGCGTACCAAATATCAGAAGGCGGAAGTGATTGGCGTAAAATCATTGTTATAGACACTGAAACCAAAGAGCAGGTAGAGCAAGCACTGGTTGATGTTAAATTTAGTGGCGTTAGCTGGCTGGCAAATGACGGTTTTTACTATTCAAGCTACGATAAGCCAGAGGGCAGTGAGCTTTCTGCAAAAACTGATCAACATAAAGTGTATTACCATAAGTTAGGTCAAGATCAAGGCGAAGATACTTTAGTATTTGGCGATACAGCAGAACAAAAACACCGCTATGTGGGCGCTAAAGCAACCAAAGATGGTCGTTACCTGTTTATAAGTGCCAGCGTATCGACCTCTGGTAATAAGTTATTTGTTAAAGATTTAACCAAGCCAGATAGCGAATTTGTGACCGTAGTGGGTAATACCGACTCTGATACCAGCGTAATTGATAACGAAGGCAGCAAGCTATTTTTGGTCACAAATTTAAATGCACCAAATAAAAAAGTAGTGACGGTTGATGCAAGCAATCCACAGCCTGAAAATTGGCAAGATTTTATCCCAGAAACTGAAAACGTACTTAATGTAACGCTTGGCGGAAATACGTTTTTTGCCAACTACATGGTTGATGCTATTTCTAAAGTGAAACAGTACAACAAACAAGGCGAATTGATCCGCGAAATTAGCTTACCAGGTGTTGGTACAGCGAGTGGCTTTGGCGGTAAAAAAGAGCAAACTACGCTTTATTATTCATTTACTAACTATAAAACGCCAGGTACGACTTACAGCTTTGACGTGCAAAGCGGTGAGTCAAAAGTATACCGTAAATCGGGGATTGATTTTAATAGCGAGAACTATACCTCTGAGCAAGTATTTTATACCTCTAAAGATGGCACGAAAGTACCGATGATTATCACTTATAAAAGTGATATTAAATTAGATGGCAGCAACCCAACTATTTTATATGGCTATGGTGGCTTTAATATTAGCTTAACACCTCGTTTTAGCTCTACAACAGCGGCTTGGCTTGAGCAAGGCGGCGTATATGCAGTTGCTAATATTCGAGGTGGTGGTGAGTATGGTAAAGAGTGGCATAAAGCAGGTACACAATTGCAAAAGCAAAACGTATTTGACGACTTTATTGCAGCAGCTGAATACTTACAAGATAAAAAATATACCTCTAAAAAGCGCTTAGCACTGCGTGGTGGTTCAAACGGTGGCTTATTAGTGGGTGCTGTAATGACCCAGCGACCTGACTTGTTTCAAGTTGCGTTACCTGCGGTAGGTGTATTGGATATGCTTCGTTATCATACATTTACAGCCGGCGCTGGTTGGGCATACGATTACGGTACCAGCAACCAAAGTAAAGAAATGTTTGATTACTTAAAAGGTTACTCGCCAATTCATAACGTAAAAGCAGGGGTTGAATATCCGGCGACTATGATCACTACAGGCGATCATGATGACCGCGTTGTACCGTCGCATTCATTCAAATTTGCAGCTGAGCTTCAAGCGAATCAAGCGGGTACAAATCCTACACTTATTCGTATTGAAACCAATGCAGGCCATGGTGCAGGTACACCAACCAGTAAAATTATTGACCTTTATGCCGACATGTACGGTTTTACGCTTTACAACATGGGCATTAAATCACTGTAGTGTGATTTTATAAACTAACGAAAAGCCGAGTTACGTAAGTGACTCGGCTTTTTTATGTTGACTAACCTGAGTTCAGATTAGCTAACTTATTGTATAGGAGAGAACAACCGTTGATAGGTTTTATAAGCGTATTCATCGCTCATACCGCTTAAATAGTCACAGATAATACGCATGCCTTGATTATGTTTCTCAGCTTCAAGGTACAGTGTCTGCGTGGTTTCAGGTAATAAGCGCAGTGGATCGCTGGCAAACGCGGTAAATAATTCTATGAGTAGGTTTTGTCCTTTAAATTCTATTTGTTGCATTTGCGGGTCGCGTATCAAGCGCTGAAACACAAAGTGTTTGAGGATCTGTAGCACATTTTCGTATTGCTGATCTAATTTTGCGGTATGCCTTAAAATAGAGCATTCAAATTCATCGTTTTGGGTATCTAAATGAATATGAATAATAAAGGTATTTACTAGTTCGCCTATGGCGTCTTTTCGCTCATGCTCATGTTTTGAAAATAGTCGCTCAGAGAGTGATTCCAGCAACGTGTTTAACCAGTCATAGTTGAGTGCTTGTAAATGCGGCAATGCATGGGTTAGCCAATCGTCTAAACTGAGAACATCGGTAGCTATGGCATCTTCAAGATCGTGAACGGCATATGCAATGTCATCAGCCAGTTCCATAATGGCACTGTCGAGTGATTTATAACGGGTTTTAGCGCGATAAGCATCTGCCTGTTCTTGGCTAGATAATAACGCTTTATCACTAGCGCTAAGAGGCTCAATAATCCAATTAAATATCGCGGCATCGTCATTATAAATACCTTTGGCTGGTCGCCAGTCATCGGCTTTAATAAATGCACGCTGTTTATCTTCTTCTGGGATGCTATGCCAAAGGTTATCAATAAAACCTGGGTACTTAATAAACCCTAACAAGGTACGCCTTGTTAAGTTCATGCCGTAGCCGTTACTGTAAGGTTCTAGTTTTGCCACAATGCGCAGTGTTTGTGCGTTACCCTCAAAGCCACCATGATCACGCATCATATAGTTAAGTGCAATTTCGCCACCATGCCCAAACGGTGGATGGCCTATATCGTGCGCTAAACATAAGGTTTCGAGCAATCCAGTAGATGGAAAATGTTCAAAGCTTGGATGCTGGGCTTTTAAATGGCGTAATATGCCGGTACCTATTTGTGAGACTTCTAATGAGTGGGTAAGGCGTGTACGGTAAAAGTCGTTTAAGCCGATGCCCATTATTTGGGTTTTGGCTTGAAGGCGTCTAAATGCAGCAGCATGAATGATTCGTGAGCGGTCGATTTGCCAAGCAGAGCGGTTATCGTTAGGGCGGTGTTTATATTGTTCAATTATTCTATTTTGCCACTGTTTATCCATGTCACCACCTATCATTTCATTCACGACTTTAGCACTTAGTATATTATAAATAGCCCACAATAGGCGTATGAATTTTATTCAGTTGTTCGGTATTCGCGTTTATAAAGTGGCTTAGGTATAATGTTGTTTCGTATGTATGTGACTACACCATACATAACTTAGAGTTAAATTGAGATAATACATGTTAAAAACTATTTTTCAGTTGTTGTTAGCCGCCGTTGTTATTTGGGCGCTGACCCTTCCGTTTATTGATGATGAACTAGTATCAGACGAGCAAACCAGCACTGTCGATATTAAAAAACAGAAGAAGAAAGAAAAACCATTGCACAACGTTAAGTTGCCAAAGTTCTCAGAATTCACTGATGTGAAAGAGAAAAAACATGCGTTTTTTAACTTTATTAAGCCTCATGTAGAAGCCGAAAACAAAAAGATTTTACAACAACGTGCAAACCTTGAAATTGCACGCATGATGATAGAGCACGATGAGCTGCTTAGTAAAAAACAAACGGGCGACATTAAAAAAATACTTAAGTCGTACGGATTACCTGAAACCTTAGATACCATTACTTTAAGCCAAGCACTGCGCCGCGTAGACATCATTCCTAAAGAGATGGCCTTAATGCAGGCTGCTAATGAGTCTGCATGGGGTACTTCGCGTTTTGCACGAATTGGCTTAAACTTTTTGGCCAATGGTGCTACAAAAAAGGCTGTGGCATGGTACCAAGAAGACGTAATAGTGAAGCCGAGCATGAAGTGGCTGCATTTAAATCGGTACGTGCAGCAGTAAGCTCTTATTTTAAAAATATTAATACCCACAATGCTTACAAAGAGTTACGTACTATACGCGAAGACTTACGCGCACAACAAAAACCAATTTTAGCGACTAAATTAACGTATGGTTTAATGTCTTACTCTGAACGTGGTGAAGCGTACATTGAAGAGTTAAATACTATGATAAATCAAAACCGAGCGTACTTTAATGAATAAAATGGTATTAAAATTAGTTACAGCCAGCTTTTTTGCAATAGCCGCTAGTAGTGCGGTTGCTAAAGAATTTGTAATGTCGTACGACGGTTTTTACGACCGTTTAAAAGTGGTAAACAAAGGGGACTTTCAGTACGCCCGCGTAAACTTTTATATTAGCGATATTGGTACTAACGAAGTATGTAGTATTAAAAGCGGTACTATTTTAACTGAAAAAAATGAGTACCCACTTAATTATACCGACAAAGCGCAATTGCTGTTACCTTACGATAAACAGCTCGATACCGATAAAGCGGTGATTGTGGTTCAGCCAAAAAATCCGGTTCACGATTGTCAGTTAAAGTTACAAATAGAAGCTAGTGAACTAGATGGACTGGCGTTATCAAAGCAATCGTTATTAGTTATTAATAATGAGCTTGAAGAGCTATTAACAGACCTATCTGGCTTTTTTGTTAGCAAACTAATGTGGTTTTTATTGCCTGAACAAAAAGGCGTGGTTGTTACCTTTAAAACCCCAAAGCAATTTGATGATGAGCGCATAACGTGCGAAAAGTCAGTGTGTTATTTTGAAGTAACCGACAGTTGGGAAGACAACATGACCGTATTAGCTGATATTAACGAGGTTGTTAAAGTAACGCCTTGGATCAGTAAGTAGCTATATAATTTGTAAACGTATCAAGCGGCATCAACTATGATGCCGTTTTTTATGACTAAATTAAATGATGGCAGAGTGGGCTTTTGCTAATAGGCTTTTTTCATCATGAGTGACCACTTTATTTCGGCCTGTTTCTTTAGCAAGGTAAAGCCGTTTATCGGCTTGTAACAACAGTTCTTGCATATTTAGTTCGCGTACTAACATGCTACTTACCCCAGCACTAACAGACAGTGCAATGCTGTGATTATTAAAATAAAACGGATATTCATTAATACTACTGCAAAGCTTTTGAGCTAACTGCTTTGATTGCGCTAAGTTTTGTTGATTAAGAAAAATAGCAAACTCTTCCCCGCCAATCCGAGCAGTAACACCAAGCTCAAAAAACAATTCGTTAATATGTTGTGCAATCCATTTTATCGCTTCATCGCCGGTTTCATGACCGTATTGGTCGTTCACTTGTTTAAATAGGTCAATATCGAGCATGATCAACGACACTCTGCTGTTTAAAGGCGCAGTATGCTTTATTTTTTTACATAGCTTAAAAAAACCTCGTCTATTTAAAAGCTGCGTTAATGGATCGTGATTCGCTAAATTAATTAGCCTAGACTCAGCATTAGCAAACTTTATAAACGGTAAAATTAGCGCAGTAGCGGTAGTTAAAAATAAATGCGTTACCAATAAAAACTGTAGCCCTGAAGCTAAGCTGGCTTGACTTATTTGGCTTGAGTAGATCAAAACAAGGAGTACAACTTGCAACAGCATCACCACACTGTGTATTGCAAAACAGGCAACGAGTAAGCGTTGTTGGACTACAGCAACACTTGGAGTTTTAATCAATAAATACGCAGCGTAACTAAATAATACAGCAGCAATAATACTGGTAATTATTTGCCCTGCATCAATAAGGTACACTGCAAGTAAAAGCGTGCAGCACATGGCGCTTGCATAGTATAAAGGCGTTAATTTTATCGCGGGCGCTTGGCTTTGTGGTATTAACCCTAAAATAATGAGTAATGGGCTTAAAATAATAAAAACGTAAGCAAAAAAGTGGGTTAACAGGGGGAAGTCAATAAAATCTCTTAAGCCTATTAACGCAATAGCGGTAATAAATGAGCAACAGGCGGTAGCAAAAAATAAATAGCAAGGTTGTTTTTTGTATTTATAAACAGAAAAAAAGAACACCGCAATAAACAAGTTAAGAATAAAACAGAGGCTAATTAATGTAGGTAAATGAAGCATGTTTAAGGGGCTCTTTTAGCTAATTGAAGGCGTTCATACAGCTATAAGTATTAGGTAGTGACACTAAAATAGCAAGGGGGTAAAAAGTATTAACTTTTACTCCCTTCCACAAACTTAACCCGTTAAGGCCAGTCGTTAAACCAAACTGTTTAACGCAGCGTCTATTTTAGTGAAATGAAAACGATAGTTATGGTCTAAGGCCTTTTTAGGCACCACATACTGACCGGTAGTGAGTAAGTCGGCCATTTCACCCATTAATATGTTAAGCACCCCAGCAGGCATAGGCATAAACGCAGGGCGAGATAATGCTTTTCCCAATGATTTACTAAACTGCTTGTTACTTACCGGCTCAGGGGCTGTGGCGTTGATAGCACCTGATATTTCTTTATTGCGAATTAAAAATAAAATCAGTTGAACCATGTCATCAATATGGATCCACGACATACCTTGTTCACCATGGCCAATTGGGCCACCTACGCAAAGTTTAAAGGCGGGTAACATTTTACCCAGCGCGCCGCCTTTTTTAGCCAGCACAATACCGGTACGCAATAAGCACACACGGGTGTCGTCAGATTCAGCCTGTAAAGCTGCTTGCTCCCAATCTTTACAAAGCTGGTGGCTAAATTCATCGTGAGGCTCGGTATTGTTTTCATAAACTAGGCTGTCGCCTTGACGACCATAATAACCAATTGCACTGCCAGATATAAAAGTATGTGGCGGGGTATGGCACTGCTTAATAGCATCACTAATGGCTTGAGTAACAATGATTCGGCTATCGCGAATGACTGCTTTTTGTTTATCACTCCAACGTTTATTTACAATAGGCTCACCGGCTAAGTTAATAACCACGTCAACGGTATTAAAATCAACATCTTCAAGGCTATCAATAGCGTTAACCTGGTGCCCTAACAATACTTTTGCTTTGGTTGGGTTTCTGCTCAGTACAGTAACATCATGGTGGTGCAACAAGAAAGGGCAAAGGTGCCTACCAATTAAGCCTGTGGCGCCAGTAAAAAATATATGCATTGCAACTCCAAAATTATAAATAAAGCAGGATGTTTAAAATTTATACTCTCCAGCTCAACGATTTGCAAATTTATACGTGCCAATAATTTTTATGATCACCTAGGGTCTGTTGGTCTTTGCGGATTAATATTTGTTCAAACTAGGGGCAATTTAATCGCGGCGCGAGGTTTGTAACCTAGTGGGCTAAGTCAAAACCGAGCAACAAAGAGTTAATTGCCCCTAGGCAGAACCCTTTGGGCAGCGCCTGTTTGGCATTAATGCTACGTTATCGCCTATTTATGGGGAACAACCACACCACATAGGCTCTGCCTTGCCTTAATACCAAAAAGACGGCTGCAAATTTAATCTTGAAAGGCCAACAGACCCATAAACATTTCATTCTATTAGCTTTTGCCTTACACTAAAGCCAAATAACAGTAATAGGATAAGAGTATTGGCAAGTTTAACTGGGGTAAATAAAAGCTTAATAATTTTTGCCGCTTTGGTTATTGTGCTGGCGGGTGTTAAAGCCGCAAGCGCTATTGTTATTCCGTTTATTTTGGCAGCATTTATAGCCATAATTTGTAGCCCACTCATAAACTTTTTTGCCCGTTACCGTATTCCAAAAGGCATAGCGGTAGTGCTTGTGGTGCTTATTATTATGGGCTTAGGGGTTAGCTTAGGTGGCTTAGTAGGGCAGTCGGTTAACGATTTTTCAAAGCAGTTACCTGAATATAAAGCACAATTAAAAGAAGAGTTTGTATGGTTGGTTGATGTGGCCTCGCAATACAATATCTTAATTAATAAAGAACAAATTTTGTCTATGTTTGATCCTGGCAAAATGGTTGATGTTGCCACTAATATGCTGACGGGTTTGGGTAGCGTAATGGCCAATATGTTTTTAATTATTTTAACGGTTGTTTTTATGTTGTTTGAAGGGCCGATACTTGGCAAAAAAATTCATTTAGCACTGGACGATCCCGACAGCAAAATTAAGCAAATTGACCGTTTTTTAGACTCTATTAACTCTTATTTAGCCATTAAAACCTTAGTGAGTTTAGCTACCGGTGTAATTGCTGGTTTTTACCTGTGGATACTCGATGTTGATTATTTTGTACTATGGGGCGTATTGGCATTTATGCTTAATTACATTCCTAACATTGGTTCAATAATTGCGGCTGTGCCAGCACTGTTACTGGCGCTTATTACGCAAGGTCCATTAGTGGCAGGGCTCGTCGGCGCGGGTTATTTAACTATTAATACCGTTATGGGGAATATTGTAGAGCCAAAATACATGGGTAAAGGCCTCGGGCTTTCTACCTTGGTGGTGTTTTTATCATTAATATTTTGGGGCTGGTTATTAGGCTCTGTGGGTATGCTGTTATCGGTGCCGTTAACCATGATTGTAAAAATAGCACTAGAAGCCAGTGATGAAGGGCGTTGGTTAGCTACCATGCTAGGCACAGGTGAAGAAACCGTTATCAAATCAGAAGACTAATACCTTACAAAGGCGTGCCTACATAGCACGCCTTTTAAAAAGCTAAGGATTCATTAAATTAGCTAAGGCGCTATCTACAGCGTTTATAGCCCCCTCTAAATAGCCAGCTTCTTGCTGTGCAAACTCACTTCCTACAAAATGCACTTGTAACTGTTTAAGCTGCTCGCTAAGCCCTGAAAAATTGAATTCAGGATGCTGCGATACACCTATTTGGTCATCTTTGCTGGCAACAAATTCATCCTCAGCCCAATCCTTTATAATGCAGCTCGTCGCTGTATAGGCTTGCTCGCCATAAAAATAGCTGAGCTGTTTAAGGCAAGCTTGGGTTAATTGTTCTCTGGTTACTTTACTGCGCTGCAAGTAAGGTACGCCAATAAAGCCAAACAAAGCAGGGTGAGAATGCTCACTTGCTGACGCATCATGAACTTCTACCAATGGGCCTACACGGCTAAAACATTGCCCCGATAAGTTTTTATCTCGCCAAAAGGCGTGTTCAAAGGTGGCAACAAACTTTGCTTGGCCTGCCATCCACGTAGGCACCGACGCTAAACGCTGTGCTAAAACATTATTAGCCCATAAATGCGGGGTTAAATGTTGGTTGATCATTCTAGGGGGTAACGCCAACAGTAACTGATCGCAAGTATAGTGCTGCCTACTCCCTTGATAATTAGCGCTTATATGCCAGCCATCGGAGAGCTTTTTTACTTCGCTAACAGCGTGCTCTAATTTAACGGTGTTTGGCTCAAGCTGCAGATAAAGCGCACTAATGAGCTCGTTCATACCGTTTTGTATTCTAAATAACTGCATTTCGCCAGCCCCTGCAATTTGCTGTGCAGGAGCGGTTTGTGATGCTTGATACAGCACATCGCCTCGGGTGTATTGCTCAAACACAGGGATGTTTAAAGCAGCAACTAACTGTTGAATATTAGGCTGGTGCGGAAATATCCAGGTAGGGCCTAAATCGTGGCCAATGGTGTTGTTGGTCGGTAAATAATGAGACGCCATTCTGCCACCTAAACTGGCTTTGGCCTCTAATAATAAAAACGGAATGTTACGTTTTTTAAGGCTGTATGCAGCATATAAGCCCGCTAAGCCACTACCAATAATAACCACAGGTTTATGCATTTTAAAATTACTTTAGCTAAGTCAATCTACTGGTAGGTAGTTTGTGGTTTTTAGGTAGATTTGTCAAAACGTTTTATGGACTAAGTGAATAAGCTGAGTGAGCCTCTATATTCAGGAAAATGAGCCAAGCGGGAACAGAGTGCTAATTAATTACGCTTTAAAATAATAAAAACTTAATGATAGTAATATGTTAGCTAATTTGTTAAAACTATATCTAATAGAAAAATTAAACGTAGTGCTAGTATAGATATATGCGGATCGCGCAGTGTTAAATTGTTAGAATTCAAGGAAAGCTATGTAACCTAGCGGAATAACATTTTAAGTATGAAGAGTATTTTGGAGACATAGGGCATCCAAAGCTTTGGAGTAAGCTGTTTGGGCTTAGAAGTGATATAGCTCACGGCCAACAATATGAATTTCAAGGGCAATATTCAGTTTTAAAGTCGCTTGAAAACGTAAATAGATTTCTAGATATAGTAGCGAAAGAGCTCATCAAACTTTCTATTGAAGAAAATTAATTAATAGCTGATCTCAAAGAATGTTGAATTATAAAAAGGCGCTGCTGTATCACCATTTTTTGTTGTGCTCCAAATTTGTCGGAGAGATGGCGTTATTAAACATGGAAGTAGATTATGAAAAATAAGTTTATGGTTATTGTGTGTTCTTTTTTATTAACGTTTTCTTTGAATGCGTTTGCTCAAGAGGATAGCTCAGCAAAAGTAGCCCATATATTAGGGAATACAATACATGTTACTGATCTAGAAATAGATTTGAGGTTTTTAAAAGGATATAAGCGTTCTTATCCTGGTTTATCAGAAGATGATGTGCTTGATAAAATGCGAGCAGATAAATTAACTTCAATAATTTGGAAACGAATTATTCAAAAGTTATCTGATGAACATAATTTAGAACCAACAACCGAAGAAGTAGGAAGTTTTACTGAAGCTATGCATCGATTTAGCTCAGAGTCATTAACTGAGACGTTAACTTCTGAAATGAAAGAAGCTTCATTTAGAGCAAATAGAGATGTCGTTAAAACTTACAAAATTAGTAAGTATCTTTATGAAACGTATGGAGGCACAGTTATTTTCCAACAGGGAAACCCTCATGAACCTGTAGGTGCCTATCGTAAACTTTTAGAAGAGTATCAAGCCCAGGGGAATTTTAAAATTTATAACCCAAAATATGAAAAAGCTTTCTGGGCGTATTATTTGAGAAAACACCCAATGGTTATTCCAGCGGATAAAGTCGATTTTTCCAAACCATGGTGGGAAAAAGCACAGGTTGAGTAGTGCAATTCAAATACCTGATGTTTGCTTATGATTATTGAGCATTGCTGCTACCTTTATTTATTACTAGTTCAAGTCGAAAATAATATAAACAAGAATAAGGGCAAAAAACTGTTATGACTCTAAATAATAAAATTAACTATATTGAAATTCCTGCACAAAATATTGTAGCTACTAAGGCCTTTTTCAGTGACGTGTTTGGCTGGTCATTTGTGGATTATGGCTCAGAATATTGTAGTTTTACTGGGCAAGGGGTTGATGGTGGCTTCTTTAAATCTGACTTGGTTGTTGCTACTAAAAACGGAAGCCCGTTAATTGTGTTATACAGTAATGCCCTTGAAGCGACTCAAAATAAAATTGAGAAAGCTGGAGGCAAAATAATTAAGCCTACATTTTCATTTCCAGGTGGTAGACGATTTCACTTTAGCGACCCAAATGGAAATGAATTTGCGGTGTGGTCAGAGTAATCACATTACAAAGTATATAACTACAAAAATGCAGCCTTTAAGGCTGCACTTCCCAAAATACCAATAAACTAACCACGAAATTAACAAGAAACAACAAATAATGTTTAATTATGAGTTGGTTAAAGCCCCGTTTTAAGCTGCTGAATAAATTGCTTTATCATTGCTATTTCACACTCTTTATAAGTTACTACAGCTTCTAGTGAATTAGGTTGTTTTAACATGTAACGCCACTGGCAGCTTTTTTGTATGTACTTATCTTTGGCGTTAATACTTTGTTTAAACAGTGACAAAATGATGGTATTACCGGTTTCACTTTCTAATTCGACCAGCTCAAAAGTGCGCTTTTGGATCCAGCTGTCTTGTTGCTGTTGCACTTTATTTAATTTGGCATCTAAACATTGTGTGTAATCTTTAATTTGCTCTGGCAGGGCGTTGCTTTGCAATGTACATTGTTGCTCAGCAGCCATACTTTGCTGTGCCCATAACAATAAAAGGCTTAAGCTAAAACAAAGGATGTAGTTATTTTTTTCATGATAATTAAACTCGAGAATAAATTCTGCACCGCCTAAACGTTGCGACTGAGATATAGTTAACAGCCCGTGATACGACTTAACTAAGTCAGATACAATAGCCATTCCAACACCGTGTCCGCTTTCGTAGGTATCAAGGCGCGTACCGCGTTGTAACAATGATTCACGTTTATCAGGCTTAATGCCTGGGCCGTCATCACAAATACTAATACTGAGCGTTCTAGCTTGTGAAACATTAATACTGACTTGGGAGCGACAGGCTTTGCAGGCATTATCTATTAAGTTACCTAATAACTCCATTAAATCGGTTTTATCACCTAAAAAATAATCTTTATCGCTCACTTGGCAATTAAATATAATGTCTTTATCGCGGTATACTTTACTCATTGCACTTAAGATAGAATCGATAACCGGCTTGATAGGGGTTTGCTTTTTCCAGGTATCGGAAGCACCTGTGGCTGCACGTTTTAATTGGTGCTCGATCATCACATTAATTCTGTCGAGTTGTTCTTGTGCATCTGCATCGTTAGCTAATGGGCTTGATTTTAAAACAGCTAACGGCGTTTTAAGTGCATGGGCTAAATCGCTAAGAGAGGCGCGGTATCGCTCTTTTTGGCGTTGCTGCGACTCTAATAGTAAATTTAGGTCGGCTTTAATGGTTTGCAGTTCAACGGGGTATAAGCCTTTAATTTCTTGAATATCGCCTGATTCAATGGCTTTTATTTCTTTATCTAGACGTTGCAGAGGTCGTGCACTCCAAATAAAACCAATGGCCATTAACCCTGCAATCGCAATCCCCATAATAAACATCCAATCGACTAAGGTTTGCTTAAAGCCATCCATTAAACGCAGTAGGGCATCGTTACGTTTTAATAAAATAAAGCGTGCTTGCTCTGATTGGTCAATATTATTAAGTATTACCGTTAAACTTAATTGCCAGTAGGTGGTGTTGTTATACACCACACGTCTGAAATCGGCAGCGCCTGCTTTGGGTTCTATATATTGGGGAACAAAGTTAACGTTAACCGCCGACTCAGAATGCCAAATAGGCATGTCGTCACGGTAAATCATGGCGTAGGTGTCTGAGTTTAGGTTGTTGAGTTCGGGGGTTAAAATAGAGCTGGGCATAATAATGCCACGCTCGGTAAAATCAACTTCGGAAATAAGTGAATACAGATGCGCTTCTAGATTTTTTTCGGTTGCATCAACAAGTGACGCGTAATACGCCTTACCTATGGAGTAAAACAAAATAGGTAGAGCGACTAACAAAACAAAGACAAGGATAAATCCTTGCCTTATTTTTAACGAAATTTGCGGTGTTACCACTGGCTTTTAAGCCTGTAGCCGCGCCCACGCAGTGTTTCCACTGGGTTAAGTACGCCATCTGGGTCGAGTTTTTTACGTAAACGTAGTACAAACACTTCAATGACGTTCGAATCAAGATCGAAATCTTGATCGTAAATATGCTCTGTGAGCTCAGATTTTGAGATTACTTTTTGTGGGTTAACCATCAAGTATTCGAGTACTTTATACTCATACGCGGTTAAGCTCAGCTCTTTGTCGTTTACCCATACTTGCTGTGAGCGTGTATGAATTTTAATAGGGCCTGCTGTCATTTCTGGGTTTGCTTTGCCAGCACTGCGACGGATAAGCGCATTACAGCGAGCAATTAGCTCTTCCACATGAAATGGCTTAGTTAGGTAGTCATCTGCACCGGCATCTAAGCCTTCTACTTTGTCTTGCCAGCGATCGCGAGCTGTTAGAATCAAAATAGGAATAGTCACCCCTTGGGCGCGTGCTTTGTTTATTAGCTCAATACCGTCTATTTTAGGTAGCCCTAAATCAACTACAGCCATGTCTAAAGGGTATTCAGTGATATGAAAAAGGCCAGCCTCACCGTCATGACATAAATCAACGCTGTAACGCTCTTTTTCTAATGCATTGCGCAGGTTGTCTGCCAAATGTAAATCATCTTCTATTACTAAAATTCGCATTGGTTAATCCTTTTTCACTTCGCCAGTTTTCTTGTTTATTTTCAAATCGACGACGTGGCCGTCAGCTTTTAAGATTCGTACAGTAAAAAAAGTGTTTCTTCAGAGATCTTTAACGTTGTACCGTCTGTAGTTTGTTTTGCAAGTATTACAGCTTTCTTTTTGCTTAGCTCAACTTTATCGGCTTTGCTTTTGGTATTGCTTGCATGGGCAAAATTAGCCAAACACATTACCGCGATTAAATTGAGTATTAATAATACACGCATTGCGAAACTCCTAGAACAGATCTGCTTAGCTAAAAAACTAAGCCACTAAAACTTTAATACCACGGCGTGTATTTAAGTTTTTATAAGGCAAAGTTTAATTAAAAATGAGTGAACAAACCCTGAATTACTGGTTGCAGTTAAACAGGGTTGCCACAGTTTAATTAAGCAGGGAACACTTTTTTAAATGGTTTAACGATAGAATTTTCATATACGCCACCGGCAACATAGGGATCATCTGCGGCCCATTCTCTGGCATCTTCTAAAGAATTAAATTGAGCAATCACTAAAGAGCCCGTAAAGCCTGCATCTTGAGGGTCGTCACTATCAATGGCTGGAAGTGGGCCTGCGGTTAATAGTCGGCCTTCATCTTCTAGCGTTTGTAAGCGCGCTAAATGAGCTGGGCGAGCCGCTTTACGGTGCTCTAAACTATTCTGGACGTCTGTTGAATAAATCATATACAACATAAAATTACTCTCAAAACTTGTTAAATTTAATTAACTGCATACTAGCATAGCGTTGATAAATGGTGAATTAAAAGTGTTTATGGCGATGTTTACAGCAAGAATGTTTTTTTACACGGTAATTGCTTGAAAAGCGTTGCGTAACACTGGTAGAGTCCCTTGGATAAGATAAATAATAACAAGGTTATTACATGAGTGAAAATAGAGAGCACTTTAGCTCCCGCTTAGGATTTATATTGGCAGCGGCAGGCTCTGCTGTGGGTATTGGTAACTTAGTAGGCTTTCCAGTTTCTGCGACTAAGAATGGCGGTGGTGCATTTTTGCTCGTCTATGCTTTGTTTGTCGCATTCATTTGTTTACCCGTAATGATGGCTGAAATGGCCATGGGTCGTCATGCACAAAAAGACCCGCTTGGTGCATACAAAAAATTAGCTAATAACGACAAAAAATGGAAATTTGCTGGCTTTTTAGCAGTATTAACACCATTTATGATTGCTGTTTTTTATATGGTGATCACAGTGTGGATTTTTGGTTATTTAAGCCAAACCGCGCTGGGTAATTTAGATATGCTGGCAAACCCCGGACACTTTGGTGAGTTTATAAACAGCTATACCGTGTTTGGTTATATGGCGCTGGTAGTTGTTATTGTTAACCTAATTTTGGTCGGTGGCGTAAAAGACGGCATAGAAAAAGCGGCTAAATTTTTAATGCCTGCTTTATTTGTCATGCTTATTATTTTAGTGGGTTACGTACTCACACTTGATAACGCCATGGCCGGTGTTAAGTACTACATTATTCCTGATTTTAGTAAAATGAATGCCAGTGTGCTTAACGGTGCACTGAGCCAAGCGTTTTTCTCATTGTCTTTAGGTATGGGTATTTTAATTACCTATGCATCTTATATCTCGAAAAAAGATGACATTGTAGGCAGTGCTAAAATGGTGGCTATTACTGACTCACTGGTTGCGTTTGTAGCAGGCTTAATGGTGTTACCAGCTATTTTTAGCTTTGACCCAAATACCGATCCGGCTAAGTTATCTGACTCGTCAGTTTCAATGATTTTTGTCTATCTTCCAAAAATCTTATTAGCGTTACAAAATGATATTGGCTATTTTGGCGCATCAGCCGTGGCATTTATTTTCTTCTTATTGGTATTTTTTGCAGCGATCACATCACTGGTATCTATTGTTGAAGTACCAACAGCAACACTAAGCGATCGTAAAGGCATTAGCCGTAAAAAAGCGCTGGGTATACTCACCTTATCAACCGGTATATTAACTATTTTGTGTATTATGTCGTTTGGTATGATTGACAGCCTCACTACTTTTACTAGCTACGGTAGCGGCAATAAGAGCTTTTTTGATGTTGTTTATGATGTATTCTACGACACAATATTGCCTTTAAATGGCCTCATGGTGTGTTTGTTTGTAATGTATAAATGGAAAAAAGTTCGCTTAAGTGAAGAGCTAAGACAGGGCTCTCCTAATTATGCTAATAGCTTTATGGAAAAGTACGTTAACTTTTCACTGCAAACCTTTATTCCAGCCATATTATTAATCATTTTTGTAAATACCGTTGCGACGAAGTTTTTTGATATTAGTATTTTTGGTTTTTAAGTTAAATTAATTTAAGCTAAATTTATTAAGCCGCGCTTGTCGCGGCTTTTTTATTGCTTTTCGTTAATTTAATGCACCAGAGTCTAAATAGTCACCCATTCCTAGGGTAAACATCCATATGCCCCATAAACTGTGCTCAAGAACACAGGCAAAGGTTGAGCGGCTTTGTGCGTAGGTATAAGCAAATAGTAACCCGCCTATAAACGATAAACTTACTGCAACCCAATTAGCGTAAACAATATGTGCTAGTGCAAATACACTCGCACTGACAATAATGCGTAGCCATTTACTGGGCATAATGCGTTTATAACGATGAAAAAAGTAGGTTCTAAATATTAATTCTTGCGGGATCACCGACAATAAAGGGTAGAGCAGTAATAGCATTAGCCAGTCGGCGAGGTTTTCTCGAGGTAAAGTAAACCAGTGTCCTTGGTAAAGTAAGTTGTAAAATACCCCCGAAAATAACGCGCCAATAAAGAAAAAGCTAAACATACGGCGCTTCACAGCAGAAAACTGCCCCAAGCTAGTTAATCTAAAACGTTTAAAGTGAGTGTCGTTTAGTAGCAACATACAACACACACTCATGAGGATGATCAGTGCCGGAATAAGCCAGTTAGATAAATATTGGCGAATATTAAAGCCAATTAAAGGCAGAATAATAAAAATAAAGGCAAATTCAAACCAGCGATATTGATTAGCGTTCACGTTTGCTCACGGTGATTTTTATCTCACCCTAGCAAACGATTAAGTCATCTTTATGACCATAAAACAGCCAAGCTGATTATATTTAAACCCACTGACTCTTACTAAGGCTCTTAGCCCTCGGTTAAGGTTGACTTACCCCCTTGCAACCCTTAGCCTGCCTGCTTTTATTTTTACATCATTGTATTGCCACGCTAATGGGTTTAAGCCTAGGCGTGTATTTAGGAGCAAAAAATGAATAAAGCAGAACTGGTTGCAGCCATTGCGGATGCGAGTGAATTAACAAAAAAAGACGCACAAGCTGCGTTAACCAGCTTACAAAAAGTGATTACAAAGTCATTGTCTGAAGGCGATCAGGTACAAATATCAGGCTTTGGCACTTTTACACTAAGCTATTACCCAGCGCGTACTGGTCGTAATCCACAAACTGGTGAAGCGATTGAAATACAAGGGGCTAATAAAGCCGTATTTAAACCAGCAAAAGCGTTAAAAGAGCGCCTTTAATTTAAAACTTTAGTGCCTGTAAGTTCGTATCTTCACCAAAAGCCACTATTTAGCTTACAGGCTCTTTGCTTTATTACCTTTGCCTGTAGTATCTGCAATCAGTGTAAATAATTTACATTGCTGGCTTATTCATATTTATAAAATCTTATTATATTCAGCGCGTTATATTTGGTATGTGATATGCAAATACGGTTATGTATTGAATAAAATAAGGAGTATTTAATGAGTAACTTACATAACAGTAATCGTTTACAAGGTAAAAAAATTGCTATTTTAGCCACCGATGGCTTTGAGCAAAGCGAGTTACTTTCGCCTCAGGCTGCTTTACTTGAAGCGGGCGCCGATATTGAGGTTGTTTCTATTAAAGAAGGACAGATCAGCGCATGGAATGAAGACAATTGGGGTGAAAAAGTCACCGTTGATAAATTAGCTGCCAATGCAAATGCCGCTGATTACGATGCGCTTTTACTACCTGGTGGTTTGTTTAACCCTGATAGCTTACGCCAAGACTCAGATGCTAAGGCATTTGTAGACGGCTTTTTTGGGGCAAAGAAAAACAAACCCGTTGCCGCTATATGTCATGCGCCGTGGTTACTCGCTGAAATTAATAAGCTCAGAGACAAAAAAGTCACTTCATATCCTAGTATTAAAAGCGATTTAATTAATGCGGGTGCTAACTGGGTTGACCAAGAGGTTTGTGTTGATCAAGGCTTAGTGACTAGTCGCAGCCCTGCAGATTTAGACGCATTTAATGCTAAATTTATTGAAGAGATCCTTGAAGGTAAGCATCAAGCGCATTAAGTTAGCACTTCAAAATAAAAAAGGGCATATTAAATGCCCTTTTTTAGTGATTAATAAATCGTTGATTAAAGCGCAGTAGCGGCTTTCATCTCGCTTACAAATGTTTTTAATTGGGTGGTCATTGCGTCTAAATCATTTAGGTTTGCTTCAATGATTTTTACGACTGCAGAGCCTGAAATTGCCCCCGCAGCACCGGCTTCAAGCGCCGCTTTTACATCATCAGGTGTTGAAATACCAAAGCCTAATAACGCAGGCGCGCTGTGGTATTCTTGCAGGCGTGTAACCACATGGGTTGCAGGCATTTGTGCTTTAGTATCGGTACCTGTTACCCCAGCACGAGACAGCAAGTAGGTATAGCCGCGACCGTACGATGCACACTCACGTAGCGTATCGTCACTAGCGTTCGGCGTGGCGATAAATATTGGATCAATACCGTTTGCCATGGCGGCTTTTCTAAACATTTTAGACTCGTGTAACGGCACATCAGCCACTAAAATAGAGTCAACGCCTACTGCTTTTGCATCAGTGTAAAATTTTTCTAAGCCACGTTTAAATATTAAGTTTGAATACAACAATAAACCAATTGGAATATCGGCATTGTACTGGCGTATTTCTTTAATAATATCAAAACAATCTTGTGTATTAATGTGCACATCTAAAGCACGGATATTGGCTTTTTGAATAACAGGGCCGTCGGCAATCGGATCTGAAAACGGAATACCCAGCTCTAGCCCATCTGCACCCCCATCGATTAAGCTTTTAATAATTTCAATGCTTTGCGCTTTACCCGGATCGCCAATGGTCACAAACGGTACAAACGCACCTTGGTTTTGCTCTTTAAGTGCGGCAAACATTTGTCCGTAACGGTCAGTTTTTACTTGGCTCATAGTTGACCTTCCTCTGATAATACCTTGTGTACGTGGGCTAAATCTTTATCGCCACGACCACTTAAATTAATAACAATAATACTGTCCTGCGTTTGCTCTTCTGCATATTCGAGGGCGTAGGCTAGCGCATGGCTTGATTCAAGCGCAGGAATAATCCCTTCGTGTTTAGCCAATGCTTGAAAGGCATCAAGTGCTTTTGTGTCGGTAATACCAACATATTGAGCACGGCCAGTTTCGTGTAAAAAGGCATGTTGTGGCCCTACAGCAGGGTAATCTAGTCCCGCCGATACAGAGTAAGACTCTTCAATTTGACCATCTGTATTTTGCATAATATAAGTGTAAGTACCGTGCAAAATACCTTTAGTGCCTTTGCAGATTGTTGCGCCGTGCTCGTGGGTATCAAGGCCTTTACCTGCTGGTTCTACACCAATTAATTTAACACCCGGCTCGTCAATAAAATCAGTAAACATACCAATGGCATTGGAGCCACCACCTACACAAGCTAAAACCGCATCTGGTAGTCGACCTTCCGCTTTAAGAATTTGCTGTTTAGCTTCCTCGCCAATAATTTTTTGATACTCACGTACAATTGTTGGAAAAGGATGAGGGCCCGCGGCTGTACCTAGCAAGTAATGTGCCTCTTGATAGTTTGCTGACCAATCACGCAGAGCTTCGTTAACCGCATCTTTTAATGTGCCCGAACCTGCGGTAACTGGAATAACTTCAGCGCCCATAAGTTTCATTCTAAATACATTAGGCTGTTGGCGTTCAACGTCTTTTGCACCCATGTAAATACGACATTTTAAGCCAAGTAATGCACACGCAAGTGCGGTGGCTACACCGTGTTGGCCTGCACCGGTTTCTGCTATAACTTCTTTTTTGCCCATGCGTTTAGTCAGTAATGCTTGACCCAACACCTGATTAGTTTTGTGTGCACCACCGTGGAGTAAATCTTCACGCTTTAAGTACAGTTTTACTTTTGGGTTTTTAACCAAGTTGCGCGTTAACGTAAGCGGCGTAGGGCGACCCGCATACTCGTTAAGTAATTTACTTAGCTCTGCCTGAAACTCAGGATCTTTTTGTGCTTTATTAAATTCGTTTTCTAACTGCTTAAGCGCAGGGACAAGCAGTTCCGGTACAAACATACCGCCAAACTCGCCAAAATAAGCTGGATTTTGCATTTTAACCTCAATAATTTCTGATACTTGTAAAAGCATGATGTAGTTTGTTTGCACACTTTTTCCCTGGAGACTCTTCAACACCTGAATTTAAATCAAGTCCAAGGGCACCTTGAAAAAGTGCATCGCTAATATTGTCTGGGTTTAAGCCGCCAGCAAGCATAAATGGGGTCGTAGCATCGCGAAGCACTGACCAATCGAATGTTTTGCCTGTGCCGCCAGCCTGTGAATCACTGTGGGTG
Source organism: Pseudoalteromonas sp. KJ63-1 (assembly GCF_055808145.1). Next base: position 1,811,172 of record NZ_CM147855.1, on the reverse strand, counting down.
TCGTATAAATGGCGATCTGCGCCTGCAACAGGTTGTGGTAAAGCATCTTTTATCGCCTGTGCTTTCCAAATTTCACAATTACGTGGTAATTCATTACGTAACGACGCAATGTATTGTTCATCTTCTTGGCCATGTAATTGAACGGCTGATAATTTAAGTTGTTTCGCGTGTTCAGCCACGTCAGATATAGCGGCATTAACAAATACACCGACAAATTTTAAAGGCGCACTTTGGCTGATTTCTTTGGCGCAATCCAAATCGACAAAGCGGGGGGATTTAGGGTAAAAAATCAGCCCGCTATACACAGCGCCATTGTTATAGGCTGCAATAGCGTCTTGATTACGGGTTAAGCCGCACACTTTGTTCTCGCCTAATATTACGCGGCGGCATGCTTGTAATAAATCAGCTTCAGCCATTAATGAGCTGCCAATTAAAAAGCCATTACATAAAGGGGCTAAGCGTTTTACATCTTGATGGGTGTAAATACCTGACTCTGAAATAACCACTTTATCGTTAGGAATAAGCTTACGTAGTCGTTCGGTTGTGGCTAAGTCGGTGCTTAAGTCGCGCAAATCGCGATTATTGATGCCAATTATTTGCGCATCAAGTGCCAGCGCACGGTGCACTTCTGCTTCGTTACTTACCTCAGTTAATACTGACATATTTAACGAGTCAGCCACTTCATGCAGTGCTTTATATTGCTGATCGTCAAGCACTGATAGCATCAGTAAAATAGCGTCACCACCATATATACGTGCCATATAAACTTGGTACTCATCAATAAAAAAGTCTTTACAAATAAGCGGCTGTTCTACTTGGCTGCGCACAAATTCAAGGTAATCAAAACTGCCTTGAAAGTACTTTTCGTCAGTTAGTACACTCATACAAGTGGCGTATTGCTTATACGCCTGGGTGATTTCTGTTAAATCAAATGGCTGACGAATCAACCCTTTAGAGGGCGATGCTTTTTTGCATTCTAAAATAAACTGTGTGCCTGGCGCTGCCAGTGCTTTGTAAAAACTACGCTCTGTTGGTTTGGCTTGATGTTTAAAGCTCTCCAGCGGGCGCGCCGCCTTACGCTCGATTAGTTCTATTTTTTTATCGGCAATAATTTTGTCTAATACATTAGCCATGACTTACCTCAATAATTGCATTTAATGTGTCCATGGCCTTGCCTGAACGTAATAAAGAGTGTGTGATTTGCGCACCTTGTTTTAGCGACTGTGCTTGGCCGGTTAAGTACAGCAATGCGGCCACATTAACAACAATTGCGGCGTTGTGTGCCTCAGTGCCTTTACCTTGTAAAATAGCAAGACTGGCGTTTGCATTGTATTGTGGGCCTTCACCGGCTAATTGTTCAAGTGAATAGTTTGCAAGGTCAAAATCACTTGGGTTGAGTGTGTACTGGGTGATTTTGCCATTATTAAGCTCTACAACCTGTGTTGAGCCATGTAAGGCGATTTCGTCAGTACCAGAGCCGTGTACTATCATAGCGCGTTTAGTGCCTAGAGTATTAAGCGTTTGTGCCATAGGCATGCATAAAGACTCATCGTACACGCCGAGTAATTGCACCTCAGGAGCGGCTGGATTAGCCAGTGGCCCAAGAATATTAAAAATAGTTCGGGTTTTTAAACTGGTACGCACGTTCATCGCATGACGCACACCACTGTGGTAGTGCGGTGCAAATAAAAAGGTAAAATTTGTGCTCTCTAAACAACGGGCAGCGACCTCTGGGGCCATATCGATATTGATCCCCAGTGCTTTGAGTAAATCAGCAGACCCTGAATTACTCGACACGCTACGATTGCCATGTTTTACCATATTAATACCAGCCGCTGCCGCTACAATCGCGGCGGTGGTGCTAATATTTATAGTGTTTGAACCATCGCCACCGGTGCCACAGCTATCAGCAAGTTGCGTTTTATTAGTGATAAAGGGAACGGCATTTTCACGCATTGAAGCGGCCGCACCGGCAATCTCATCGCTTACTTCACCTTTCATTTTAAGGCCAATAAGCAGCGCAGAGAGTTCAATATCGCTCATATTGCCTTGCATAATTTGATCAAACAGCGCTTTTGCTTGTGCGTAACTAAGTGACTGCTTTGCAATAATATGCTCAATAGCGTGTTGAACATTAAGCGGGCTGTGTAATTGATTAGTCATAATGTTCCTTTTATTTGGCACGTGTTAAATAAGCAACGCTTTGCTGCAGTAGCATTGCGCCATTGGGCGTTAAAATTGACTCTGGGTGGAATTGATAGCCCAGTGCATTGTCTTGATGATGATAAATAGCCATTGGTATATCTTGATACTTGGCAATAACAGCTAAGTTATCAGGTACTTTTGTTGCCATTAATGAGTGATAACGTGCCACTGGCATGGTGCTTCCCATACCGTAAAATACAGGGTGATCATTTAAATTTATAATTGATGACTTACCATGTACGGTTTCACCAGCGTGACCGATTACTCCGCCATAGCTTTGTGTTAGCGCTTGTTGGCCTAAACAAATACCTAGCATTGGAAATTGGCCCTTACACAGGTTAATTAACTCCATAAGGCAGCCTGCATCGCTAGGCGCACCAGGGCCTGGCGATAATACCAGCAGTACTTGTCCAAGCTCTGCCTGCATTTTTTCGAATATGATCTCTGCGCTAATGTTGTTTCGGTAAACCACTAGCTCAGCCCCAAGCATTGTTAGCTCATCGACTAGGTTGTAGCTAAATGAGTCAAAGTTATCTAAAAAGTAAATTTTAATAGGGTGTGCTTCACTCATTTTATACTGCCTTATATGTCGATTTAATTGCGGTGATCACCGCTTGGGCTTTAGCGCGCGTTTCGTTTGCCTCTGACATTGGGTCAGAATCAAATACAACCCCAGCACCGGCTTGTACATACGCAATATTATTTTTAACAAAGGCGGCACGAATAACAATACAGCTGTCCATGGCACCGTCACCAGTTAAATACCCAACCGCGCCACCATAGCTACCGCGACGTTTGCCTTCAGTTTTACGCACTAATTCTGCCGCACGTACTTTGGGTGCACCCACTAAGGTACCCATGTTCATACAGGCTTGATAAGCATGCAGGGCATCTAGTTCGGGTTTTAATTTTCCAACTACGCGTGATACTAAATGCATTACTTGTGAATAACGGTCTACTTTTAATAGCTCTTTTGCATGGCGAGTACCAGGCACGCTAATACGAGCAACGTCGTTACGCGCTAAATCAACCAGCATTAAATGCTCAGCTCGTTCTTTTTGATCGTTTCTGAGTTCAAGTTCAATACGGCTATCTAAATCAGGATTAATTTGCCCATTTGCAAACTTGCCCCGTGGACGAGTGCCTGCAATCGGATAAACCTCAACTTGTTGAGATTGAACCTCATACTTAAGCGCAGACTCAGGGGATGCGCCAAATAATGAGAAGTCTTCATCGCGCATGTAAAACATGTACGGGCTAGGGTTTTGCTTTTTAAGCTGGCTATAAGCATGTAATGAGTCAGGGCACGGCAATGAGAAAGTACGAGAGGGCACCACTTGAAAGATATCGCCATCAACTATGTGTTGCTTAAGTTTTATCACTTGTTGACAATATTGCTCATCACTAATATCAACATTTACAGGGCAGTCACCTGTTTGGCTTGGGGCACTAAAGTCTGCGGCGTGGTCGCACAATGTATTAAGGCGCTCTAATTGTTTGCCCACTTCAAAACAATTAGCGTGAACATCAGGGCCATTAAACACATTACCAATTAACTCGGTTGTTTGTTTTTGGTGATCAATAACAACCAGTGTTTCGGCTAAATAAAATACGTAGTCTGGGCAGGTGTTTTCACCGTCGGGTACATCGGATAGTTGTTCAAAGTTAGCCACCATGTCGTAGGCAAATACGCCGCCTAAAAACACTGAGAACGGATTGTTAGTGGTACTTTTGATGCTATTTAAACAGGTGCGTAATGCGCTAAAAGCGTTATCTGCAATCAGCTTACTGGCTTGGTCAATTGTGTCATCTGCTGGATGATACTCCAGCGTTAGTGTGGTATCGGTTAACTGTGATGCACAGTTTTTTACATTAGCTTGTAAATAGTTGAGTAACTGCTGACCATTATTTGATTGTGCTGTTACGCTCACTTGATTGCCTTGGCAGACAATACGCAGTGCACAATCAACGAGTATTAAGCTTTTTACGCTATCTTTTGAATCTATCTCTGCAGATTCAAGCAATAGTGAGTTAGGTTTATCAAGTGCCGCATACAAGGCAAGTGGGCTACTTATGTAGTCTCGTACTTGCGTTATGCTGGTCACTTCACCTGGTGTTGTTGTTATATGACTAAAAATCAAACCTCATCCCCTAAAAAATAAAACCCCGCAATGCTAAGCAGTGCGGGGTTTGAATAACGATGTCTAAATTATAGATAGACCATTACCGTCCCGCTATGCCAGGCGCCACCACCAATGATGTGTAAGAGTGTTTACGTTATTCATGTTTTTAATTCCTGTTAATCTTGTATTGCAAAATTTAGTGATAAAAAAACCCGCATGGTAGCGGGTTAGAATTTTTTGTTTAGACACGACAATTCATCACCCTTTGTTTTAAGAGTGCCACCACCAAATGATGTTTTGAATTGTATTTTTCATTGTTATTTATTCTTTAATGTCTAAAAGTGGCTACAGTAAAGCGTATCAACTGCTTTTGTGTCAAGTGTTTATTTAAAACAATTTCGTTAAAAAACTTGTTATACTGTGTGAAACACCCTTAAACCATTAATTAAAGTAGTTTTCATTTGATAAAATACGACTTACATAGCCATACAACACACTCAGACGGACATTTAACCGTTGAGGAACTATTAGCGCGAGCAGTCGATAAAAACATTGATGTATTTGCCATTACCGATCACGATACTGTGGCCGCAATTGAGCCTGCGCAGGCTTTTATCAAACGCGAAAACTTGCCGCTTAAACTAATTAATGGGGTTGAAATATCAACCAAATGGGAGAGTTTTGAAATTCATATCGTTGGGCTAAATATTGATACCAATGATACCACTTTGCATACATTACTTAGCGAGCAACAGCAAAAGCGCGAAATCCGTGCAATTGAAATAGGCCACCGATTAACTAAAAATGGCTTTGAAGGTATTTATCAACAAGCCCGCGAGCTGGCTGAAAATGCGCAAATCACTCGCGCTCACTTTGCCCGAGCCTTAATTGAGCGAGGTGTGGCTAAAAACTTTCCTGGGGTATTTAAAAAGTATCTAGGACGAGGAAAAACCGGTTACGTACCGAGTAACTGGTGTGATATGCAAACGGCAATTTCAGCCATTCATGCCGCCGGTGGAGTGGCTGTTTTGGCGCACCCAAGTAGCTATAAAATGTCGAATAAGTGGTTGCGTAAACTACTCGTGGAATTTAAATCAGTGGGCGGTGACGCGATGGAAGTTGCCCAACCGCAACAGGCCCCGAGTGAGCGTCAGTTTTTAGGCTTATTGAGCCAAGAATACGATTTGCTTTGCTCTCAAGGCTCTGACTTTCATTTTCCGACTAGTTATTTAGAACTTGGAAAAAATTTATACTTACCTAAAGATTGCCAAGGGGTTTGGCAAACATGGGAAAAGCACGAAGGAGTTGCATTATGAGTCAATTATTTCATATACATCCGGACAACCCACAGCCTAGACTAATTTCTCAAGCTGTTGATATTATTAAGCAAGGCGGCGTAGTTGTGTACCCAACAGATTCGGGATATGCGATTGGCTGTAATTTAGGTAACAAACAAGCTAAAGAGCGCATAGAGCGTATTCGCGGCATTGAAAAACACCATAACTTTACCTTAGTGTGCCGCGATTTATCTGAGCTTTCTACTTATGCTCGGGTAGATAACCAAATGTTTAGGCTGATCAAAAATAATACCCCAGGGCCTTATACGTTTATTTTTAAAGGCACAAAAGAAGTACCTAAACGCTTATTAAACGATAAGAAAAAAACCATAGGTATTCGGGTGATTGAACACCCAATTGCTTGTGCGTTACTTGCGGAATTGGGGGAGCCATTAATGTCATGCTCACTTATTTTGCCGGGTGATGAATACACGCAAGCGGATCCCGATGACATTTTGGAGCGCCTAGATAAGCATGTCGATTTAATTATTCACGGCGGATACCTCACAGAGCAAGCAACCACGGTAATTGATTTATCAGAGGACGATATTCAGATCTTACGTGTAGGCTGCGGCGATACGGCTCCATTTGAATAGCAATGAAACAGCCTGACACGGTTTCGTTAATACCTACAGATATGCCAGTACAGCAAAAGCTGCCACTGGCATTTTTGCATGGTAAAGCCGTTGTTGATAAGCCTGAAGATTTATATATTCCTCCTGATGCGCTTGAAGTTATTTTAGAAACTTTTGAAGGCCCGTTAGATCTGTTGCTTTATTTAATTAAAAAGCACAAGTTAGATGTTCTCGAATTATCTATATTTAGCATTACTGAGCAGTATGTAAAATATGTTGAAATGATGAGTGAGTTTCAGTTAGAACTCGCTGGCGAATATCTTGTAATGGCAGCATTGCTGGCGCAGATTAAGTCGCGGCTGTTACTGCCAGTGCATGAAGAATTAGAAGAAGAGGAAGATCCCCGCGCCGAACTTATAAAACGTCTACAAGAGTACGAACAATTTAAAAAAGCGGCCGAAAATATAGATACTTTGCCCCGCGTTGGTCGCGATATATTTATCGCCAATGCAACTTTCCCAGAGCTAGAAGAAAAAAACCAACCCTTACCTGAACTGGCAATCAAAGATTTATTGTTAGCGCTAAGCGACGTAATGGCGCGTGCTAAAACATTTGAGCATCATTTAATTAGTGCAGAAACCCTGTCAACTCGTGAACGTATGAGTTTAATTTTACACACTTTATCCCAAGCAAAAGCGCCCGTTGCGTTTACCCAATTGTTTACCTTTGAAGAGGGGCGTAGTGGGGTTGTTGTTAGTTTTATCGCCATGTTAGAACTGATAAAAGAGGGCTTAATTGCTTGCTTGCAAGTTGAGTCTGATAGTCAAATATATGTGTCTCTTAACGAGTCTGCAGATAGTTAACCCTCCTTAGATTTATTGCAATTATACTAAATTTACTGTCTTTACTGTGCGTATACGCACGGTGAGTGTTTGCATATGCTATTTTAATCGCCAGTTATCCATTATATCGTAATGCTATTACTAGATTAGGGATTGGCAATAGGCAATGTTTAAAAACTCAAAAACCGGTTATGGCTTAGTGGCTATACTTTTACACTGGCTAATGGCGCTGACCATCTTTGGTTTGTTTGGTTTAGGTTTATATATGGTTGAGCTAACTTACTACGACAGCTGGTACAAAGGCTCATTAGATTTACATAAAAGCATAGGGCTAAGTTTAGCCGCTGTATTTGTTTTTAGACTTTTATGGCGTCGTTTTAATGTAAAACCTAACCCTATTGGCACTAATACACAATTAAACCAGCTGGCGCAAACAGCACATATTTTAATGTATCTGTTTTTAGTGATCATTATGGTGTCTGGATACTTAATTTCTACTGCTGATGGGCGACCAATCGAAGTGTTTGGCTTGTTTTATGTCAAAGCCATCGACTTTACTTTTGATTCTCAGGCGGATATAGCAGGGCAAATTCATTATTACAGCGCATGCTTACTGATAGGGTTTGTGGTGCTGCATATATTGGGTGCGTTAAAACACCACTTTATTGATAAAGATAAAACATTAATCAGAATGATCAAATTACAAAAGGAAGCTTAAAATGAAAAAGTTACTATTAACTTCAGCGTTATCAGCAGCGATGTTTATGACGGCTACCCATGCCAATGCTGCAGATTATGTTATTGATACCAAAGGAGCACATGCCTTTGTTAATTTTAAAATTAAACATTTAGGTTACAGCTGGTTGCACGGGCGCTTTAACACCTTTGATGGACAGTTTAACTACGATGCTAAGAACCCAAACGCATCTCAAATTAGTGTAAACATCGATACAACAAGCCTAGATTCAAACCATGCTGAACGAGATAAACACTTACGCGGTGGTGACTTTTTAAACGTAAGCAAATACCCTCAGGCGAGCTTTAAAAGTACAGCAATTACGTTTGATCAAGACGGTGAAGAAGCCACAGTAACCGGTGAGTTTACCCTTCATGGTGTTACTAAAACAATTAGTTTTGAAATTGATAAAATTGGTGAAGGTAAAGATCCATGGGGTGGTTACCGTGTTGGTTTTGAAGGTGAAACCAGCTTAAAACTAGCCGATTACGGTATTGATTACGATTTAGGCCCAGCGTCAACGCACGTTGATATTGGCTTATTTATTGAAGGTATTCGTCAATAATACCGTTTTATAGTTAAAGCTAAGCGTTATCACGCTTAGCTTTTTACTGTAAATGTAAAGTCAGTTTTGGCTTTAAATCATTCGGTAACCACCGGGTCAATACTTGTTTATAGTCTTCAGTTTGCTTAATCAGTTTGAGTTGCTGATTGAGTGTGGCAATATCTTCTGCGCCTTGCTCGTTTTTAGTACAGCCAATATAACCGTAACTAAGTTTTGGTGCCTCAGTTAGCATACGCTGTGTTAAATTGTCACTAAACCCCATCGTTTTTGCTAAATAATAATGCTCACTGGGATAGCCTAATAAAATATCAATTCGCTCTAAATTAAGCATATAAGTTAATGTACTTAGGGTATCGCGAGTAGGTCTAATGACAATATTTGTATTAGGCGTGGTATTAATTATTTTATCAATTTCACTGCCGTATGAGCGATTCATCGATACACCCAAGGTAAGCTTTTTATTTACTAATAAATTAGTTAACGACACTGATTTACTGCTTTCAATATCTAGAGCAACGCTAAGCTTTTGATGCATGGCAATAGAGGGAGAAAGACCTGCTGTAGAGCTTTGATGCGTGAAGTAAACACGCTCTTCTCGATATTTGTTTTTATAAAGTGATAATGCGCATGCATTTGATTGCAGGTTAGCGAGTTCCTGAATAACTTTACCAGAGGGAATAATGACACGTTCAAAGTTAATATGCGGAAGTTGTTGCTCTAGCAGCGAAATAATACTTTCATCGCGTCCCTGAGACTTATCCGGACCGCTTAAAATGTAATAGGGCGCAAAGTCATGTGTTAACCATTTTATTGTTCTGGCATCACACTTTGCGCTTAAAAATACACAGACGAACAGTATTAACCACGAAAACCACATTTTCACTACAACAAATAAGTAAACAAGGACTTAAGTGTAGTCAATAATATGTCAAAAAGTAAAATGCCAGCTTAATGCTGGCATTTTAATTTATTTATAACTGTTTAACTTATCAATAATAATTAGCTGGCTTTCAGCCATTTTACAAATTGACGTGCATCACTTGCTTTTTGAAACAATGCATTTTTCAAACCTTGTGTATCGCTAAAGATTACACGATGCTTGTTAACCGAAATTGATTGCACTGGATGTGCTATTTGGATCATAGATCCGTTATATTTGTATGACATAATAAAACTCACTTTATTTTTGTTATTTATTCTGGGCTTTTTCTTAAAGCACATTTCAGATGATAAATAATCATATTGTGTTTAGCTTCATTACAGTGTTGACGATCTTTATGACACTTTTACGATGATTCTACAAATAAACCATCAAGGTATTAATAGGGGTTCTCGCCGTACAATAACTTAGCTCTTAAATATACGTTTTGCGGGGCTTACTGGATCAGGGTAAAGAGGTTAACCGCTAGGGCTTTTTATAGCCAAGTAGTAATGTTACGTCACAATATTTTCCTTTGCAAGCAATTTATTAAAATACTTTGAATCGAGAGAAATTCACGTATAGCTATAAATATTAATTCGTAAAGATCAACAGACCCAAATATATCTGACTATACTCAGTTTTTAACTGAGGGGGGTCAAATGAGTTCACTATCTGCGCCATATCAACATTTTTTATCTAATCCAATAGCAAAGCCGCCTTGTCGCATGAATAATGCGAATATGTATGGTTTTTTTGCTGAAATAGAATCTGAAAAAGCACAAAAGTATATCGATTCAACGTTAAACATAGGGGGTGAGGGTAATGTTTATTTTAAAATACTTGGCGAGTTTGCACTTATTACATTTACAGATATTGAAAAAATAGCCTCAATGACCCCGCCATTCGATCAGCATGGTTGGATGCAAGAAACAGATATTATCATTTGGTTGCCTGTCGCTAAGGTTGAAGATGAAGATATAACCTACTTATATTGGTATCCAGCGTTTATCTGCGTGAATAACATTTATGCACTTATTAATGGTCGAGAGATATGGGGCTACAATAAATATTTATGTAATTACACTATGCCTAACTGTGTATCTAAGCTATCGAATTTTTCAATATCTTTAGAGTGCTTCGAACATTTTTCTCCTGAATCTAAGCTACAAATGCATGAGCTATTTTCAATTACTATGAACTCTAAACAACAAGATACCGATTTTTTCTCTGTTATCGATGACTTTGGCGAGCAAGTAGCAAATTTGTTTTCTCGCAAACATTTGGGTATTGATTTTTCATTATTAAAGCAGCTATTGAGTGGCTTTGTTAATCCACAAATGGATCAAATATTGTTAAAACAATTTCCTGATGGCAGAGGTGATTCAGCGGTATACCAAAGCGTAATGCACTCACCCTCTGAGATTAAAAAAATACACCATTTTAAATTTTTAAAGCCAGAGTTTACTTTACATCTTAATAAATTAGATAGTTTTCCACTTGCCGACATGTTTGGTCTAAAGTTAGGTAGTCAAGCGTTGCATTTACCTTTTTATGTGCAAATGGACTTTGACCAGTTAGCCGCAACTAAAATTTAAATTGCTTAGAAGGATTTACCATGAACCGAGAAAAAATTGTGATAATTGGTGGCGGTGTATCAGCAATGACTGCTGCATTGTATTTGACTGAGCAAAGTGACTGGCAACAGCATCGAGCTATCACTGTATACCAGCAAGGTTGGCGCTTAGGTGGAAAAGGGGCTAGTGGTCGTAATGCGGCCAGCGGGCAGCGTATTGAAGAGCATGGCTTACATGTATGGTTTGGTGCTTATGTGAATAGCTTTAAAACTATAGAAACGGTTTACACTAAGTTACAACGGCCAGCCGATTCACCTTTATCTACATGGCAGCAAGCATTAAAACCGCATAGCTTTATAGCCTTAGAAGAATATATTGATGGCCAATGGCAAACATGGCCAATTGATTTCCCATTACTTCCTGGGAACCCTGCTGATGGAAGTTTAGATATAACGCCATGGGATTTTATTAAAATGACCCTAGCTTGGCTAAAAAAGTGGATATTTGATTTACAGTCAGCAGCAAAAAAAGCCAACAAAAATATACAACTAAGTACAAAAAAATCACGAGATCAATCTTTATTACGGCATCTGCACCAACAAATAACAGATTTGGTTGATGATACAGAAGATGCTTGGCAACAATTTGCTGATGATATAAAACAATATTCGAGTGAAGTTGCTTCTACTCCAAGCTTACTAATTAATACGTTAAATAAGTTTGCACACGCCGACAATACATTAAACCCCCAAGTATATGAGAAAAAAGATGGCCTTGTTATTTGGTATATAATTAGAAAACTAAAGCGCTGGCTTAATAGCGAAATGATTGAGTTGTTAGACAATAATGCGCAGCTTAGACGATTATATATTTGCGCAGACCTTGCTATCGCAATGCTAGTTGGTTTGGTAAAAGACAAAGTATATCGAGATGGGTTTGAGGTTATAAATAAATTTGATTTTAGGCAATGGCTTATAAGAAATGGGGCAAGCGAGCAATACAGTGCTAATTCGGCGCCCATACGAGGGTTTTATGATTTGGTGTTTGCGTACCCTGCGGGTGACCTAAGTAAGCCCAATGTTGAGGCTGGTGTCGCATCACTTGCTATGTTACGCATCGCGCTGTGTTACCGCGGAGGGGTCATGTGGAAAATGCAAGCGGGGATGGGCGATGTCATCTTTGCTCCCTTATATGAACTACTAAAGAAAAGAGGGGTTAAGTTTGAGTATTTTCATCAATTGCAAAACCTGACTCCCAGCCTAAATGAGCAAGGAGAGAGTTTTGTTGAGACCATTGAGCTTCAGCAACAGGTTTCTTTGCTCTCAGACGCAGAGTATCAACCACTGGTTAATGTTAAAAAACTACCTTGTTGGCCAAGTGAACCACTTTATGCGCAAATTAATAGTGAACAAGCCGCACTATTGAAGCAGCATGATATTAATTTAGAATCTTTTTGGTCAGACTGGCCGTCTCAATACGAAAACCATTTTGGGCAGCCACTGCCAATAAAAAAATTAAACTACAAAGAAGATTTTGACAGAATTGTGCTGGGTGTATCTGTGGCGTCACTTGAGCATGTATGCCCTTCATTATTAGCATGGGATACTAAATTTGCAGCACAAGCAAAGCAAGTCAAAACGGTGGCAACCCAAGCTGCCCAGCTATGGCTTAATAAAACAGACGAGCAATTAGGCTGGCAATATATTCCAAAGAGCAAAGAAGGCCCAATTCTAAGTGGCTTTAGCGAACCATTTGATACGTGGGCGGCAATGATGAATTTAGTCGACAAAGAGCAATGGCCTACTGATTGTCCTCCTAAAAACATTGCTTATTTTTGCAGTGTTTTTCCTTGTGAGTATTATCCACCAAAAAGTGAACATCAATTTCCTCTTCAGGTTAAATCGCAAGTAAAAGTAAACTTAGAAGCAATACTAGAAAAAAACATGCAGTCCTTATGGCCGCTTGCATATCAAAATAATGAGTTTGACTGGTCTGTATTATATGAAATATCGTCATCAGGGGATGAACGATTAAATGCTCAATACTGGCGAGTAAACGTTGATCCAAGTGAGCGTTATGTTTTGTCAGTTGCTGGTTCAAGTAAGTATCGACTGGCGACAGATGAAACAAAATTTACGAATCTTTTTATTACCGGAGACTGGATTAAAACGGGTGTTAATGCCGGTTGTGTTGAAGCGGCTGTTATGGCAGGTATGCAAACAGCCAGAGCAATGGTGGGTTACCCACAACACATTAGTGGCGAAAATGCATTTGCAGTTATCAAAAATTAAAATACTCTTCCAGCACAGCTTTAATCGGTTGATTAGTATATAGTTAAACATGTTGTTTACATTTATTTAGCGCAAAGGTCACGTGAAATGAAAAATAAAGGCAAGCTTCTCAATAAAAATATATGGTTGGTATGCTTACCAGGCTTTTTACTGCCACTGCAGGCGAAGGTAGTGGTAGAGGGTAAAAGTGATGACCAACCGAACATGGAAATCATTGAGGTTTATGCGCAAAAAAGAGCGCAAAAAATTGAAGAAGTCGGCATTTCTGTAAGCACAATAAAAGGGGACGATCTCAAAGCGCAACAGGTTAAAGACTCAACAGAGTTATCTGTATTTGCCCCAAATTTAAAAATTAGTCAAAACGCAGCGGAAGGCACACCACCAGCGGTTAATATTCGTGGCGTAGGGCTAGTTGATTATAACACAGCTAATACATCGCCGGTGGCGATGTATGTGGATGATATAGCCGTGGGCTCTGCCAGTAACCAAATTGTAAACTTATTTGATATTGAGCAGATTGATATTTTGCGTGGCCCTCAAGGAACTTTATTTGGTCGAAATTCCACTGGCGGGGCTATTTTAATCCGCTCTAAACGCCCTGAGTTTGAACAAAGTGGTTATTTAAGTACTGGTATTGCTAATAACAACGCGACCAGTGTTGATGCTATGTTTAATTCAGCTATTGGAGAAAACACAGCCGTTCGTGTTGCGCTAAACCATCAAAATTATGATTATTCTACAAACAATATTTTTGCTGATTCACCAACAGCGGGCATGCGGCAAACAAATGGTCGAGTATCTTTTTTAGCTGACTTTGACACTGTGCAGTTGTTGATAAAAGGGCATATTTCCGATTGGGATGGCATAGTTCAGCCTGTTGGCAGTATTGGGGTTATTGCAAACCCATTAACAGGAGAGCGATGCTCGCCAGCACAAGCAGGTTCAACCACATGTTTTGATAACTTTGGATTTAATGATGGCAGTGATGATTTTTATACAGTAAGCGTTAATAATCATTCGCCACATAAAACCGATGGTAAGGGGGTTAGTGCCCATGTTAATTGGCAATTGGATACACACAATGAGCTTATTTCACTAACTAGCTATAACAAGTTAAAGCGTGATCATGCCTTTAACTGTGATGGCTCTCCAGCACGGTTATGTGAAGGCAACTTAGGTTTAAATACTGATTTAGTAACGCAAGAGTTTCGGTTGCAATCTCAGCTCGCAGAGCATTTTCTTACAACGGGAATTTATTATGCTGATGAGTCTATTATTCAAGACAATGTAAATGATATTTTGCGAGATTATCGAGGCATTTTAGAGACAGATTTAACCGCTACTTTTTTCTATGATAATAGGATAAAAACAAAGAGCATTGCAGCGTTTACCCAACTTGACTATCAATTAAACCAAGATTGGCTAATTACCGCTGGGCTTCGTTATTCTTATGAGTCTTTAGATTACGACTCAACATCCAAGCTTAATATTATTTTAGACCCTAACGATTTAACCGGAGTTAAGGTGCCATTTTATCGTGTTCAGGGAGAGCAATCAGATAATGGCATTTCTGGTCAGTTGGCTGTGAACGTTAAGCTGGATGATGCGACCTATGCCTATTATCGATTTGCTAATGGCGCAAAAAGCGGAGGCTATAACGGTGGGTTTTTATCATCGGTTGAACAAGCACAGCTTGCTGATTATCAAAAAGAACGATTGAACTCACATGAAATTGGCTCAAAGTCTTGGTGGCCACAGTTGGGCATGCGGTTTAATTGGGCTGTATTTTATTATGATTATAATGATCAACAGGTGTTTATGAATCAGCCTTCAGTATCTGATCAGAGCCCGCCTATTCAATTATTAGAAAATGTGGCAGATTCGATTATATATGGCCTAGAGGCTGATTTTGAGTATTGGCTGACCGATGATTTGAATGTTAAGTTTGCTATGGGTTATATACCCCATGCAGAGTTTGAAGAATATGTTGATCCTTTAGGTAACGCATTAACAGATAATCGTTTGCCGTTTACCTCAAAATGGAACCTCAGTGCAGGCATTGAATACACGCTTGAGTTGGCGAATCACCCACTAACAACGCAATTATTAGTTGATTATCAATCCGACTATTATTTTGATCAGAATCAAAACCCTTATGCTATGCAAGATGGCTATAGTATTTTTAACGCAAACATACATTATCAACATGATAACTGGGCGATTGCTATTTGGGGGAAAAACCTCTTTGGTACGCAATATAGTCACTTAAAATTTGATTTAAGCTCTTTCCTTGGCATGCTTGAAGACTTTAAAGGTGAAGGCAGGCGTTTTGGTTTAGATGTTAGTTATCAGTTTTAATTTTAGTCTTTAAATTAAGGTGCGAAGTATGCCAATGAAGGCAGTTCTAAAGCTATTTTTATATTGTGTATTTTTGTGCTTTAGCAATTTAGCGCCGGCAGATACACTCGCTCCTATTGTTTATACTTTAAAACAACAAGATACTGATTTGCTCGGTCAGGGTCATGTATTTCAGGTAACGAGTGGTACTTTTCCCCGTAACCACAGTGAAATAGAAATGTGGCTTGAAGATAAACAATCACAATCAAGAACATCGTTTTTTGGTGGTAGTTTTTGGTTTGTCATAGCACTTGAAAATAAAACAGACTTAGATGAACTGGTGCTCTATCCGTATAACACGTTACTTTCAAAAATCGAAACCCGGATTTATGATATATCGAACTTTGATGAACCAATAAAGCAGTATGTCACTGGGGGGCTTTACCCAAATGAGTTTGCATTTCATTATGGGAATAAAGTTAAGCTGGCGCCTAATCGTTCTTACGTACTAATTGCAAAATTTCAAAGTGAATATTTTTATACTCCACCAAAATTAGTGCTTTCATCTTATGACGATTTTTTTGTAAGAAAAACATCAGACAATATGATTATGCTGCTGTGCTTTGGGGTTGGTATTGCATTAGGTTTATACAATTTTCTTATTTACTTGGGTGATAGAGATAAAACCCATTTGTACTACGCCATGTTCACAGCATGCTGGGTGTTGGCTTGGAGTCAGTTTTTTCATATACCAGACCAAATTTTTGGTTTTTACAATGCCCATTTTCATTGGTTAGGTTTTACTTTAATTCCCATCACAAATATTTTATTTTTTAACAGCTTACTTAAATTAAAAGACACGTCTCCTAAGTTATCTAGATTATCAATCTACCTAGGCATTGTTGCCACAGCAGGCGCACCTTTTGCAATGATTTGGCCTGGTTTTGGCTTTATTTGGGCCACTTTAGTGACAGGGGCAACTTTATCTCTAGGTATGGTTGTTGGTATACGAAGCTGGATCAGTGGCTTTAAGCCGGCTCGCTATTTTGTTCTCGCCTATTTGGCTATGGCCATTCCTAATATGGTTGGCAATTTAACTAATCTAGGAATTATTGAGCCAATAAAAATGGATCTCTATTTACTTGGGCTTATTGGCACAGCGCTCGATGCGGTATTACTTGCTTTTGCTGTCGCAAATAAATTCAGTATTTTGCATCATCAGAATGTTGAACTGACTAAAAATTTGGAACACAAGGTTGAGCTGCGCACTCAAGAGTTACAACAATTGGCGGAGGAGCTTCGTGATGCAAGTGAAGCCAAAAGTCGATTTTTAGCTAACATGAGTCATGAAATTCGTACCCCAATGACATCTATTATTGGTTATGCTGATGGGATAATTTTAGGTGATATACAGCCTCATGAAAGAAATCATGGGATCAGGGTGATTTTACAAAATAGTCGTCATGTACTTGGTTTAATTAACGATATTTTGGATATGTCGAAAATTGAGGCTAACCGTTTAGAGATAGAATTAGTTGAAACGGATTTGTTTGCCACTATCGCTGAAATTGAATCATTATTAGGAAAACAAATCCGCGATAAAGGCTTAAAGTTTCAAGTTGATTATCAATTCCCATTACCAGATTGGATAGTCTCAGATCCAACTCGGCTTAGACAAATATTATTAAATTTAGCAACCAATGCACTTAAATTTACTACCCAAGGCTACATAAAGCTCACAGTGGGTTGCAATCAAAAGCAGCTAATAATTAAAGTAAAAGACACGGGTATTGGAATGACTGAAAGTGAGCAAAAAGACTTGTTTACTCCTTTTCATCAAGCTGACTCGTCCATTTCTCGTAAATACGGTGGCACTGGCCTTGGCTTAAATATATCAAAAAGCTTAGCAACTAAACTAAATGGCGATATTACCGTATTTTCTGTGGTCGGAAGCGGTAGTGAATTTTGTTTTTCTATGGAGTTAAATACAACCGAACATACACAATGGGTTAACACATTCGACGATATACGTAAGCCACAAACTAAAGAACTATTTTCAAATAATAGTCAGCGAAATTTAGTGGGTAGAGTACTTGTGGCTGAAGACCATCCAGAAAATCGTCAGCTTATTAAGCGGATTTTAGAGCGGATGGGGTTAACCGTTGTCGCTGTTGAAAATGGTCGAGATGCAGCGCAAGCTACGATGGATGAAAGCTTCGATTTAATTTTATTAGATATTCAAATGCCAATTATGGATGGTGAGCAAGCAATTAATATTATGCAAGCAACAGGGGTAACAACACCTATTGTGGCGCTCACTGCTAACACGATGAAGCATGAAATTGATCGCTATTTAAAACAAGGTTTTACCGATCACATTGCCAAACCTATAGATAGAAGGTGTTTTAGTAGTAAAATTGCAAGTTACCTTGATATTGATATATGCGAGAACATTAAGCTGCCCGATGAGGAGTTTGCACTACTCAAGCAAGAATATATTAAAGGGTTAAATATACAAAAAGACACGTTAGTGTCTCAATTTGAGCACGGTGATATAACGGGTTTTGCACGCAGCGTACATATGATCAAAGGCACTGCTGGAATGTTTGAATGTAAAGCGTTGTATCAACAGGCTGTTGACTTTGAAACAAACTTAAAGTCTTCACCTGACGCTTTCGACATTCAACAAGTTGAGGCTCTCCTCAATGCGATTGACGTTATTTTAACCGTTCAAAAAGCACCTTAAACATTACATTTTATCGTTGAATAGCCGGTATACGCTTTGTTATAAAGACAAGTAGGGTTATGCATGCTTAAATATATTCTCTTGTAGGAGGGCGTATGCAGTATCAACATATTAAGGTGCCAGACAATGGCGAAAATATTCACATTGATGGCCAAGGACAGTGGCATATACCCGAACAACCTATTATTGCCTATATTGACGGTGATGGGGTTGGCTTAGATGTTATGCCAGTGATGCGTCAGGTAGTGGATGCCGCCATAGAACATTGTTATGGCAAGGAACGAAAGATACATTGGATGCAGGTGTATAATGGTGAACAAGCGGCCAAGCTTTATGATGGCGACTGGTTCCCTCAAGAAACCATTAATGCGGTACGTGAATGCAAAATTGCTATAAAAGGGCCGCTAACCACACCTTTAGGCGGTGGCTTTCGCTCTCTTAATGTTGCGCTTCGCCATGAAATGGATTTATTTGTTAATATGCGCACGATAAAAGGCTTTAGTGCTTTACCCTCGCCATTAAAAAATCCCTTTACCACTAACATTACCGTGCTGCGCGACAGCAGTGAAGACGTATATTCAGGAATTGAATGGCAGGCGGGAAGTGTTGAAAGTGAAAAAGTGCTCGATTTTTTGTGTGAAGAAATGGGCGTAACCCGTCTTCGTTTCGCTCAAGAGTGTGGTATAGGGATTAAAAATATATCTAAAGAAGGGTCAGAGCGATTAATACGCTTTGCCATTAATTATTCCCTTAAAAATGAGAGAGAGTCACTTACGTTAGTGCACAAAGGTAATGTTCTTAAGTTTACCGATGGGGCGTTTAAACGCTGGGGCTTTGCGCTTGCAAAACAAGAATATAATGCCAAAGAACATGAAAATGGCCGTTGGCTTGAAATACAACGAACCAATTTACCCCCCTTGATTATTAAAGAAGTGATTGCCGATAATATGTTGCAGCAATGCTTGATGGATCCTGCGCAATTTGATGTGGTGGCTACCACAAATCAAAATGGTGACTTTTTAGCCGATATGCTCAGCGCACAGGTTGGGGGGTAGGGATCATGCCTGCTGCCAATTTAAATACAGAGGTAGCGTTTTTTGAGCCAACTCATGGCACGTTCGAACGAATAGCTGGTCAAGATAAGGCAAACCCAAGTAGTAGCTTATTAAGCGCAGTGCTAATGCTAAAATTTATGGGATGGGATGAAGCGGCATGTTTAATCGAAAACGCCTTAGAAATGACGTTTGCCAGTGGGCAGGTAACTTTTGATCTAGCCCAATCAAGTCATAACCCGACAACCTTAAGCTGCAAACAATTTGCTAATAAGGTTATCGAGCACTTTTAAACAACTGCATTGTTAAGCTGCTGAAGCGTTAGTGGTTGCTTGACGATGAACACATGGACGCTCTGTTAGCTCTGCTGCTCTGTGATAAAGCTCATGTGCACTTGGCTCGTCACATACAGTGCCACTGAGCGTATCCATTAACGCAACTACAATAATGGCAGGTACTTGACAGCAGTATTCATCTAATACGGCTTCAGTTGTTTGTGCATCAACATGGCAATGAGGGTGGCTTTTACGTTGATAGGCACTTAATAAAGTGTTTACGTCGAGAATATCGTTTTCTTGATGTTTATTTTTACGACATTTACAGCCGAATTCATCAACTAATGTGGCAAGTGACTGGTAAACGTGACGTGTCTCAAGCGGCGTATTTGGGCATAATTGTTGTTCAATGAAGTGATGTAAATTTGCATCAATGAATAACCCATCTTGTTGTGTGAAGCTTGCTGATGTTTGCATAATTATTACTCTTAGTTTGTTGGCTTAACTTCACTGTAGCGCTAAGTGTAATATTAATGAAATTGTTGTTTTCAATAACTGATATTGATTTAATCAATATTTTAATGTTTTACCTATCAACCACTGTATTCGCGAACGCCAATAACTCACGTCTAAGCCATTGATGCGCCGGTGTATGGTGTAATAACGGGCTCCAAATCATTTTTACTTCTATGGGCACGACTTGAAATGGTACTGGGCTAATCACTAAATTAGTGTGACTGGTTAATAGTTTTGCTTGACGACGCGGCAGCGTTGCTATGAGTTGCTCAGATTGGCACAGCAAGCTGGCAATCATGTAATGACGAGTAAATACACGTATTTTACGGGTTTGCTCTAATTGCCATAAAGCTTCATCTACCCAGCCTAATTTTTGTTTCCCTGATTTATTGGTCACTGCGGGCTCTGGCCCCCATCCTGCGCGGTTAACCCATATATGCTCGCTATCTAGGTAATGATTTAAGTTAGCATCCGTTAAAAAAACATTATTTGGGTGGGTTAAACAACAATAGTTATCTCGCCATACAGTAGCCTGATGAAAAGAGCGCGGCAGGCCATTAAAGCGATTTATTGCCAAATCAATTGTGCCTTTTTCCATATCTTGTAAATTTACATCGCTGGGGCTTAGCACATCAAAGTCAATTCCTGGGTTTTTAGCTAGTTGCTCGCAAATAAAGGGGGCGATGAGGGTCGACTCTAAATAATCGTTTGCCATAATACGAAATGTAACTTGTGCAGTCGCTGGGTTAAATTGCTCGCTTGGTTGGGTGATCTCTTCGGCCATTTTAAGCAGCGCTTCAATTTCAGGTTTAAGCGACAGCGCTTTGGCGGTGGGAGTCATAGAGCCCGCAGCTCGCACTAGCAAAGGATCATCAAATAAATCTCTTAAACGTTTTAACGCATTACTCATCGCAGGTTGGGTAAGCGCGAGTTTATTAGCCGCTTTTGATACGCTTTTTTCATCTATTAATACATTTAAATAGACGAGTAAGTTGAGGTCGACATTTCTTATATTCATATGATCAATTTTATTTATTTGCTGTATTAATTACCTAAATTAAAGTGTGCTTGCTAAGGTGTAAACCTCTAATAAAAAATAATCAGCATAATTGCTAAAAATAGAAGCGCCTAAATCATGCCAAGCACGCCATTAACCTCTCAACATAATTCGGTACAATCTGTTATCGCCACTAAGTTAGCCCGAGCGATATTTGCAGGCTTTGAGGCTATGTTTGCACAATTTTTAAATATCACTTTAGGGGCACAAAGTCGCTTTGAACAACGCCAGTACCATGAGGTGCAAGCAGCAATGCGAGAGCGCTTACAAGTGTATGAACGCCAAGTAAAGCAAGTTAGTGAAGCCGTTAGAGTGATTGCTTATGATGAATTGAATTGCCCTCAAACATGGCAACGGGCAAAAAATATTTATGGTGAGATGGTAAAAGAGCATGAAAACCAGCCCATTGCGCATACATTTTTTAATTCTACTTTTGGCGCTATTTGGGATGATAAAAAAATTCGCACAGTTCACTTATTTGTATTAAAAGCAAAATACCGAGGGCAGCCGCGTTCCTATGAAGGGCTTGTAAGTCGTATCTCCTTAAAAGAAGGGTTTGATCAGGCAATTAAAGCCTTATTAAATGAGCAAGTGTTTAGAGTCCCCTTTAAAGATTTAAGTAGTGATTTAGCTAAGCTACAAGCAACGTTAACGCAAGGTGCTCAGCAGCAATGTCGACAAGTATACGAATTAATAAACTTAAATGACGGTTATATTGAATACGCTAATTCGCATTTTTATCGTAATAAGGCCTGTTATGTCATAGGGCGATGTATTGCCAAAAATGGAGATAACATGCCCTTTGCAATTGCTATTTTAAATACCCCCAATGGGCTTACAATTGATGCTGTAATGATGGGGGCTGATCAACTAAGCTTATTATTTGGCTTCGCACGTACCTATTTTATGGTCGATACCGACCAACCTGCCCGTTATGTTGATTACCTCAGTGTGTTAATGCCTCACAAACAACGGTTTGAATTATTCAATGCGATTGGTTTCATAAAACATGCCAAAACCGAGTTTTATCGCTATAAGGTAGATACTACTAAAAGTAGTCCCGAGGAATACATGTATCATTTAGCGCCAGGGACTCCAGGTATGGTGATGCTGGTTTTTACTATTGACGGCCTAGATTATGTCTACAAGGTGATAAAAGATAAGTTTAGTGCGCCAAAAACTGCAACAAAACAACAAGTAAAAGATAAATATAACTTTGTAAAACAAGCCGACAGAGTAGGGCGCTTAGTCGATACCCATGAATTTAGATACCTTGCATTTGACTTAAGTCGCTTTAGTGATGAACTGCTAATACAAATGAAAAAACACATTGGTGATAGCTTAGTGATTTCCGGCAAAGCCTTAATTCTAAAGCATGTTTACGTTGAGCGAAAAATGACACCGCTAAACCTGTATATCAATCAATGTAATAGTAAATCACTTCAGCAAGTGATGCTTGATTATGGTAAAGCGATAAAAGAGCTTGCCAGCGCCAATATTTTTGCTGGTGACATGCTGATGAAAAACTTTGGCGTAACACGCTGGGGGCGAGTAGTATTTTATGATTATGATGAAATTTGCCCTCTCACCGATTGTAATTTTAGAGACGTGCCAAATACGCAAAACGCTTTAGAAGAATTAAGCTCACACAGCTATTTTGATATTGACCAAAATGATATTTTTCCGAGTCAATTTAAGGTGTTTTTTAGTGCCAGTAGCAGCGCGTTTAACCACTTTAATCAATACCACAATGATTTATTTACGGCAAAATACTGGCAATTGACTCAGCAAGGAATTGAGCAAGGCCAGCTTCCGGATGTATATCCTTATAAACAAAGCTGGCGTTTTAACACTATGTCAGTAAATCAACGCTGAGTTGATTTCTTCAGGCACAGTTAACACGATAAGGATTACGATGAAATTTACTCTATTCGTTTGCTTAGTTTTATTGCCATGCTCTGTATTTGCCAATCCTCTATTAGGTACGTGGGAGTTTGTTCAAGGGAAATATGCGGTAGAAAATGGGTTTGTCACTGCTAAAGCCCCAGAGATAACTTCAGTCAAATTAGTAACCGCATCACATTTTAGCTATATTACAGAAAAAAATGGCCAATTTAGTTATGCTGGTGGTGGCCAGTACCAATTAACCGATGGACAATTTATTGAAACCTTTAAGTATGGCAATATTGCATCATTGATGGGTAAAACCATGGCTTTTGATTATAAAGTTGAAGGGAATGTGTGGCATCATTCTCTTACAGAAAATGGCCAGCTAGTTGAAGCCGAAGTGTGGCGAAAAATCAAATAAATCCAATACAAGGAGACTTATGCAGTATATTTCACATCATGAGCAGCAGTTAGCGTTTTCGAAAACCGATAACCCGAAGGTTAATAACAATGAAGTGCTGGTAAAAGTGGCAGCGATTGGGGTTAACCGCGCTGATTGTATGCAGCGTCAAGGTAAGTATCCTGCCCCTGAAGGGGATAGCCCTATTTTAGGACTTGAGTGTGCAGGCACCGTGTGTGAGCTTGGCAGTGAGGTAGACCCTAAATGGCTCGGTAAGCGTATTTTTACTTTATGTGCTGGTGGCGCTTACAGTGAATATGTCGCAGTAGATGCGCAGCAGTTAATTATATTGCCTGATCATATCTCTATGGCGCAAGGTGCCGCTATAAGCGAAGTGTGTTTAACAGCCTTTGGTGCGCTATTTGAATTAGGCAAGTTACAATCAGGGCAAACGGCGCTTATTCATGCAGGTGCAAGTGGTGTTGGTGGTGCAGCTATTCAAATGGCAAAAAGTGCTGGTGCACAAGTAGTGATTACCGCAGGGTCGGATGAAAAGTGTGAACATGCTAAAAGGTTGGGTGCTGACCACGTAATTAATTATAAAACCACTGATTTTGTTGAGTATATGAAATCACATAAGCTCACTGCAAACGCAATTGTTGACCCTGTTTCTGGTAGCTATTTAAATAAAAATGCCATGGTGGCTGCAATGGATTGTCAGATTATTATGCTGGCATTTTTAGACGGGCGCTTTGCAGAGGTGGACTTTGCACGTTTATTACAAAAGCGGATTTCGTTTCATGCATCAACGCTACGTAATCGCAGTATTGAGTTTAAACGAGCTCTGAGAGATGCATTTGTCGCGCGTTTTTATGATGATATTGCCAACCAGAACTATGACTTTAATATTTATAAAACCATGTCATGGCAGCAAGCTAGTGAGGCTCATGCCATTTTAGAGCGCAACGAAAATTCCGGTAAAGTGGTGTTGCTGGTTGAGTAACGTACATGAGCATAGCAGGATTAATATTGTTAATTAGGCTGTGCGCCCATATAATTTAGTGAACACTATAAAATATTAAGGCAAATAATGAATCCAATTATTGCAATATTAAAAGAGCACAACGTTAGTGATGAAAAAGTAGCCGCGTTGTTTGAAGCATTTACCCAAAACCCAATGATGGCTATGGCATTAGTGCAAGAGCTGGGCATACCACCTGAAAAGCTTCAGCAACTAATGGCTGTGGTGATGACTCAACCGCATTTGATTAAAGAAGCTACTGATGAATTAGGGCTTGATTTTGCAAAAGTACAAGAAGCGAAAGACAAGTTAAATCAGCAGTAAACCATCTTTAGAGACATGTTTTATCCATGTCTCTATCATTAAACATGTTTTGTTACACACTCCTTTGAACGGCTCTGCGTTTATACAGTCAAATAAACACTTAACCCATAGCAGAGACAAAAGATGAAGCGACTTTATAAATTTTGGAAAAATAATCGCTCTTTAATTGTATTTATTATTTTAATGAGTGTGTTCCGTAGTGCCGTCGCCGATTGGTACGAAATACCAACAGGTTCAATGAAGCCGACTATTGAAGAAGGCGACCGAATCCTTACCGATAAAATGGCGTATGATTTACGTATACCATTCACGCATGTATCCCTGTTGAGAATGGCGGACCCACAAACTGGCGATATTATTGTATTTGACTCGAAAGTAGCGGATAACCGCTTGATTAAGCGAGTAATAGGTGTACCTGGAGATACTATTGTACTTGAAAATAATGAACTCATCATCAACGGTAAAAAGCTTAATTACACAAATTTGCAAAGTAATACGACTTCTTCAGATAAAATAGAAAACTTAAATGGTTATAAGCATTCAATCCGCGTAGCTAATATACCATCACGTTTGTCGGGCTTTGATGAAATAACAATTCCTGAACATTACTATTTAGCTATGGGTGATAACCGCGATAATAGTTCCGATTCTAGAGTAATAGGCCTCATCCCACGTGATGAACTACTAGGTAAAGCCGAGCGTGTGATTGTATCGCTTGATTACGATAACTATTACTTACCTAGAACAGAGCGGTTTCTAAAAATTTTAGAGTAATAAAACAGTGGGTATAAAGGCTAACCAAGCATATGTTAGCCTTAATTCGTTTGTGGTTTTTCTAATCTATATCAATTGAATACGCTTCGAGTAGCTCATTTAGCTTCGTTTGCTCTGATGCATCAAACTCGATACCAACACTTAGGCGATTACCCTTCATTTGATTATTTCTGATATAGGACGTGACTATGACAGACTTATTGTCTATAGGTGACAAAATATGCACAAATACTTGGCGTTTTTTTAGCGCAACAAATCCAGAGCTCACATGTATCGCAAAGCGGCAGCCACTGGGTGAAATATCAATGATTAACCCATGCAATAAGCTCTTACTATCGGCGTCTACATCACCTTTGTGTAAACTTATTTTAGCTGGGATATGAGTTGGTAGCCTGCTTGTTTCTCGCAGCTGACGGCTTTCAATTTTTTTAGGGTAAGCTAAATAAATTAAGCGTTCAGGGCGAAATGAAATTGCTAATATGCTGGTTGAAAAAGCCACACATTCACCGCGTTCATCTTCAATTATATAACGGACAATAGCGCCATTGCCTTCAACTAAAATATCGCTGTAATCATTCTTACCTGCTTGAGCAGGGTATTTTAATATTAAATATTTACCGGTGTCATAGCCAATTAAAGTAAGCTTAAAGCGAACCTGAATAGGGTTGTTAAATTGTATATCGATCATCTTCCCAGGAAGTAAATCGAGGAAAAACTTCTTTTGGTCATCGGTTGGCTGATCTTCAACAGTGGTGTTATTGCTATTCGTTTCCACAAACTCTTTCTCAATATTAACAGACACTTAATTATCTTTTAATATAGTGTAAAAATCACTAGAATTAAAGGGGGTATTTAGGAGAGATAATTAATGCTTTATGCTGGTTATAGTAAGTTTTTTCAGTTATAAGCTCCGGTTTATCTATAAAGTTGTTGCTATTTTGGCAACAGTGAGGTAGGGGCATACCTATAACACTTTAAGCGCTTTGCTATTGAAACCATACCTATATAAACTTTATCACGTTAAGTATTATGGTTTTTGAGCTTATGTAGAGAATACTAGTGCTTGCGAAGCGATTGAGCAAAGGGTGATGGTACTACCTATCTACAATACTACTTAACTATCTTATTGTGACATACCTAGGTCCTTGCAAATTTAACCTTAAAAGGTCAACTGGCCTTAAACACCATCTATACGTTTAAATCAGATTAGCACAAGGAATTATGATGATCGTTAACATACTTGATAAATTAATATTTGCTTGTACTTTTATTATTTCATTGCAACTACCGCAGTTGAGTGATCATTACCAACAACATTTAGCGGGCTTGTATCATGCGACCAAGTGGCAAGTTGATGGCTATGCAAACACAGCAAAGCAATATAAATTTTCTAGTATACAAGCAATGATAAATCGTCATTTAGCAAATACTGAACCGAGTGTTAGAGCAGATGCAGAACAAAAACAGCAAACCTTGATGCTATTTGCTGACTTAAATCAAGGTATGAAGCTATTCGAGCAAGGTAATTTAGTGCAAAAATTGCTGTATATATTCTCCCCTGAGCGTTTCGACAGATTACAAAATACACTTGATAACTTTAAGTTAGGTATTCCTTTAACCACCAGTGCGTTATTGTTTGCGCTAATATTAGCTATCATATTAAATCAGCTCGTAATGTTGCCGTATACTTTATATGTTGCCCACAAAAAACGAAACGCAGCGAATGCTTAATGACGTAATTACTGTTGGTGCTTTTTAATCGGTTTTTTAACGATAAAGGCGCCACGAATGTCACCCAGTTTAAAATCAGTTGCCTGATCATTAGGGTATAAAGTCGCTATTTTTTTAGAAACTGCGGGGGCAATGTGACTGCCATGACATGCCAAACACGCTTTTTGAGTAGGGATCGCTTTTACAAAATACCAGCCATCCGGTCTTTGCTCTTGATATTCTATGCTTGCTACCGGCTCGCCATTGAGCTTACGTTGTTCAAAGTTTAATAAAACATTTTTGAGCCATGCATCGGGTTGATTATCTGAGTTACGAGTTTTCAAAGCACTGCGGCTAATTTGCCAAGGACTGTTGCTGTGTTGTGAAGCAATAGCGGGTGCTGCTGTATTGCATACACTTATTGCCGCTAGTGGCCCGCTTTGCTTCATAGTACTTACCAGCACCTGTTTTAAATCAGTTGAAAATGCCTTGATGGTTTGTCGTGCCTCGTCGGTATTGCTAGGAAAAGCAGCGGATGAAATAAATAAACTGGAAAAAAGTAAAATAATGCGCATAATACACCTCTTAATATTAGTAATTCCTAATGTACAGGGTGTCAGGTGTTTTTCAACTAAATCGTGCAGTGTTTAAGCACTTTTTTATTCGATGTACCGCGCCTAAAATCGATAAACAGTCCCAAGTGAGAATAATATGCATACTAAACAAGATGATAATAAAGTAATAAATCAACAAAACACCTATGATGCTGGTGGACTTAGTGCTGATGACCCTTTGGCGGCAATTAGAGCTATTCGACTTGAGCAGTTAGCACAATGTCGGCTAAAAACACAAAAAGAAATGCAAGCAGAGCATAAAAAAATAAACCCTAAGCGATAATAATTTGCTAAATTAAGTTTATTAATTTTAAACCTTGGCTAGTGCAATCAATTCCTTATCTATAAAACACCTTCATCAGGTTATTTCTTTTATTGCTTGGCTATGTGCTTTAGTTGTACTTTTGATAGGGCTAATATCACCTAACAATAAAGAAATTTTATTGCTATTAACAGTGAGCTCGCTGTGTTTACTAATGTTTAATAGTGTGGCAATGACTACTTGGGTATTTAACCATTTTAAAGATAAGCAGTTATGCTTTCTTGCGGTTCTATGTAGCGCAGCTTTAATGCTGTGCACAGTAGGGGATGTAATTAACTTTAACTTATCCCAGCACTATCATCGCTATGCAACGTTAATAAAGCATGACTACTTAATTGATTCAATTTTATTTTTTGCACCTGGCTACAGCCTTCTATTTTTAGCCTGTGTGTTGGCCTATAAAAGGCAGCAAGCTATATCGCGACTAAAAAGCACCTGTTTCATAGTTGCGGTACTGGTTGTAAGTGCTACGTCACTCGCCTCTATGTACCTTGATGGAGCTGGTATAACAATTTTAGCTATGACAGGTTTTTATAGTGTTGTGGTAACTGCGGTGGGGCTTATGGGTCTGATGTTGGTTGTTGGTTATGGTGGGTTTTATGCACCTAAACCAATAATGTGGGTGAGCTTAGGGCTTTTACTTGCTGCATTGGCTGATGCTATTATTGGAGCTTTTTGGATTTATGGTAACCAAGGGCAAGGTTTTTATCCTCAGGTGCGCTATATAAACTGGTTTATCTATATTAGCTCCCAATGCTTAGTGATTCATTTGGCAAAAGTAGTCGCCTTAGCTAAATAACCTGTCCCGTCCTGAAATAGGTTGACGGTTTTAATGAAAGACTTGGTGCGAAAGCGCCAGGTCTTTTTTATGCACTTGATTTGGTGTTTTCATATTCAAACTTAAGTGCGGTCGCATTTCATTGTATATAAATATCGATTCTTCAACGAGCTCTTTTAACTCTGCCATATTACGACATTTATACAGTAGAAACTCTTGTTTTAATATCCCGTTAATACGCTCAGCTAATGCGTTTTGATAACAGTCATATCCATCGGTCATAGATGGCCTAATTCCCTCCTTTAATAGCATACCTTGATATACTTCAGAGCAATATTGTAAACCTCTATCTGAATGATGAATAGCATCACGTTTATACACCCGCTGCTTAATCGTCATCTCTAACGCTTTGACTACATCAGTTGCCTTCATTTCATCACTGAGCTCATAACCCATTATTTTTCGACTATAAGCATCAGTGACTAACGACAGGTAATGCACGCCTTGCGATGACTTTACGTATGTAATATCACTAACGAAGACTTCCTCGGCCGCAGTAGGTTTGTATTCTTTTAGTAAATTGGGATGCTTGTGCATCCAATGATTACTATTTGTTGTTTTAGTGTAATTTTTCTTTGGTTTTACAAGCAAGTCATGCTCTCTCAAATAGTCAAAAAAACAATCTCGGCCTAGTTTAATGTCACGCTCTTGCAGCTCTGGCTTTATCATCAGATAAAGTTTCTTCCCACCAATACGAGGCATGAATTGCCGCCAATACATCACTAACTCTTTGACTGGCTTCAACGCTTTATTCCGAGAATCTATTCTGCGCATAGCTTGATAGTAACCTTGTCGCGTTATGCCATATGCACGGCATAAAGGAGTAAGCTTTACTTGCTGGTTTTCTTTTGCGCGCGTGATAGCTCGGATATGTACTTTTTTCGCAAACCCGCTCCATATTCTTCATCCATAATATTAATCATTTCATCTTTGATTAAATCCTTTAGGCGTAACTCCTCTACCTCGCGCTCTAAACGTTTAATTTTTTGTGCTGGGGTTTCTTTTGATTTAGGCATGTTGGCTATATAAGTTGGTTTAGACCAATCTAATTTACCATGTTTTCGCAGCCATACCAGAACGGTGCTACGACCTTGAATACCGTAATGACTTTGCGCCTGTTTATATGTGAAGTCGCCTTTTTCTACTTGCTCAACAATGGATAATTTAAAGCCTAATGTATAATCTCGTTGAGTACGCTTAACGTCTTTAGTTTTAGTGGTTTTCATAAAATAAGTCCTAAATGTGTAAACACATTTCAGGACAAGACAACCTCAACAATAAAAAAGCCGCTAAATATTGAAGTGACCCCCAATAGTTGGACATTCCAATTACTGGGGGTCTTTTTATGTCCAAACATCACCGAGCTTTCAAGCTCAAAATAGCTGAACTCGCTTTGTCTGAAAGCTCTTCGGCGGTAAGTAACAGATTTAATGTTACAGATAGGCAGGTCCGATATTGGACCGCTATTTATCGAATTCATGGCGCTGAAAGCTTCAGGTCTGTTCACAAACCTTATTCTCTAGCATTTAAGGCTGAAGTGTTAAAAACGATGACAGCAAACAGTTGGTCACTCGGTTATACCAGTGCTTTCTTCGATTTATCGTCCCCAGGCATTCTTTTTCAATGGCAAAAGCTTTATGCTCGTGATGGTATATCACGTCTTAAACCACAGAGAAAAGGTAAGCCATTCATGACAAATAATTCTTCTTCATCAAAACTAGTAGAGCAAATGACTGAGGAGGAGTTACGAGAAGAACTAGCATACTTACGAGCTGAGAATGATGTGCTAAAAAAGTTAGAAGCCTTGGCTCAAGCCAGAAAGAAAAAAGCAAAGACAAAACGATAGTCGTCGAAGAGTTCAAGGCAAAGCATAGCTTACGACACCTTTTAAAGGCTATAGGGCTGCCAAAGAGTGTTTACTATTATCATCGCACTACTTGTAAGCAACCCTGTGCAAGCAATGATTTACTGGTAAAAATACGTGATATTTATCACGCGCATAAAGGGCGATATGGCTATCGCAGAATTACGAGTGCCCTGAGAGCAATGGGAGTACTTGTTAATCATAAGCGCGTTCAACGGTTGATGAATGAGTTAGGACTCAAGTCAAAAGTAAGGCCTAAGCGCTATAAATCCTATAAAGGTGAAGTGGGTAAAATCGCAGAAAATACGCTTAACCGCGAGTTTACTGCGCAGAAGCCAAATCAAAAATGGGTGACGGATGTGACGGAGTTTAAAGTGGATAATGAGAAGGTATATCTATCGCCTATGATTGACCTATTCAACCAAGAGGTAATCAGTTACGAAGTCAGAAAATCCGTTGCACTCCCTTTGGTAACTGACATGCTTAAAACAGCAACTGCTAGGTTGAAGCCAAATGAAAAGCCAGTTGTACACTCAGATCAAGGGTGGCAATATCAAAACAAACAATATCAAAATCACCTTAAGGAAAAAGGATTGCAACAAAGTATGTCTAGAAAAGGAAATTGTTTAGATAATGCGGTTGCTGAGAACTTCTTCGGCATATTGAAGAGTGAGATGTACCACAACGAAACGTTTAAAGACGTGAATGATCTTATTGAAAACATTAAAGAATATATCCACTATTACAACAATGAGCGTATTAAACTGAAACTAAAAGGCCTGAGTCCGATACAGTATCGAAATCAGGCCTTGGCAGCCGCTTAGAAATGAGTCCAACTTTATGGGGTCACTTCATATTTAGCGGCTTTTTTAAACAAGCACAGTGTTTACATTACTCGCATACCAGGCTCTGAACCATCGTCTGGGTTAAGAATGTATATTTCTTTACCGCCAGGGCCTGCAGCAAGTACCATACCTTCAGACATTCCAAAGCGCATTTTACGCGGTTTAAGGTTAGCGACCATCACAGTTAGCTTTCCTTCGATGTCTTCTGGTGCGTAGGCTGATTTAATACCTGCAAATACTTGGCGTGTTTCGCCGCCTAAATCAAGAGTTAACTTAAGCAATTTATCAGCGCCTTCTACGTGCTCTGCTTTAGCTATTTTAGCAACGCGTAAATCTACTTTTGCAAAGTCATCAAATTCAATTTCAGCTGCAATAGGCTCTTTTGCCAGTGGGCTATTAGGATCGATTTTGTCTTTTTCAGCGATTAAGCTTTCTTTTGATTCTTCAACCATTTTATTCACTTTGTCCATTTCAACACGTTGCATTAACGGCTTAAATTTATTGATAGGATGGCTTATTAATGCAGTTTGCACACCTTGCCATGTAAGCTCATCATTTAAGAAGGTTTCAACATTTGTGGCCATACCAGGCAGTACAGGCTTTAAGTAAGTGATCAGCACACGGAATAAGTTAAGTCCTAATGAACATACCTGATGCGCTTCTTCTTGCTTAGATTCGTCTTTAATAAGCACCCAAGGCGCGGCATTATCAATAAATTGATTTGCTTTATCAGCAAGCGCCATAATTTCACGGATTGCGCGACTGTATTCACGATTTTCGTAATGTTCAGTGATAGTGGCTGAGGCGTTTTGGAATTCCGCTAGTAGCTGTGGTTCCATAATTGTATCGCTTAGCTTACCGTCAAACTTTTTAGTAATAAAGCCAGCACAACGGCTCGCAATATTAACTACTTTACCCACTAAGTCTGAATTTACACGCTGTGCAAAATCTTCAAGGTTTAAGTCTAAATCGGTGATGCCACTGTTTAGTTTAGCTGCGTAGTAATAACGTAAAAATTCTGGGTCTAGGTTATCTAAATATGTGCGCGCTTTAATAAACGTGCCTTTTGATTTAGACATTTTTGCGCCATTAACCGTAACAAATCCATGGGCAAATACGTTAGTAGGCTTTCTAAATTGAGCGCCTTCTAACATCGCAGGCCAAAACAGGCTGTGGAAATAGATGATGTCTTTACCAATGAAATGATAAAGCTCAGCGTCAGACCCTTCTTGCCAAAACGCATCAAAGTCGATGCCTTGTTTGTCACATAAGTTTTTAAAGCTCGCCATATAACCAATAGGCGCATCTAGCCATACGTAAAAATATTTACCTGGTGCGTTTGGGATTTCAAAACCAAAATAAGGTGCATCACGGCTAATATCCCATTGCTGAAGACCATCGGCAAACCACTCATCTAGCTTGTTCGCCATTTCTTGCTGGATTGTGCCTGAGTGTAGCCATTCTTTAAGCATGCCTTCAAAGGCGGGTAAGTCAAAAAAGTAATGCTCAGAATCTTTTAAAATAGGCTCAGCACCGGACATGACAGAGCGTGGGTTGATTAGCTCTGTTGGGCTATAAGTTGCGCCACAGGCATCACAGCTATCACCGTTTTGATCTTCTGATTTGCAGGTAGGGCAGGTGCCAGTAACAAAGCGGTCTGGCAGAAAAATACCTTTTTCTGGATCGAATAACTGAGAAATAGTGTGCTTTTTAATATGACCGGCATCGTTAAGGCGGTTATAAATAAGCTCACTAAATTCTTTATTTTCCTGGCTGTGAGTGCTGTGGTAGTTATCAAATTTGATATTAAAATCAGCAAAATCGCGTTGGCGCTCTATGCTAACGTTTTTAACCATTTCCTCTGGCGTGATCCCTTGCTTTTGCGCATTAAGCATAATAGGTGTGCCATGAGCATCATCGGCGCACACATAGTATGCTTCGTGGCCTTGTAGTTTTTGAAAACGCGACCAAATATCAGTTTGAATATACTCTAATAAATGCCCTAAATGGGTAGGGCCATTGGCATAAGGTAATGCGCTAGTAATCAGGATCTTTCGCTGTGCCATAATCATTCCGAATTAAGCGTTCCTAGTCAGGAACAGATGAAAATTATTACATTATCGATAAGCGCGGTAGTAACAGAATACACTGCTTATGGATATTTACTAATTGACTGGTGTTAATGCCCTGAATGTTACATAATTCCGTGGCACTTTTCATCAAAGAAACGCTATTTTATTGCTATGTTTGGACTGTCGAAACTTTTCTCTGCTAAATCGGTGCAAAAACAACCGATTATTTCTGCTTTAGCGGCCTATCGCAGTGCCGCTTTCGCTGTGGGTATTGAGCAAGATTTTATCGCTGATATTACTCAAAACACCGATAAATCAATTATTGTTAAACTCACTCTTCCGTTTGCCGCGCAATCTGAAATGCCGCATGTTGCTAAATTTTTAACCGAGCGACTTAAAACCGAAGTAAATGTAGGCGCGCTGGTTGCACTTAAAGAACCAGCAAAATTTAAAGCTATAAAACATATTATCTTAGTGGCCTCAGGTAAAGGCGGAGTGGGTAAGTCAACTACTGCTGTTAACATTGCTGGGTCGCTTAAAAATGAAGGCGCTAAAGTAGGTATTTTAGATGCTGACATTTATGGCCCGTCTATTCCTATGTTGTTCGGTTTGGTAGGCAGTGAGCCTGTCACTAAAGACAACAAGCAATTACAACCATTTGATGCCAGCGGCATTAAAGCGCAATCTATCGGCTTTTTAGTGCCTAGCGACGATGCTACCGTATGGCGAGGCCCCATGGCCTCAGGTGCACTTAGTCAGCTATTAAATGAAACCGATTGGGGTGAGCTTGATTACTTAATCGTCGATATGCCCCCAGGCACTGGCGATATTCAATTAACCATGAGCCAAAAAGTTCCAGCCAGTGGCACTGTAATTGTTACTACGCCACAAGACTTAGCGCTAGCTGATGCGCAAAAAGGCATCGCTATGTTTAATAAAGTAAACGTGCCAGTGCTTGGTTTAATTGAAAATATGAGCCATTACATTTGCGGTCATTGCGGCGAAGCTAATCATGTATTCGGTAAAGATGGCGCACAAAAATTAGCTATGAAGCATGGTGTTCCTGTGCTTTCGCACATTCCGCTTGCGATCAATATCAGAGAATCCTCTGAACAAGGTAAATTGATTGCCAATGATGCAAGTGCCGCTATAAGTGAAACCTACAGTGCAGCCGCACGGCTCATTGCCAGCACGCTTTACTATCAACAACATCACAACGCGATTGAAGTTGTGATTACGGAAGATTAAAAATGAGACTTTCAGATACACATATAAAAGAATATTTAAACGATGAGCGGATTGTTATTGAGCCAGCGCCAACCAGTGAAATGATTTCAGGGGTGACTGCGGATCTTCGTTTGGGTAATAAGTTTAGAACTTTTCATGCCCATAATGCTGCTTACGTTGACTTAAGTGGACCAAAAGATCAGCTTAATAAAGCATTAGAATCAATAATGAGCGACGAAATTGTATTAGATGAAGGTGAAGCATTCTTTTTACACCCTGGTGAGCTTGCATTAGCAATAACCTATGAAAAAGTAACGTTACCTGCAGATATTGTTGGCTGGTTAGATGGACGATCGTCACTGGCACGTTTGGGTTTAATGGTGCATGTCACCGCTCACAGAATCGATCCTGGTTGGAGTGGTAATATTGTTTTAGAGTTTTACAACTCGGGCAAACTGCCGCTTGCGCTCAGACCTATGATGAAGATTGGTGCAATGAGTTTTGAAACGCTAACCGGCCCATGTGAAAACCCGTATAACACCCGTGTTGATGCAAAATATAAAGATCAAAATAGCGCGGTGGCGAGTCGTATCAGTGATGATAAATAGTAATTCTAATTTTTAGAAACGATTACTATGTTTGTTGATGAAGCGCATAACCTAATAATTGAAAATATTGGTTAAGTGCTTCATTGGCTTGCAGCGTTTGGCTAAGCTCAGGGTAAATTAAATTATTACTGTTTAATCCACTGACCAAAAAGCTATTTTTTATTGTTTGGTGCTGATTTATACAGGCTTCAAAACACCGAGCTGCAAGCTCCTCTGGCATACTCATGTATTGCTGCTTGTGCTCCTTATCAAACGCGATACAGCGCTGAACAAATTCATTCGCATCTTCACCGTTTTGTTTTAAAAATACCCGCTTATAAAATTGATTAAGTGCATCATTAAGTGGATGGCTCAAATCAGGAGAGTTTGATAGCCATAACTTAGAGGCGAAACCAAATCGGGTTTTTGATTTAAATAAATGCTCACTAATATGATGGTCGAATGCATGAAACCACTCATGGGCTAAAGCACCGCCGCCTGCGTTTTTTGCCAGTGCGAGAGTTTGGTCATAAGCATTATAGTGTGCTTGCACACCTTTTTGTCCGCCATGGCCAAAGGCAAAGTTAAGTTTACCGCGAAGGCCAATTGCCGTTGGTGGTAAATGTAAAATTTGCGCTAAATCAGCCAGTGCATCATAAATTAAATTGGCACTAATAAAGCGCTCTTCTTTAGTCACCCACTTACCAACGACCATTGAACGAAAACCAAAAGTCGTTCTAATATCGCTAAAATCAACTTGGTCGTCAAAACGATAGTCAGGGCCTTGGCGTGAGAATCCGCGCTTTAATCGAGAAGGGGTATTACGCATTGGTTATTTCATTTCTACTTACACATAACGTGCTTTTACGTGAGCGGGCATGTGTTGGGTTTGTTTGGTAATTAATTCATTTAATAAACCATACAAGGGTGCTGGATTTAGTGCTTCAATAAGCAATAAACTATGCGCTACGGCCTCTAAGGTTGACAAACTATCTGCTCTTGGGGCTTTACGAATAGCATAGCGGTTAGTAGGAATATGGCGAAAGCTTACTGTTTTAAACTGTTGTAATAGCGGAGTTAATTGCAAAATTTTAAAAGCTTTATTCCATGTTCCATCGATCACTATTAAATGCGTAATCGGTTGTACGTTTTCATTGTTATTGGCTACATCTAACTCAATTGCCCCCTCGTTTGGGTAGAGTAACACGGTCGAGCTGAGCGGCAGCTTTTGCAAGCAAGCAAAATCTTGATTATTTTCGCCTTTAATTATT
Source organism: Pseudoalteromonas sp. KJ63-1 (assembly GCF_055808145.1). The sequence goes on along the minus strand of NZ_CM147855.1, from coordinate 1,774,263 downwards.
TTGCATCGCATTAAACTTAATGCCAATAACTGTGCCGTATTTTTGCTCACTTTTGCTTCGCTGGGGTGCTGTAAAACAATAACCTGAGTTTGGTTATCAACACAGGTGATTGCATTGCAAATACAGGTGCTTAGCGAAAAATTACAGCGTTCACAAAGTGCACGTGCCATAAGCTAACCATTCGATTAATACATTTAACCTAATTATACATTTTTGCATTAATAAAGTTGGTTTTTTTTGTGCTTAGATATAGAGTAAGAGATGAAAGAGAAATCGCAGGATTGCATTAAAGGGCATTAATATGACAGAGATCAGTATCGACGAATCCGCTTTAGAAAGTATGGAATCGCTATTAGGTGAACAATTTTCAGATACGTTGGAATTTTGTTGTGCGGAATTTGAGCGCTTAGGAAGCGAAACTATTGCAGCGCTTGGCCAAGATAAAGAGGCTGCTATTCGCCATTCTCATAGCCTTAAATCAAATGCAGCTCAGTTTGGAGCGGCAAGTTTAGCCGAAGTGGCACGTTTAATTGAATATAATTTAAATAATGATAACGACGAACAGGCTGTTGATGCAGCAAATAATTTAATGGCGCAAGTTATTGGCTCACAAGCAAAATTAAATGAGTGGCAAGCTCAGCGGTAAGCTCGTTTAAAAAGAACAGAATAGAATGTTAACGTGATTTTTTTTCAGTTTTAAGCGCTTAATTTCCTTAGTAATTCACGGCTTTAATGAGTTAGTCTTAAGACTAACTTGCTCTTTAGAGGTAACAATGTCAGAAATAAAAAAGAGTCATAAATTAGACGGCGTCTGTTATGACATCCGTGGTCCCGTTTTAGTACAAGCTAAAAAAATGGAAGACGAGGGCCAAAAAGTACTTAAGCTCAATATTGGTAACCCCGCGGCATTTGGTTTTGATATGCCAGAAGATATGCACCGCGACATTATCCGTAATTTATATTCTGCTCAAGGCTATTGTGATTCTAAAGGGCTTTACTCTGCGCGTGTTGCTATTTATCAGCATTATCAACAGCGTGGTTTACATAACTTAGACGTTGATAATATTTACATTGGTAACGGCGTGAGTGAACTTATTCAAATGGTCACTCAGGCGCTGTTAAATAATGACGATGAAGTATTAATTCCTGCACCAGATTATCCGCTTTGGACTGCCTCGGTAAAGCTGGCGGGCGGTAATCCTGTTCACTATTTATGTGATGAAGAGCAAGACTGGTTTCCTGACATTGATGATATTAAAAGTAAAATCACCTCGAAAACTAAAGCATTGGTATTAATAAATCCAAACAACCCAACAGGGGCTGTGTACAGTGACGCTTTGCTTGAAGAGTTGATAAGTATTGCCCGAGAGCACAAGCTTTTACTGTTAAGTGACGAAATATACGAGAAAATCCTATACGACGGAGTTACCCACACCTCTATTGGTGCATTGTGCGACGATATCCCTATTATTACGTTTAACGGCTTAGCTAAGACATATCGCGCCGCTGGTCTTAGAATGGGTTGGATGGTGCTAAGTGGGCGCACTGCCTTAATGACAGATTTAATTAAAGGCCTCGATATTCTTGCCTCAATGCGTTTATGCGCAAACGTCCCTGCCCAATATGCCATTCAGCAAGCATTGGGTGGGGTACAATCAATTGATAGCTTAATTGACCCCGGAGGCCGCTTATACGAGCAGAGAGATATTGCTTGGCGTGGATTAAATGCAATCGAGGGGATAAGCTGTAAAAAGCCAAAAGGGGCGTTGTACGCATTTCCCAAAGTTGATACAAAATTGTTTAATATTAAAAATGATGAACAAATGATGTTTGACTTGTTAAAGGCAGAAAAAATATTATTAGTCCATGGACGTGCATTTAATTGGCCAGAACCTGATCATTTTAGATTGGTATTTTTACCTAATAAAGATGATTTGAGCAGTGCGATGATGAAAATGCAGCGGTTCTTCAAAGATTATCGACAAGAATAAAGTAAAAACGAGCCAAATGGCTCGTTTTTTGGTTAATGCACTAAAGTAAATGGCCGTGTTTCAAAGCATGTGATGGGGCACTCCATTCTCTGTCTTGGTATGCCAGCTTCCATAAAAACGTGTCCTTGCACAGTAAAGCCGTTATTTTTGAATCGTTCTACTTCATTTAAAATACAGTTAATACTGACAGCCTCAATACCTTGCTCTGCGGCAAGCTTTACAATGAAATTAAGTAGAGATTTATAAACGTTGCGATTGCGGTGCTGGGGTAGTACGGCAATTCTTCCTATTAAACCATCATTACATAATCGACCTGTGGCAACAGGTGAGTGCATATTATCGGTAACCAGAATATGTTGAGCGAGCGGATCTAAGCTATCAAATTCAATATTCTTTGGAATATGCAATTCGTAAACAAAAACACGCTCTCTTATTTGTTGAAGTTGATCTTTTTCACTTTGCCAATCAACTTTGTCAACAGTATAAACCATAGCCTCCTCCTAGCTAAACCAAATACCCTCATTAACCAGTGTAGTAAAGGTTTCGATAAAATCTAGGCTAGGTGTGGTTGAATTCAGCATGCTGCCATCAAATTCAATAAAATCAGTTAGCTGTTTTACAGCCTCTAAATCAGATAGCGATAAAGGGTAGTTTTCACCATTAACACTTAAAAGCAGCTTATCATCTATGCATTGGTAAATTGCACGCGTGCCACCAAGACGTTCAAATGTCACATTATTTTCAAGTTGTTGCATAATTTCAGCTGTACTAAACGGGTTTTCTTCAGGCGCTAAATCCATATCGTGCTTAGGTTGACTTAAGGTGTTTCCTAACCAATTTTTAAATAAGCTGTCGTTTTCTATTAATGCTTGCAGTAACGTTTTTACTTTATTAACTTCGCTTTGCGTAAGCTCACCTTTTGAATCTCGAAGAGTGAGGGTATGATCCGTGTAACGTTTTTGGCCGCTTTCTGTGTCAATAATATGATCTGCAAAACTAGACAGTAAATCTTGTTGATTAGGGGCTCTAAATCCGACCGAATAGTTTAAAGCATTTTTAATAGCATAGCCTTCATGTGGACAACCTGGTGGTATGTACAAAATGTCACCTGGCTCTAAAACGCAATCAATCACTGCAGTGAAAGCTTCAACTTGTAGCAAGCTCTTATTTTGAGCAAATTGCTTTAATGAGGCGTCAGGTAAGCCTACACGCCAATGGCGTTTGCCTTCACCTTGTATAATAAATACATCATATTGATCTAAGTGTGGTCCAACACCGCCGCCAGGGGTTGAGTAGCTGATCATTAAATCATCTATACGCCAGTTAGGAATAAAGCGAAATGGCTCAAGTAATTGAGCGGCTTCTGGGTGCCAATGATCGACCGCTTGCACTAATAGAGTTGAGTGCTCGTCGGTGAGTATTTCAAAATCTTCAAACGGCCCTTGATGGGACTGCCATTGCTGATTATGGTTAGTAATAATACGCGACTCTATGCTGTCTTCCATGGCAAGGCCTGCCAGTTCATTGGCATCAAGAGGGTCTTTAAAGTCACTAAAACCTCTTTTGATTAACAGTGGCTTTTTTTGCCAATATTGATTTAAAAACGCTTGCTCAGATAATTCATTTATTTTTAATTGATACATAGAATGCCTATAACGTTAAGACCTAAATGAAAAAAGCGAAAGGCAGGTACCTTTCGCTTTTTATTAGTAGATTTGAGTAATTAAACTAAATCATCAATAAACTCAACAGCGCGACCAATGTAGTTGGCTGGGGTAAGCTTTTTCATTTCTGCTTTTGCAGTATCTGGTAAATCTAAACCATCAATGAAATCAGCCATTATTTCTTGATTTACGCGTTTACCACGCGTTAAATCTTTTAGCTTTTCATATGGTTTTTCAATGCCGTATTTACGCATTACTGTTTGAATTGGCTCTGCTAGTAGCTCCCAATTTTGATCAAGCTCCTCAGCTAAACGCTGTTCGTTAACTTCTAGCTTGCTCACACCTTTAAGTGTCGATTGGTATGCAATAACAGCATAGCCCATACCTACACCTAAATTACGCAATACGGTTGAGTCAGTTAAATCACGTTGCCAACGAGAAACAGGCAGCTTTTGCGCTAAGTGACCTAATATCGCATTAGCTAAACCTAAGTTACCTTCTGAATTTTCAAAATCAATAGGGTTCACTTTATGTGGCATAGTTGATGAGCCAATTTCACCAGCAATGGTTTTTTGCTTGAAGTGATTAAGCGCAATGTATCCCCACATATCGCGGTCAAAATCGAGCAATATAGTATTAAAACGCGCAATAGCATCAAATAGTTCTGCAATGTAGTCGTGCGGTTCAATTTGTGTGGTAAACGGGTTAAGTGTTAAACCTAGGCTAGCTACAAATTTATCTGCGTGAGTATGCCAGTCGTAATCTGGGTAAGCACTTAGATGAGCATTGTAGTTACCTACAGCACCGTTTACTTTGCCTAGCATTTCTACTTGGGCAATTTGATCACGTTGACGCTTTAAACGCATGTATACGTTTGCAAACTCTTTACCCATAGTTGATGGGGTTGCAGGTTGCCCATGCGTACGGGTCATCATTGGAATAGCTTTGTATTCAACAGCTTTTTCTTTAATTGCGCTCAATAGTTCATCGCAGTAAGGTAAGATAACATTGTTACGTGCTTCACTTAACATTAAACCGTGAGATAGATTATTAATATCTTCAGATGTACATGCAAAGTGAATAAATTCATTAATGGCATGTAATTCAGCGTTATCAGCTACTTTTTCTTTCAGTAGGTACTCTACGGCTTTTACATCATGGTTAGTGGTGCGTTCAATGTCTTTAACACGCTGCGCATCGGCTTCACAGAAGTTATCGACGATAGCATTTAATAGCCCGTTTGCTTGCTCGCTTAAAGCTGGGACTTCTTTTATATCGCTTGCTGCAGCTAACGCTTGCAACCAACGCACTTCAACGGTTACGCGGTATTTGATTAATCCAAATTCGCTAAAAATACTGCGTAGTTCAGTGGTTTTGCTGCCGTAGCGACCATCAACCGGAGAGATAGCCGTTAACGCTGAAAGCTCCATAATAACTCCTAAATTTTAGTTTGAACGATAATTAAATTTTTGTTTTAGCAATGGCGAGAATTTTTCTTTTTGCAAAAAAGAAATGACGACGTTTGCCGCCCATTTGACGCCATAAAACTGCACTACGAATGCCGGCTAAAAGTAACGCACGGATTTTGTTTTGAGTGAGCTGCTGTTTTAATAACTCGGGTTTACCATAAACCTGGATTCGGTGCCCAAGGGGGCTTAGCACCGACGAGTATATATCTGCTAAACCGGCAACAACGCTGTCATCGGTAATAGCAAAATGATCTAAACGACGATGAATATCATCAATACGTTTACCTAATTCATTGAGGCTCTTACTATTGGCACTAAGGGCTCGTTCTAACTGCATTAAGCCACCCACGTATTTAACTATTTCAACGTCTTTTTGAGCACCGGCACTCAGTTGTGCCATTAATGTTTTATAGCCATCACGCAAATTTTGTGTGCCTTGGTATACGTCCTCAGGAGAGGCGGGTGAGGTTTGCACAATACTTGATAACAACGTTGATAAGTCATGTTCATCACAACGACCGTATTGAGCAACCTTTTGTACTTGTTTTGCTACTTGGCACATGGCAGCAAGTGCCATGACTTGATGTTGATTCATTACTTAATCACCGAATCAATAATACCACCGCCTAAACAGACTTCATCAGCGTAAAATACGGCGGATTGTCCTGGGGTAACGGCTTTTTGCGGCTCATCAAACAATACGCGTGCCATACCATCTTCTCCAACGAGTAATGTACAGCTTAAGTCTTCTTGACGGTAGCGAGTTTTAACGGTGCAGCGAGTTGTACCTTGCGGGCCAACACGATCTACCCAGTGTAATTGGTTTGCATTAAGGCCGTTACTGTATAAGCGAGGGTGATCTTTACCTTGACCAACAACAAGAACATTTCGTTCTATATCTTTATCTACCACGTACCATGGTTCGCCCGAGCCTTCTTTCATGCCACCAATTAGTAAACCTTTACGCTGGCCAAGGGTGTGATACATCAAGCCTTCATGCTCACCTACATTGTTACCATCGGTGTCTTCAATTACTCCTGGTTGTGCAGGCAAAAACTTTTGCAGAAAATCTTTGAATTTACGCTCGCCAATAAAACAAATGCCGGTGCTGTCTTTTTTATCATGGGTAATTAAATCCTGTTCTTCAGCAATGCGGCGTACTTCTGGTTTGGCAATATCTCCGACAGGAAATAGTGTTTGCGCAATATGCTCATGGCTTAGTGTATACAAAAAGTAGCTTTGATCTTTGTTATCGTCTAGGCCTCGGCACATTACGTATTTGTCATCGCGTAGCTCACGGCGCACATAATGACCAGTTGCAATAAAATCAGCACCAAGTGCTTGCGCTGCAAACTCTAAAAACGCTTTAAATTTTATTTCTTTGTTACACATTATATCTGGGTTGGGTGTACGACCCGCTTTGTATTCTGCTAAAAAGTATTCAAATACATTATCCCAGTATTCAGCAGCAAAATTAACGGTATGAAGTTCAATGCCTAATTTGTCACATACAGCTTGCGCATCTTTTAAATCTTCAGCGGCAGCACAATATTCATCATTGTCATCTTCTTCCCAGTTCTTCATAAACAAGCCTTCTACTTGGTAGCCTTGCTGTTTTAATAAATATGCAGATACAGAAGAATCAACACCGCCGGACATACCAACGATGACTTTAATGTGACTATTTTCGCTCATGAATAATTTCGCTTATACAGATTACTGTTAACTTGGAAAGGCCGCGATTATAGCATGTATTTTATTGGTGCTTAAAGAGAGGATGGGGGATTGAATAGATTTTGTTGTAACTTTTTCCATCCAATGGCTAGTAAGGCGTAGTTTAGTGTGTAATTTACTCATTTTTAGGCTAATGAAAAGGGATGGATTATAGTGGTGGCTTCATACTTTGTGGGTTGTTTTTGTGGTGTTTAATTACGGAGGGCTATTCTTCATTAACAAAACTTTACATTTGAGATTACCTACCATATCTTAATTAGTATCTAAACATGTAAATACTTAAATAACCTAAAATATAATCAATGGAATGAATATATGAATTACGCCTCGCAATCACATTTGGTTAAGTCGTTTGTGCTGGATGCGTCCGAAAAAGCGGTGTCAAATTTTACTTTTGAAGACGACTATTCACTACAGCAATTCAAAGAATCAGCTTATAAGTTATTTTATGACATTATAGCTGTGCCAGCTCCCTATCTTTATCAAGAACCCAATCCGATTGTTGAGCTGTTTAGGCTTATAGAGTCCTCTCTCGGCTCTTTAAAAGCATCACAAAAGGCAATTTTAAGCCAGTTAGAGAAATGGTGGGTAGAGTGGCATTTTGTCGCTTCAATGAATGTATCGCTTGAACATGAAAACAAACAACAAGACTATAATGTTATAAGCACTACCCAACACCCTATGCGCAAGCATGAGCTAAGTCACTATGCACGGTTATTCACGATTCTACCCTTACCGGTATGTGATGTTTGTATGGTAACTGGTGATATTTTAAAAGTGAACCAACGCTTTATTGATGTATTTGGTTACACGTTACAAGACGTACCTAATCTCAATGTGTGGTGGAAATTAGCCTACCCTGAAAAAGATTACAGAACATTTGCACAAACGTTATGGCAGGAGTCACTTGAGCAAGCCAATCAAAATAATGATGATATTCCAGCTAATGATTACAGAATTTCTTGTAAAGATGGTAGTGAGATTGTGATGCAAGTTTCTGGTATCAGTGTTGAAGGAGAATTTATTGCTATATTCAACGATGCTACTGAGCGTTTAAAAACTCAAGAAATACTCAGTGATATGGCGTTTTTAGACTCACTCACTAAAATAGCCAACAGGCGGCGCTTTGATGAAAAACTAACGTCTGAATTTAACAAGTTATCGAACGAGCACCGTGAGCTTTCGATGATCATTATTGATATCGATAATTTTAAAAAGTATAACGACCGGTATGGTCATCTCGAAGGAGACAAATGTTTATTTAAAGTTGCGCAAAAATTAGCTGAAACCGTCTGCAGGCCAGAAGATTTTGTAGCGCGATTCGGAGGAGAAGAATTTGTCGTGCTGTTACCTCAAACAGGTAAGCAAGGGGCATTATTTATTGCCGAACAAATACAAAAATCGATTGAAAAAATGGCCATTCCTCACAAAGACAGCTTTACAGGACTATTGTCTGTCAGTATGGGGATAAACACCATAGAGCATGAACACGATAGCGATCATGCTCAATTTTTTAAACAAGCAGATAACGCACTTTATTACGCGAAAAAACAAGGAAGAAATTGTATTGCCTTAGCTACAGGTAATTAGGGTCTGTTGACCTTTGCGGATTAAAATTTGTTCAAACTAGGGGCGGTTTAATCGCGGCGCGAGGTTTGTAACCTAGTGGGCTAAGTAAAAGCCGAGCAACAAAGAGTAAATCGCCCCTAGGCAGAACCCTTCGGGCAGCGCCTGTTTGGCATTGATGCTGCGTTATCGCCTATTTATGTGGAATAACCACACCACATAGGCTCTGCCTTGCCTAAATACCAAACAGACTGCTGAAAATTTAACCTTGAAAGGTCAACAGACCCCAACACAGCTTGATGGTTAATTATCAATTTCTTTGAATTCTCCGCTATTTATTCCCTCAAGCGTGTATTTACCGATACTGTAGCGAATTAAACGCAAAGTAGGGTGGCCAACATGAGCTGTCATACGTCTAACTTGACGGTTTCTGCCTTCGTTAATTGTAATGCTTAACCATGAAGTAGGTATTGATTTACGCTCTCGCACAGGAGGGGTCCTTGGCCAAAGTGCTGGTGCATCCATTAAAGTTACCTTAGCGGGCAAGGTGATGCCATCTTTGAGTTCAACACCTTTATTTAACGCATCGATTGATGCTTGTGTTAGGACCCCTTCAACCTGAACCCAATAGGTTTTGTTGGTTTTTTTACCAGGCGCTGTGAGCGTATTTTGTAACTTCCCGCAGTTTGTTAATAATAATAATCCTTCGCTGTCCCTGTCTAAACGACCTGCTGCGTAAACATCTTTTATAGGAATAAAATCAGCCAATGTTTGCCTATTTTGATCATCAGTGAACTGGCAAAGGACATCATAAGGTTTATTAAATAAAATGACTTTTTTATCGCTCTGCGCTATTGCCGGTTTTATTGGCCTTTTTACTGTTCTTTTATTGATACCAGTTCGAGAGTAAGTACGGCCTGTATTGCGCTTACTTTTTGAGGAGGGCGAATGTTCAGTTTTATGTTTCATTAAATACACCGTGCAGGTTTAGGTAAACCGGCAATTTTAGTTGCTTGTTTGGCAGGTCCTTTAGGAAAAAGTTTGTATAAGTACATGCTGTTGCCTTTATCTTCACCAAGTGCTTTAGCCATGGCTTTGACTAGCATTCTAATGGCTGGACTGGTGTTGTACTCAAGATAAAACTCTCGCACAAAATTCACAACTTCCCAGTGTTGCTCAGTTAACGTAATGTTTTCTTGCTCTGCAATAACATTGGCTAACTCTTTTGACCAAGCAGTATGATCCAGCAAATAACCTTGTTTATCAGTGTCTATTGTTTGATTATTAAATTCCAACATGGTTCACCAAGTAATTGATTGTTTAGATGATAAACTAAGCGTAACGAACTCATCATAACTAATTGCTTTGTCGTTCATATTTAATGATATATCTCGAGCGTCTGCATCATCTTTTAAAATATAAAGTGAGTCAGCAAATTGTCTATATTGCTCTTTTGCAAAGCAAGCGTCACCCACGAGTAAAACACTGTCAGTGAGCATAATTAGGTTGTCTAAGCTGTGGGTACTGTAGTAATTCAGTGGCTTTGAAAAAATATGTAAAGTACTCATAGGGTCACCACATGCTGCTGATTGTGTATTAACTGTTTTTGGGCATTAAAGTTTACTATGTTTGCCTCAATGAGTAGTTCACTTTTACTTAAACCATAATCAATCAGTGATTTCTCACAGACGTAAATATTTTCAACATCATAAATTTCTAACGTTTTAATGTTTTTAAAAAAATCTTTGATGCCTAAGGCATTTGGATTTTGGTTTTTTTTCAGCGATAACACAGCAGGTCCGCTAAACAACCAGCTAATATTTTGATCAACGGCAGCAAAAATAAGGGTCATATCAAGTGCATCGCGGGTATGCATGTCATCAAATGGGCTTGATTGACTAATTACGAGTACATTAATCATTTAAATTGTATCCATTTATCTGCTTCACTGGCCAGCATGGCAAACTCAGCTAAGCCTGCAACAGCAAATGCGCCGGTATTCTTTATATCTAAGCCTCGCTTTTCAGCCGCAGTAACGCATAACATTAGGTTTATATTTTTTTCAGCCAGTTGCTGCCAAAGCGAGGGAGTACTTAACTCATCTGAGGCTAACTCAAAATGAGTTGAAGCATGATAAATAGCATCTTGGTATAAAAATAACGCATCAATGCTATGTCCCTGCGCTAGGCAGGCATGAGCAAACTTAACAATACGTTGAGTGGTATCGTGATCTGATGGTGGAGTATGTAAAGAAAGTACAAAGCGTGCCAAAACTATTCCAATAAAAAAGCCCCAATAAAGGGGCTATTTTAACAGAACTATTTAATTAGTCATTATTTGCGCCAAGTAAGGCAAGTAATGAAGTAAATAGGTTATATACGCTAAGGTATAAAGATACAGTTGCACGGATATAATTTGTTTCGCCGCCGTTAATGATTCTGCTCGTATCGAACAAAATTAGGCCAGACATGATTAATACAACTGCTGCGTTTAGAACCATAAACATTAACGAGCTACCTAAGAAAATATTTACAATACTTGCCACGATAACCACAATTAAGCCGACAGTTAAAAAGCCACCCATGAATGAGAAGTCTTTTTTAGTGTTAAGTGCATAAGCAGATAAACCAAAGAAGATTAACGCCGTAGAACCTAGCGCTTGCATAATTAGCATAGGGCCATTAGGTAATTGTGCGTAGTGATTTAGTAGAGGGCCTAAGCCGGCTCCCATTAATCCTGTAAACGCAAACACCCAAAATACACCAGATGCTGTATCTGCTTTTTTATTAACAACAAAAAGTAGACCAAATGAAACTAGTGTGAATACAAGTCCCATAAAGTAAGGTAATTGCAGTGCCATTGAAATACCGGCAGTGACTGCACTAAATGCAAGTGTCATTGCAAGTAAGAAATAAGTGTTTTTAAGCACTTTGTTTGTTTCAATGGTCGACATTACCGGCTTTGCAGTATTGTACGATTGATTAAACGCCATTGTAGAGCTCCTGTAAGTGAAACTAAGTAGTTCCTGTAATTTAACTAAAATTAGATTACCAACTCTTATATGTTTGGGCAAACCTTTGTAGATCAATAGACAACTAAATTTAAATAAAAGTTCATTTGCCGGTTAGGATTTGCTCTCATTGCTTTATGTTTAAACAAATTAGTTGTTTTTTAATCACTTGAACAAAAAAATGAAAAAAAGCTTCACAAAGCCCAAGGGTTTCCCTATTATTCAGGCTGTGCGGAGAGATGGCAGAGTGGTCGAATGCACCGGTCTTGAAAACCGGCAGGGGTTTATAGCCCCTCTAGGGTTCAAATCCCTATCTCTCCACCACCTTATTAAAATAATTATGAGTACACTCTTACTTGTAGTTTATGCACTTTCGGAGAGATGGCAGAGTGGTCGAATGCACCGGTCTTGAAAACCGGCAGGGGTTTATAGCCCCTCTAGGGTTCAAATCCCTATCTCTCCACCATTATCAGATAAGCCCGCTATTTGCGGGCTTTTTTGTGCCTCATATTCGCTATACCTTTTTCAAAACCAAGCATATTCAGTTAAAAAATACGACCATAGTCTCTATTTATAAGCTTTGGCTCTTAGTGCATGCTTAGAAATTAAAGATTTATGTTTTTGTTAAGGATATTACAATGAAACATCAACTCGCAAAAAGCGTCGCACTTTCATTATTATCTCCCGTTATTATTGGCAGTATGTTGGGGATTTACTACGCATTGACATTGCGTGGTGACGCTGTTTCTATTTTTTTAGGGCTATTAATGACCGCTATTGCTAACGCGCACATAGTGGGTTTAACTATGGCTGCGTTTGTAGTGCCTGGTTATTTACTTATGTTTAAGTATTCTAAGGTAAATTATTCTGGAGTATTAACACTTGGCTTGCTGGGTGGCGCTATTTTTAGTTATCTTTTGAGCGCCACTACAGGCGAGATCTTTTTAATCAATAGTGTGATGTCAGGGTTTGCCGCTGGACTGTTTTTATTCGGCCTACGTAAATCGGTACAAAGTTAATTGCGGAATATTTAATCAAGTGTGTCGTAAAACCATGTAATTTCCTTTTTTTACCCGCAAAAGGTTTCAATTTTTAGTGACAAAGAGTACCTTTAGCTACTGTATGTTTAATAAGAAGTAGTTTGGTATGCAAAAGCACGATTTTTACCAGTCATTAGTTAAGCAAACTGAATCGCTGATAGGCGGTGAATCAAACATAATTGCCAATATGGCAAATATAAGCGCGCTGTTATTTACCTCTTTAGAAGATGTGAATTGGGCGGGCTTTTATTTTATGGATTCACCATCAGAATTGGTACTTGGTCCATTTCAAGGCAATCCAGCTTGTATTCGTATTCCAGTAGGAAAAGGGGTATGTGGCACTGCTGCGGCGACCGAGCAAACCCAATTAATTTCAGATGTGCATGCTTTTGACGGTCATATAGCCTGTGATGCAGCATCAAATTCTGAGATAGTTGTACCTATCATGAAAAACGGATCTGTATTTGCGGTACTAGACATAGATAGCCCAAGTATTGGCCGATTTGATACTGATGACCAAGCAGGGCTTGAAGCACTTGTAAAATGCTTAGAGGCTAGCCTGTAATGAAAGATTTGCTAAATGTTCAAGACTACCTTTTTGCCGTACAAGATGTTGGTGATTGGGAAGGAGATGAAGAACATGTAGCGGAAACGCTCAATGATTTGATTCACATGGCATGGGATCGTCTCCCTGATGATTTAGACTGTGATTCAATTGATGAAATTATAAATGGTATTTGGGAGCATTTACGTGGTGATATGGCTGTGATTGAAGCTGACTTTGAAGAGTTAGTCGATTGGTGTATCCACTATGTTGATTCTGCCCTTGATGAAAAGATGTGATTAAATAGGTTCTAAAATGGAAACCACAAACAAGCTAAAAGATATTAATGAAGTATTGGAGTTCTTATATCAAGAATTTCCACAATGTTTTAAACAAAAAGAGGGCATTCAGCCACTTAAAGTAGGTATTTTCAAAGATATCGCTGAGCGCATTGAAGGGTCTGAAAAAGTTAGTAAGACACAAGTTCGTCAAGCACTTAGAAAATATACATCTAACTGGCGCTACCTTGAAGCAGTTACTAAATCTGAATTTAGAATCGATCTTGACGGAAATCAAGGCGAAAAAGTTGAACAAGAGCATATCGACCACGCACAAAAAGCATTGGAAGAAAGCCGTGCTAAAATGGCAAAGCGTAAAAAGCAGCAGCGTCCTCGTCAAGATTCAGATGCAAAATCTTTCAAAAAGAAACCAGCTCATACGGCTAAAAACTCACCGGCTGCAGCAAAACCTGCAAAAGCCGCTGCGCCTAAGCGTTCAGGAAAAGTTGAACCTTTACCTGCAGGCGAGGTCAAGGTTAATAATAAGGTTAAGGTTAAACTTGGCCAAGCACTTGTTAATGCAGTAATCACTGAAGTAAACAAAGACGATGTTCACGTTGAATTAGTGACCGGTATGCAAGTTAAAACCAAAGCCGACAGCTTATACATTATTTAAGCTGCGAAAAAAATTAAGGAGTTGTGTATGAGTAAAAAGTTTACGCTCATTCCGTTAGTTGCTGCGCTGTTTTCAGGTTCATTATTGGCTGCAGTAGAGCCGGTAATATTAGAAGACTTACCTTTGCTCAAGCAAGAAAGTCAGCACGGTACAGCCAGTAAACGCGTGGCTAATCTATTTACTCGTTCGCATTACACACCAGTTCGATTTAACGATGAGCTTTCAAGTAAAGTGTTTGATCGTTACATCGAATCCCTTGATTTTAATAAAAGCGTGTTTTTGAAAAGCGATATTGACTCTTTTGAGCAATATCGTGAGCGTTTCGATAACGCGCTTATTAGCGGCAAATTAGGGTTTACATTTGATATTTTCAACTTAAGCCTTAAACGTCGTTTTGAACGTTACGAATTTTCGCTTTCATTACTTGAAAATGAAATGACGTTCGACACGGAAGATGAATATTTTTATGACCGTGAAGATTCGCCATGGGCGACTACGCAAGCTGAATTAGATGAAATTTGGCGCGAGCGTGTAAAATATGATGCATTACGATTAAAAATGACAGGTAAAGATTGGCCTGGCATTAAAGACGTGTTGACCAAGCGTTATAAAAACGCAGAAAAGCGTCTTATACAATCAAAATCTGAAGATGCATTTCAAATTGTGATGAATTCACTTGCACGTAGTATTGAAGCACATACTTCATACTTATCTCCACGTCGTGCAGAGCAGTTCAAAATGGATATGGATCTTGAGCTTGAAGGCATTGGTGCGGTATTAACGCCTGATGAAGACTACACGGTAATTCGTAGTTTAGTACCTGGAGGTCCGGCAGACAAATCTGAGCAAATTAAAGCCGATGACCGCATTATTGGTGTGGCTCAAGATGGCGAAGAGTTTGTTGATGTAATTGGCTGGCGTTTAGATGATGTGGTTGATTTAATAAAAGGCCCTAAAGGCACTAAAGTGCGTTTGCAATACCTAAAGGGTGCAGATGCTCACGGTACGCCAAAAGTGGTTGAAATTACCCGTGATAAAATTCGTCTAGAAGACAGAGCTGCTAAATCAGAAGTATTTGAAGCCAGTTATTCTAATTTAACCAGCAAAATTGGTGTATTAGAAATTCCAGGTTTTTACAATAACTTATCTAAAGATGTAAAAGTTGAGTTGGCTAAACTCAAAGAACAAAACGTAGACGGAATCATTATTGATTTACGTCAAAATGGCGGCGGTTCATTATATGAAGCTACGCAGCTATCAGGTTTGTTTTTTGATCAAGGTCCAGTAGTACAAATTCATACTTTAAACAACCGTATTGAAGAGCAAAAAGACCGTGACGGCATTACTTATTATGATGGCCCGCTGACAGTGCTTGTTGATAGGTACAGCGCATCCGCGTCTGAAATTTTTGCCGCAGCAATGCAAGATTATGGCCGCGCCGTTATCATTGGTGAGCAAACCTTTGGTAAAGGGACCGTGCAGCAGCATAAAGGTTTAGCGCGTGCTTATGACTTATACGATAACCCATTAGGTAGTGTGCAATATACGATTGCAAAGTTTTACCGCATTAATGGTGGTAGTACACAGCATAAAGGGGTGATCCCAGACATTACTTTCCCATCAGCCATTGACCCTGCAGAATGGGGTGAAAGTAAACAAGATAATGCCTTGCCATGGGATAGCATAGTAAAAGCAAAGTATAAGCAAATAGGGCGTTTAAACCCTATTATCAGTGTACTTGAAAAGCAGCATAATGAGCGTATTAAAGCCGAACCTGAATTTAATTATGTGTTTGAAGATATCGCTCGCTACAACGAAGAAAAAGATCGTAAAACAATTTCTTTGGTTGAGAAAAAGCGCATTAAAGAAAAAGAAGAAAATGAGGCACGCGCACTAGCCCGTACTAATGAGCGCTTAAATCGTTTAGGTAAAGAGCCAATAGAAAATCTGGACGATGTACCAGAGGTGATTGAAGAGCTTGACCCATTTCTTGAAGAAGCTGCACTTATTACACAAGATTATATTAAATATGGTCGCGTAGCTAAGCGCTAAAATAAGCTTCACTTTGCAAAAAAAAGGCGCCTAGGCGCCTTTTTTACTATCGATAATTTGCTAAATTGTTATAATCGCGGATTACCAAAAGTTGAGCTAGATCAATAGTGCTCAATAAATGCGCGTACGTGCTAATAAAAATAATCAACATGCATCGAATGTGTGTAGGAGTCTATATTTTGAAGCCAATTGAAGAAAAACCACTAAAAAGTGCCTCGTTTTTTGATGCACTCATTCCAATTGCTGTATTAATTTGTTTATTAGGTGCCGCTGTGTACTTATTTGGTGATGACTCATCGTCAGGTCCCAATCAAATTGCCTTGTTATTTGCAACATTCGCTGCGGCGTTAATTGGTTTAAAAAATGGCTACACATGGAAAAAATTAGAAGATGCAATGATTGAGGGGATCACTTTATCTCTTAGTGCGATTTTAATCTTACTCATGGTAGGGGCATTAATCGGAACTTGGCTATTATCAGGAACCGTTCCGACATTAATTTATTACGGTCTACAAATTATCAATCCCAGCTGGTTTTACGCCGCGAGTTGTTTAATTTGTGGCATTGTAGCAATGAGTATTGGTAGTTCATGGACTACAGCAGCGACTATAGGTGTTGCGTTACTCGGTGTTGCTTCAGGACTGGGTTTAGAGCCGACAGTTACCGCGGGTGCTGTAATATCAGGCGCTTATTTTGGCGATAAGCTTAGTCCGTTATCGGAAACAACCAATTTAGCTCCAGCCGTTGCTGGTGCAGATTTGTTTGAACATATTCATCATATGCTTTGGACGACAGTACCCAGCTTTGTCATTGCATTAATCATCTTTATTTTCATGGGTTTTAACGCTACTGCTGCGGGAGAGGCGGGTCAAATAGAACAAATAACTGCAATTCTTCAGCAAAACTTTAACATTGGCTTAGAAATGTTGGTGCCGTTAATTGTATTACTCGCATTAGCTATTCGAAAAATGCCAGCGTTTCCGGCGATTTCTATTGGTGCCGTTATTGGCGCGGTGTGGGCAATGTTATTTCAATCGGACTTAATTGCTAGCCAAATAGACATGACTCAGGGTGAGTTTGTCGGTTATTTCAAATTAGTTTGGACCACCTTTTTTGATGGCTTCACGATTAATACGGGCGATGCAAAAATGGACTCGTTACTGAGTGGCGGCGGCATGTCTGGTATGCTAACCACTACATGGTTGATCATGACAGCACTGATGTTTGGTGCGATTATGGAGAAAACAGGGCTACTTGATATTTTTGTTAAAAGTATTCTAAAAATAGCAAAAAGCACTGGTTCTCTTATCGCCTCAACCATTGCAACGTGTATTGGTACCAATGTTATTGCTGCGGATCAGTATATTGCCATTGTGGTGCCTGGACGGATGTTTAAAGAAGAATATAAAAAGCGTGGCTTAAAGCCTGTTAACTTATCTCGTACTCTAGAAGATGGCGGCACAATTACCAGCCCACTCATACCTTGGAATACCTGTGGTGCGTATATGCAAAGTGTTCTATTAATCAATCCGTTTGATTATGCGCTTTATGCTTTCTTTAACCTTATAAATCCTTTCTTAGCCGTTATTTACGCTTACTTAGGAATTAAGATACTACGTATTAAACCTAAACAAACGGCTTAATTTAAGTAGCTCCTTTTATAACTAAAAGGGGCTATTTTTTTGGAGTGAACATGACTGAACTACAAAAACCTCAAGCAGAATACCTAAAAGACTACCAAGCCCCTCATTTTTCAATCGAACACACTGAGCTGACATTTGATTTACAGCCATTAAAAACTCAAGTAAATGCTCTATTAACGCTTAAGCGCGTTGGCGATTCAAATGCGCCACTGGTATTAGATGGCATAGACTTAACTTTGATCTCTTTGTCGGTAGAGGGTGCAGATCTCACAGATTATAAAATTATAAATCAGCAATTAATCATTAATAACTTACCTGATGAATGTCAGCTAAGCATAGTGACGCAAACATCACCACAAACCAATACTTCACTTGAGGGGTTGTACTTATCAGGCGGTGCTTACTGTACTCAATGTGAAGCGCAAGGGTTCAGAAAAATAACCTACTATATGGATCGTCCTGATGTTCTTTCTACTTTTGATGTCACTATAATTGCAGATACAACATTCCCGCATTTACTCTCAAATGGTAATCAAGTTGATAGCGGTGAAACGCAAGATGGACGTCATTTTGTAAAATGGCAAGACCCATTCAAAAAGCCAAGCTATTTGTTTGCTTTAGTGGCAGGGGATTTTGATGTTTTACACGACAAATACACAACACGTAGTGGTAAAGACGTCACCCTAGCGTTATTTGTTGATAAAGGAAATCTGCCAAAAACAGAGCATGCCATGACGTCGCTAAAAAAAGCGATGGCCTGGGATGAAACTCGCTTCAATTTAGAGTATGACCTTGATATTTATATGATTGTTGCCGTTGATTTTTTCAATATGGGAGCTATGGAAAATAAAGGCTTAAATATTTTCAATAGTAAATGCGTGTTGGCAAATCAAGAAACGGCAACCGATAAAGATTACCACACCATTGAGTCTATTGTTGGCCACGAGTACTTTCATAATTGGACCGGAAATCGTGTGACTTGTCGTGACTGGTTTCAATTGTCTTTAAAAGAAGGCTTAACAGTATTTCGAGACCAAGAATTTAGCAGTGATTTGGGCTCCCGTGCGCTAAATAGAATAGATGCTGTAAAAGTAATGCGTACTCATCAGTTTAGTGAAGATGCAGGTCCTATGGCTCATCCGATACGTCCAGAAAAAGTGATTGAAATGAATAACTTTTATACTGTGACTGTATACGACAAAGGGGCTGAGGTAATTCGCATGATGCATACCCTTTTAGGTGAGCAAAACTTTCAAAAAGGCATGGCATTGTACTTCGAACGCCATGACGGGCAAGCGGTGACCTGTGATGATTTTGTTGCAGCAATGAGTGATGCATCATCCATTGATTTATCCCAATTTAAGCGTTGGTATAACCATTGTGGTACACCTCGCCTGAACGTAACTAAAAAGTATGATGAAGCTTCGCAAACATTCTCGCTTAGCGTAGAGCAGCTTACGCCAGCGAATCAGCCTGAAAATGCAATGTTACATATTCCTTTTGCTATTGAGCTTTTAGACTCTCAAGGGCAGAGCATTGCATTACAGTACCAAGGCAAGCAGCTTGGTCATGTACTGGATGTAACGAATAGCTCGCAAACATTTCACTTTGATAATATTCACAGTAACCCAACCGCTGTATTGCTCGAAGATTTTTCAGCCCCATGTATTTTAAATCAATCTATTAGTGAAGCGGATTTATTACATATTATGCGTTTTGCGCGTAGCGACTTTTCTCGCTGGGATGCACAACAGCAGTTATTTATTAACGCACTTAAAGCCAATGTTACTTCAGCAAGTAAGACCCCTTTGAGTGAGGATGTGATTGATGCACTTCGTGCATTGCTATCTCAGCGTGAGGGCGATTTAGCGCTGGTTGCTGAACTATTGAAGTTGCCAAGTTTTGATACCTTAGCTGCTGAATTTGAAATAATACCGGTAGATCAAATAACGGCTAATATTGAGTTATTTGAACAGCAAATTGCCACGCAATTGCACAGTGAATTTTTAAGCTGT
Source organism: Pseudoalteromonas sp. KJ63-1 (assembly GCF_055808145.1). Next base: position 1,754,581 of record NZ_CM147855.1, on the reverse strand, counting down.
TACCAAGCCATTACCGATGATGGCAGTGTGAGTGCGCAAGCGGTAGCAATACGTTCGCTGAAACAACTGTGCCTTCATTATTTGGCAAAAATCGACAGTGTTGATGCGGCAAATTTAATTGAGCAGGCTGCAGCATCAACAAATATGACCAATGTTCTCGGTGCATTGAGCAGTGTGGTTAAAGCAGCACATCCATTGTCTGATAAATTACTCGAGCATTTCGACGCTCAGTGGCGCCATGATGTATTAGTAATGGATAAGTGGTTTGCTCTGCAAGCGATGAACTCAGCTGGTGATGCTATTGAGAAAATAAAGGCCTTGTACACACATCCTTGCTTTGATTTTTCAAATCCGAATCGAGTGCGCGCATTAGTGGGCAGCTTTTCCCATTTTAATACTGCACAGTTTCATCGTTTAGATGGCAAAGGCTATACATTACTTGGCGATTTATTAATTAAGCTCAATGCGATTAACCCGCAAAATGCATCTCGAATGTTAACGCCGTTTATGTCGTGGCGTCGTTATGATGAAACCCGTGCAACTGCAATGAGGACCCAACTAGAGCGATTAGCTAACTTAGAAGGGTTAAGCGACGACTTATTTGAAAAGGTTGAAAAAGCCTTACAATAAATCATGATAGAACATTACTTTAGTATGCATTTGAGCTATACAAAGTGCATGGATTATTATCATGGACGGTATAGCTCTATCCAAGTGACAGCTGATAGCGGTACAACAATTCGTTTTTCCGCTCATCACCTTCGACCTTTTATTTCTAGCCTAGGTATCCGTGGTCGATTTAGACTCATTTTAAGTAATGAAAACAAGTTCATCCGTCTCGAACGAGTAGCTTAGCAGTCATTTTTTGTGTTATAAATACATATTAATATTGCTTTTTTGTTAATTTCGGTTTGTTCTATTGTTAATTTACGTGTATAAATTATCTGGTATGACGTCTTACCAATACGTAAACGTTGAACAAATAAAAAATATAACTGATTGAAGGCGGCCATTTGTAATTTGTTTGATTCGCTTCTATCGTTACGATTACACTAAAAACAATAACTTGATCACACAAAAATACCCGCGACAGGGGGGAACCAAAATGATAAGAAGATCGCTTTTTGTTAAAAATAAAATAGCACTTGGCTTAACAGCTGCGGCTATGGGTTTAACTGCAGCACAGACACAGGCTGCAACATTTGAGGTTGGTGGTTTTGATATCGCCTTCGATTCTACCTTTTCATATGGTCAGAGTATTCGGGTTGAAGACCGAAATTTTGATATGATTGGTAAGAGTAATAATCCATCATTTGATTGGACGGGTTACAACCCAGCACTCAATACGATTTATTCATCCCAAGATGTCTGGGCTCAACCAGGGTCCTACTCAAACAACGGTGACGCGGGCGGTTTAAATTTTGATAGCGGTGAGTCTTTCTCAAAACTATTAAAAGGCACGCATGACTTATCAATAAGTAAAGATAACTACGGCTTATTTACCCGTTTTATGTATTTTTACGATTTTGAATTAATGGACGGCGATCGTGCTTATGTTAATCCAACATCAGGGCAAGGTGTAGACCCTTGTGATGACGATGATACTAAAGAGCAAAGTTGTGCCGACCTTCGTTTACTTGATGCCTACGTATGGGCGAACTTTGATTTAAACGATGGTAATAACCCGCTTTCAATTCGTGTTGGTCAACAAGTAGTAAACTGGGGTGAAAGTACGTTAATTTCTCATGGTATTAACGTTAACCCGGTCGATATAGACCGTTTAAAAGCACCAGGTGCTGAGCTAAAAGAAGCGTTTATTCCGGTTGGTATGTTGTGGGCATCGTTAGGGCTTACAGAAAACATGACCTTAGAAGGTTTTTACCAATACCAGTGGCATGAAACTCGTCTACCGGCTGCAGGGACTTATTTTTCTACCAATGATTTTGCTGCAGAAAACGGTTATCAACAAAACGTACAGCTAGGTTTTACTTCAAATCCTGATATTGATTTAGCATTTTTAACAAATAGTTTAAATAACTTGATAGCAACTCACTCTCAAGTAGCGGCAAGTCAGGGGATTGATCCATCAAGTGCTGCAGGTCAACAGCTATTAGCTAATATGTACTTGACACACCCGACCAAGGTTGCCCTCAAAGGTAAAGGCTATGATGGCAAAACAGAGCCAGATGATGGCGGCCAATACGGCTTACGACTCGGTATGTTTTTACCAGAGTGGAATGATACCGAAGTAGCGCTTTATCACGTAAATTACCATAATCGTCGTCCGCTTATTTCGGGTCGCGTATCAAACTTTACGCAAGCATCAATTCAACAAGATTTAGCGATGATTGCAAGTACTGAGATTACCTCTGATAACGTATCCGATTTAAAAGCATTTGCTAAAGCAACTAACGAATACCCTGAAGATATTAAACTTTACGGTTTAAGCTTTAACACCTCGCTTGGTGAAACTGCTTTTGCGGGTGAGTTTACTTTTCGTGAAGACGAACCGCTGCAAATCGATGACGTAGAGCTACTTTACGCTGCGATGCCTGAGCAGTTAGCTATTGCTGGTTTACGCCCTGAGTTTGCAGGTATTTCGCAAATGAGTAAAGGCGATGATGCAAGCGTTGTTGGGCCAGGCGAGTTAGCCAAAGGTTATATCGAACGCAATACGTCACAATTACAGTTTACGGCAACACATCTATTTGGTCCTTCATTAGGCGCTGATAGTTGGGCTGTTGTGGGTGAAATTGGTGGTGTTCGTATTAATAACATGCCCGAGTACGATGAGATCCGTTTAAATGTCTCTGGTACTGGCCGAAGTGGTGTTATTCAGGGGCCTGGTAGCTCAGATTACTCTTCACTACATATGGCATTATCTAATGGACCTGAGCAAAAATCGTTTGCTACGGCTTCATCGTGGGGCTACCGCTTAATTGCTAAAGGTGATTACTTTAACCTTTACAATGGTATTAACTTCTCACCACGTTTTGTATTTTCTCATGATGTAAATGGTAACACGCCAGATCCAATGTTCTTATTCATTGAAGATCGTAAGTCATTAGGTGCAACTATGAGCTTTAATTACCAAAATGCATGGTCTTTAGATGTGAGTTACAACTCATTTTGGGGTGGTGGCGACACCAACACTTTCTCTGACCGAGATTACGTTTCTTTTAACTTAAAATATTCTATCTAGGGGTAACATTATTATGATTAAAAAACCTACCCTCATTGCTACAGCGTTTTGTAGTTTGTTTGCAAGCCACGCAGCGCTGGCTAAAATTAGCCCAGAAGAGGCTGCGCGCCTTGGTAAAGACTTAAGCCCAATTGGTGCGGAAAAAGCAGCGAATGCTGATGGCTCAATCCCAGCATGGAATGGCGGTATTACTGCTGCTCCAGCAGGTTATGAACCGGGTATGCACCACTTAGACCCTTATGCAACCGATAAAGTATTATTCACTATTGATAAAAGTAATATTGATAAATACAAAGAAAACTTAAGCCCAGGACAAATCGCGTTATTTGAAGCGTACCCAGATACGTTTAAAATGCCAGTGTATGAAACCCGTCGTTCTGCGTCTTTTCCACAATTTGTGTACGATGCAACCAAAAAGTTTGCAACGTCTGCTGAATTAGTTGAAGGCGGAAATGGTATTAAAAGTACAGCTATTGGTATTCCATTTCCAATCCCTAAAACGGGTTTAGAAGCAATTTGGAACCATTTACTTCGTTACCGTGGTCAGTCTATTGAGCGTTTTGGTGGTCAGGCAGCACCGACGGCATCGGGGTCATATAACTATGTTGGTTTTGATGAGCAGTTATTAGTTAAATATTCAGATCCAAGTGCTACTCCGGCTGAACTACAAGATTCTAATATTTTGTTTAAGTTTAAACAGCAAGTGACAGAGCCAGCTCGTTTAGCAGGGACCGCGTTATTGGTGCATGAAACTATGGACCAAATTTTAACGCCGCGCCAAGCGTGGACGTACAATTCAGGTCAGCGCCGTGTTCGCCGTGCACCTAATGTAGCGTACGATGCACCGGGTACAGCAGCAGATAGCTTACGTACAACTGATGACTTTGATATGTTCAATGGCTCGCCAAATCGTTATAACTGGACGCTAAAAGGTAAGCAAGAGCTTTACATCCCATACAATAGCTACAAGCTTCACAGCGACAAGCTAACTTATGATGATATTTTAAAGCCTGGTCATATCAATCCTGAGCATACACGTTACGAAAAACACCGTGTATGGGTTGTTGAAGCAAACTTAAAAGATGACACTCGTCATATTTACAAAAAACGTGTTTTCTACATTGACGAAGACAGTTGGCAAGTACATGTTACCGATATTTACGATAATCGTGACCAACTTTATCGTGTAGCAATGGCTTATGGTCTTAACTACTATGAAGTACCGACACAGTGGAGTACGCTTGAGGTATACCACGATCTTAATTCACGTCGCTATTTAGCCATTGGTTTAGATAACCAAGAAAAGATGTATGATTTTTCTCAGTCATTTAATGACAATGAGTTTACATCGAGCGCTTTACGTCGCGCTGGCAGATAGTATAAAAGCAGGCACCTAGTTTCCTAGGTGCCTTTTTTCTTTCACATCGCGTTTGTCTATTAACGCACAGGTTTTCCTCTTTATAACAGACAAACAAATCCTCAGTTCAAGGCGAATTAAATTTATGAAGTATTTGGTCTATGCCAGCCTGATCCTAAGCGGTGCGAGTTTTGCACAAGACGCACCTCAAAGTGCGATTAGCGCAATTAATGCAGATAAAACACTCCTTACCGATATTACACAAACTTCAGCTGGGCTTATTGCTGTAGGTAAACATGGGACGGTCATTAAAAGTATTGATGGTAGCGATTGGCAACAAGCGAAATCAGTACCTACACAAGTATTACTAACAGCGGTTGAATTTACTAATGATTCTAATGGCTGGGCATGTGGACACGACGCCACAATTATCAATACCACCGATGGTGGTGAAAACTGGCAGTTACAACAAGCAAAACCAAGCTTAGATAAACCCTGTCTAGATATTTATTTTAAAGATGACTTAAATGGCTATGCTGTTGGCGCTTACGGTATGTTTTATCAAACGAGTGATGGCGGCAAACATTGGCAAAAACGCTTTTTAGATTCGCTGTTATTTAGTGAAGATAGAGACTATTTAAATGATTTAAAACAAACCGATCCTGAGGGTTACGAAATAGAAACCGCGTCTATATTACCCCACTTTAATCGCATTGAACCGACTAGTACGGGTTTAATGCTAGTCGGTGAGATGGGCTTATTGGCAACAAGTGATGACGATGGCCGAACATGGCAACGTTTAGATGAAATTTACCCAGGTTCGTTTTTTGGTTTTGCATCAGATTCATCGCAACAAATTGTTGCAGGACTGCGCGGTAATATTTTCGTAAATAAAACCAATAGTCAGCAGTGGCAGCACTTAGACAATGATAAAACAGCTACTGTAAACAGCATCATAAATTATAACGATAAACAATGGCTATTATTGGCCAATAGTGGTGTTATTTTTCACCTTAAAGCTGATGTGCTGTCTTATGAGCAATTGGCTGATGGTAAAGCGATTCTTGATGGTGTGATTGTAAAAGATAAACTGATCATGGCAACAGAAAACGGCATTAAAGTGAAGGAGTTGACCCCTTAATGCAAGCAATTTTAGATTTTTTAGAAAAAGCGATTTTTAGACACCGCTTAGTGGTACTCATAAGTTTTGTGTTGATCACTTGTTTATTGGTTTTTAAAGCAACGCAAATTCAGCTCGACGCGTCATTTAATAAAAATATTCCACTTAACCATGAATATATGAAGGTTTACACCAAGCATGAGAAACAGTTTGGTGGCGCTAATAGTATTTTAATTTCAGTATGTGATGACAGTGGTGATATTTTTAACCCTGAATTTTTTACTCAATTAAAAGCCGTACATGATCAACTTTACTTTATTCCTGGAGTAAATCGCCCTTTAGTCAATTCGATTTTTTCACCTAGTGCGCGCTTTGTTGAAGTTGTTGAAGACGGCTTTGCTGGCGGACCTATTATTCCTGCTAACTTTAAAGCCGATAAACAGGGTTTAGGGATTGTAAAAGAGAACATTGAAAAGGCCAAAGTAGTGGGCCGTATGATAGCAAGCGATTATTCGTGTGCTATGGTAACAGCCCAATTGCTAGAGACTGATCCACAAACACAAGAAAAATTAGACACCCTCGCTTTTGCAAAAAAATTAGAAAGCGAAATTCGTGAGCCGCTCAGTACAAATGAAATTAGTATTCATATTATTGGTTTTGCAAAAATGGCAGGCGATATTGCCGAGGGTGCAAAAGGGGTTGTATTATTTTTTGCCATTGCAATTGCGTTCACTTTTGTCATGGTATGGCTATTTTGTGGCAGTTTAAAACTTACTATTTTACCGATTGTGTGTTCAATTATTGCGGTAATTTGGCAGTTAGGGCTACTTTCTAGTTTAGGCTTTGGTCTTGATCCTATGTCTATCTTAGTGCCATTTTTAGTGTTTGCTATTGGCGTAAGCCACGGTGTGCAGATGATTAACGCCATTGGTAAAAAGGTTGCTGAAGGTAAGTCTACATCAGTATGTTGTCAATCAAGCTTTAGAGCTTTACTTGTGCCTGGCGGGATTGCGCTGTTATCAGATACAGTCGGCTTTTTAACCCTTTTAACCATTGATATCGGTATTATTCGTGAACTTGCTATTACGGCGAGTTTAGGGGTGGCGGTGATTATATTTACTAATCTGATTTTGTTGCCAGTGTGGGCATCGTATATGCGCTTTGAAAACAGCATCCATATTCAATCAGGTGATGCTAATAAACCGAACATACTTGATGCAATGCGCGATTTATTAGTTAAAGCAACCTATCCAAAAACAGCAAAAATTATTATTGGTTTCACTTTGGTTTTATTTGCACTGGGCTATTGGCAAGCAGATAAAATGCGTATTGGTGATTTACATGCCGGTGCACCATCCTTGCACCAAGATGCACGTTACAACCAAGATACTTTCTTAATATCGGACAAATACACAATTTCATCTGATATTCTTAAAGTCATTGTAGAGGCTTATCCTGCAGCGTGTACCGAGCATGACGTCATGGAGCGTATATCACGCTTTCAATATAAAGTTGAAAATTTAGCCGGTGTACAATCAGCGGTCAGCCTAAGTTCAGTGGCACAGTCAGTTAATGCCGGTTATAACGAGGGCAATTTAAAATGGCAAAGTTTGCCGCGCAATTCTGCCAGTTTGGTGCAGTCAACCTCTCGCGTTGAAACCAGCACAGGGTTATTAAACGGTGATTGTTCTGTAATGCCCGTGATTATATTTTTAGATGATCACAAAGCACAAACTATTGATAACGTGATTGCAAAAGTAAAACAATTTGCTGTAGAAGAGGGCACAGATAAACTTGCTTTCAAATTGGCATCAGGCCCTGTAGGTGTAATGGCAGCAACTAACGAGTCTGTTTCAGCTGCACAAATCCCTATGATGCTCTATGTTTATGGTGCGGTGATTATTTTATGCTTACTAAGTTTTAAGAGCGTAAAAGCAACTATTGCAGTGGTATTACCTTTGTACATAGTATCAACCCTTGCACAAGCACTTATGGTACAACTTGAGATTGGTCTAACTGTTTCAACGTTACCAGTAATTGCTTTGGGTGTAGGTATTGGTGTTGATTACGGTATTTATATTTTGTCATCGATGATGGGGCAGTTAAAACAAAACGTGCCACTGAGTATTGCTTATCGTAATGCATTAGTTGAACGTGGGAGTGCGGTGTTATTTACCGGTATTACGTTAGCAATTGGTGTTAGTACGTGGATTTTTTCTGATTTGAAGTTCCAAGTTGATATGGGAATTCTGCTTACCTTCATGTTTTTAGTAAATATGTTGGGTGCAGTGTTACTTTTACCTGCAATTGGCAGCTTGCTCTGGACTGACCAGAAAAAATAAGGTGAATAAATTTGCTCCTAAATGGCCAGTAATGGCCATTTATATCTATATTTTGTGAATAGATGACCAAATAGCTGAAATGCTTAAAATGTTTTCATCGAAAAGGCTGTTTATTAGTTTTAAAAGGGTTAGAATTTAACTGACTCCACGCTAATAAATGGCTGTACAAATATTCTGCTAAACTAGCAGTGATAGATTAAGGAACATACAATGACACGAAATGAAGGCCAAGCCTCGGTTATTTTAGATAACGTCTGTAAGCTTATCCAGAAAAAAGTTCGCGCTGATAATGTGTTACTCGTTGAGAAATTCGCCAAAGCCTTGTACAGCAATATGTCTAAAGAGGATTTGGCAAATCGCAACGACAGTGACTTATATGGTGCTGCACTCAGCCTTTGGAATTCGCTAGAAAAAAATACATCAGATGACGCAGTTATTCGCGTTTTCAACCCTGAAGTGGCTAAAGATGGCTGGCAGTCATCACATACCATTGTAGAGATCATTGCTAAAGACATGCCGTTTTTAGTGGACTCTGTACGAATGGCCATGACACGAGAAAACATTGCCTCTCATTTACTTCTTCATAGCCCGCTGAAAATTCAACGTGATAAGAAAGATAAAATATCAGGGTTATCAAGCTTAAAAGCAGAGCAAGAATCAACATCAACAAAAACTGTATTCTTCATAGAAATTGACCGTCAAACAGATGCAACTGTTATTGAGTCTTTCAAAAAAGAACTTGAATCAGTACTCGTTGATGTATCGATTGCGGTTGAAGATTGGCAGCCTATTCGCGAAAAATTAATCGCGGTAAGCAAAAGCTTGCCTAAAAGCCATAAAGATAAAAGTGATAACGAAATAAATGAAACCGTTGAGTTTTTAGATTGGTTAGTGAAAGACAATTTCACATTAATGGGTTATCGCCAATATGAACTTTCACCAGTTCAGGGCGACTATCAATTAAAGGGTAAAATGGATACCAGCTTAGGGTTAATGAAAAACTCTGATGCTGAGCATACACGCTTGCTTTCTGAGTTACCTGAAGTGGCGCGCCAAGAGGCACGCAGTAGTAACCTATTAATTTTAACTAAAACTAATTCATTGTCTCGCGTTCATCGCCCAGCTTACATAGATTATGTGGGTGTAAAACGTTTTGATGACAAAGGCAATGTTATTGGTGAAGATCGTTTCATCGGTTTGTTTTCATCAAACTTTTACAACAATAGCGCTGCTGATGTACCGGTTCTTAAAAGTAAAATTAATCGTATTATGGATATGTGTGACTTCGCTAAAGGGACACATGCATACAAAGCCGTATTAAATATATTAGAAACTTACCCACGTGACGAACTGGTTCAAGCTCGAGAGAATGAGTTACTTGAAGTTGCCATGGGCGTTTTGCAGATACAAGAACGTGACATGTGTCGCTTATTTGTTCGTAAAGATGCATATGGTCGTTTTTTATCATGCATGGTTTATGTACCTCGTGAGCGTTACAACACAGCGCTTCGTCGCGAAACGCAAGCTATTTTAGCCAACGCATTTAATTCTGACGTCAAAGTCGAATTTACTACCTATTTCTCTGAGTCTACACTGGCGCGTACCCATTACACTGTTCGTGTGACCGACAACAATATTGAATTTAACGTGAAAGACATAGAAAACAACCTAATAGAAGCCGCTCGTACATGGGAAGACAAATTACAATCAGCCTTACTTGAATCTGCTGGTGAGGCCCGTGGTAATGAATTAAACCGTAAATATTGCAATGCCTTTGCACGCTCATACAAAGAAGAAGTATTACCTAGCGCTGCAGTGGTTGATATTGAAAAGCTAGAAATGCTAAGCGATGAGAACAAGTTAGAAATGTTGTTCTATCGTCCACAAGAAGAAGCAAGCAGCAATATTGTGCGTTTAAGCTTATTCCACAAAGATGAGCCAATTCATTTATCTGATGTTATGCCAATGCTTGAAAACTTTGGTCTACGTGTTGTAGGTGAAACGCCATACTCGGTTAAAACTAGTGATGGTGGCGTAAATTGGGTCATGGATTTCTCTATGCTAATTGACAGCAAAGGGATGGCTGATTTTGATAAGATCTCTGCACGTTTTCGCGCTGCATTAACCAGTGTATGGGCAAATCGATTAGAAAACGATGGCTTTAACCGTCTAGTGTTAATGGGTGGTTTAACAGGTCGTGAATCATCAATTTTACGTGCATACGCAAAGTACATGCGCCAAATTGGGGTTACTTTCTCGCAAACGTATATTGAAAGTACTTTTGCAAACTACCCGCATATTGCCGCTAAAATCGTTAACTTATTCTCTAAAAAGTTCTCTGTAAAAAGCCCTGCAAGTGCTAAAACACTTGAAAAACTAGGCTTAGAAATTTATGCAGAGTTAGAAAACGTAGCGAACCTTGATGATGATCGTATTATCCGTTTATACGTTGATATGATTGTTGCTACATTACGTACAAACTACTTCCAAAAAGATGCTGAAGGTAAATTTAAGTCTTACATCTCACTTAAAATTCAGCCAAGTTTAATTCCAGAAGTCCCACTACCTGTACCAGCGTTTGAGATATTTGTTTATTCTCCACGTGTTGAAGGTGTGCATTTACGTTTTGGTAAAGTTGCCCGTGGTGGATTGCGTTGGTCAGATCGTCGTGAAGATTTCCGTACAGAAGTACTTGGCTTAGTAAAAGCGCAACAAGTTAAAAATACCGTGATTGTACCGGTAGGTTCAAAAGGTGGATTTGTATGTAAACAACTACCTAGTGAACGTGAAGCGTTTATTAAAGAAGGCCAAGAATGTTATAAAATCTTCATTCGTGGTTTATTAGATATCACAGACAATATTGACCGTGGTGAAATTGTACCTGCTGTTGATGTTACACGCCATGATGAAGACGATGCGTACCTAGTAGTAGCAGCGGATAAAGGCACAGCAACATTCTCTGATATTGCCAATGGCATCGCAAACGAATATAACTTCTGGCTAGGTGATGCGTTTGCATCAGGTGGTTCAGTAGGTTATGACCATAAGAAGATGGGTATTACGGCTCGTGGTGCATGGGAGTCTGTAAAACGTCATTTCCGTGAAATGGATATTAACTGTCAAACCACAGACTTTACAGCAGTAGCTATCGGGGACATGGCCGGTGACGTATTTGGTAACGGTATGCTGTTATCAAAGCACATTCGCTTGCAAGTGGCGTTTAATCACTTACATATCTTTGTTGATCCAAACCCAGATGCAGCAGCTTCTTATCCAGAGCGCGAACGTTTATTTAATTTACCACGTTCATCATGGGAAGATTACAATAAAGAGCTAATTTCAAGCGGTGGTGGTATTTTCTCGCGTGCTGCTAAGTCGATTACGCTGACCCCTGAGATGAAAAAGATGTTAGGCACAAAAAAAGCCAGCATGACACCGAATGAATTGATCAAAGCATCATTAATGATGGATCATGATTTACTTTGGAATGGTGGTATAGGGACTTACATCAAACATTCTAAAGAAACGGATGCTGATGTTGGGGACCGTGCCAATGATGCGTTGCGTATCAACGGTAAAGATCTTGGTGCTAAAATATTTGGCGAAGGCGGTAACTTAGGTGCAACCCAATTAGGTCGTATTGAATTTGCAGCTCAAGGCGGTCGTGTAAATACTGACTTCATCGATAACGTGGGCGGGGTTGCGTGTTCAGATAACGAAGTAAATATTAAAATTTTACTCAATGGCTTAGTTGCTGAAGGCGACTTAACGCGTAAGCAACGTGATGAACTACTTTATTCAATGACTGATGAAGTGTCTGAATTAGTACTTAAAGATTGTTATCGTCAAACGCATACTTTATCGATTACTCAATCTAAAGGTACCTCAACGCTTAAAGAAAAAATTCGCTTTATTCATGCACTTGAAAAAGATGGCAAGTTAGACCGTGCAATTGAGTTTATTCCTACCGATGAAGAGTTGGCAGAGCGCGCCGCTGCAGGTAGAGATTTAACACGTCCTGAGCTTTCTGTATTGGTGTCTTATGCGAAAATGGTTCTTAAAGAGTCATTAGTAACCGACGAAATTACCGAAAACCCTTACTATCGCCAGTTATTGGTTAAATCATTCCCACGCCCATTACGTGAGAAGTTTAATGATGCGATGGATAATCATCCACTACGCAAAGAGATTATTGCCACTAAGTTAGCAAATAATATTGTTAATGATATGGGCTTAAACTTTATGGTGCGTATGAATGAAGAAACCGGTGCAAACGAAGCTGAAATTGCATTGTGTTACTCAATCGCAAGTGAAATTTTCCAAATGCGTGAAACATGGTTATCTATTAGTGATTTAGATAACAAAATACCATCGAACGTACAAACAGAAATGTTATACCAGTTACGTCGTACTGTTCGTCGTGCAACACGTTGGTTCCTTCGTCATCGCACCAAAGCACAATCAATTGAGCAAGCGATTGAAATCTTCTCACCTACATTTGCTGATTTAAGTGAAAACTTAACTAAATACATCGTTAAAACAGAAAGCGATCGTATTGTAAGTGCTCGTGAAGAACTAACACAAAGCGGTGTACCTGCAGATATTGCACAGCGTATTGTGTCGTTATCAAGCTTGTTCTCGGTAATGGATTTAACGCAAATTGCACAAAACTCTAATCGTAAAATCGATATGGTGTCGCACACTTACTTTAAATTAGGTGCGCAAATGGGACTACATTGGTTCTTAGATCAAATCACTAATCAACCGGTTTCTAACCATTGGCAGGCACTAGCGCGTGCATCATATCGTGAAGAGTTAGATTGGCAGCAACGCACCTTGTCAGAAGTTGTATTAAACAGCTTTGAAGGTGAAAACAGTGATGTAGATGGCCAAATTGAACAATGGATGGATAGTCAAGATCTGTTGCTTCAACGTTGGAAGCAAATGCTGACAGAGTTTAAAACATCGCAAAGTCATGATTTTGCTAAGTTCTCAGTGGCATTAAGAGAGCTTATGTTGCTTGGTCACAATTGTGATACATCAGCAAAGTAACAAACTGCTATTGATTAAAACTAATCGTTAAACAGTTTTTGTTATATAATACCTCAGCCTTGTCTGAGGTATTTTTTTGTCTACAATTTTAAGAGGATTATATTCATGTTCTACGATTTAGCTCGCCGTTTTATGTTTACCCGTGATGCGGAGTGGGCACATGATTTTGCTCTTAACAACTTACGTCGCTTTGCTAACACACCATTAAGTGCGGCATGGGCACAAAGTGTTGCTAATAAACCGGTGAACTTTTTAGGTTTGGAATTTAAAAACCCAGTAGGACTTGCTGCAGGCCTAGATAAAAACGCCGAGTGTATCGATGCCTTTGCCCAAATGGGCTTTGGTTTTGTTGAAGTGGGTACAGTAACACCGCGTCCTCAAGCGGGTAACGATAAGCCTCGTATGTTTAGATTGCCACAGTCAAATGCGATTATTAATCGTATGGGCTTTAATAATAAAGGTGTTGATAATTTAGTTAATAATGTAAAAGCAGCTAAGTACGATGGTATTTTAGGTATCAATATTGGTAAAAATAAAGATACACCAAACGAGCAGGGTAAAGATGATTATATTCACTGTATGCGTAAAGTGTTTGAGCATGCATCATACATCACTGTAAACATTTCATCGCCCAACACGCCAGGACTTCGAGACCTTCAATATGGTGCAGCATTAGATGACTTATTACAAAGCTTGAAAAACGAACAGCTTGATTTAATTGCTAAGCACAATAAACAAGTGCCTATGTTGGTGAAAATTGCGCCAGACCTAGATCAAATTCAAATTGAACAAGTGAGTGAGTCACTGTTAAATAATAAAATTGATGGTGTTATAGCCACTAATACCACCTTAGAGCGTAGCTTAGTGCAAGGTCAGCAATATGCTGATGAGGCAGGTGGTTTATCAGGATCGCCAGTTAGAGAGCGTTCAACCCATGTTGTTTCTGAACTTAAGCGTTTAACAAATAATCAGTTACCTATTATTGGTGTGGGGGGATTGATGATGCTCAATCCGCAAAAGAAAAGTTTGATGCGGGTGCAGATTTAGTTCAAGTTTATACCGGTTTCATATACAAAGGACCACAATTGGTCAAGTCGATCATTAACGACTTATAAGGATCAGTTATGTAAGCTTTTGATCGTTCGATAAATGTTCTAAAAAGACGTTTTAAAAATGGTCAAAAGCAGCTATACTCTAAGCTTATTGTCTTATTTTATTTTTTAAGTACTAAGTAGGGAGGAGCAAATGTTACAAGCGTCAAAGCAATGGCAATGGATAGCATGCGCCGAGAAAAACCGCTTGCTGCTTGATTTAAATGACGATATGCAACTTTGTACACCTTATAAGCTTAGACAGCTCACCGATTGTGCTTTTGAAAACCCGTACTTCAGCCTTGAAGATGCAGCCTTTTATGAGCAAGTTTATTATTACCTTGAGCAATTTAATTTATGGAATCCTGCCCAGTTATGCCAAATAGCGCTCAATGCAACGGCAGTTAAATTTCAATTAAAACCCGTGTTGGCAAAAAGTTGGTTTTTTAAACCGTATACTGGTAGCACACCTAGTACTGAAGCGGTTATTAATTTAAGCTCAGAATCACAGACTGGCGAGTTTTTAATTGTCGAGCATTGCCAGGAAGCCTCTGTGTGTATAAATTTAAGTGAAACCTTTGCACTAGATGACAATCTATCACTTGCCCAGTTTGAAGTTATCCGCGTTTTAAACAACCGTGTTTTCCCCCTCATTACCTCACAGTACGATAGTCAAACAGCTTAGCCTAATTTAGTCTTTGAGGCTTGTTTATGGCGTATTTGTACGCAAACCTATGTTATAATCCCGCGCAATTAGCTATTAAGGGTTTTTACTTTGCAATTTATCGCACTTACTTCTATCGGAATCGAAAATTTATTGGTTGATGAACTTACAGAACTTGGCGCTACGGTGTCAAAGCAAACTGTGGGCTCTGTTCGCTTTGAGGCTGACTCATTGCTAGCGCAAAAAGTGTGTTTATCTTCACGCTTTGCTACGCGTGTACTTATGCTTATTGAAGAAAGAGAAGGCGTAAATGACAAAGACAGCTTGTATAAATTTGCACGCTTACAACCTTGGCAAGAATGGTTTGGCCCAACGCAAACTTTTGCTGTTGATTTTAATGGCACAAACGACTCGCTTAAAAATACCCAGTTTTCTGGTTTAGTAATTAAAGATGCCATCGTTGATTACTTTAACGATTTATTTGAACAGCGACCAAATGTAGATAAGCAAGATGCCAATGTGCGAGTGGTTGCACGTTTAAATCGCCATGGCGTTTCACTGTATATTGATTACTCAGGGCCGCGCTTATCTGAACGCGGTTACCGCCAAGGCCAAGGTAAAGCACCCATAAAAGAGCATTTAGCTGCGGCAATAATAAAACGTAGTGGTTGGCTTGAAAATGTTAATCAACCGCTGTTTGATCCATGTTGTGGTGCCGGCACTATTTTAATAGAAGCGGCTGGAATGGCACGTAATGAAGCGCCTGGATTATTCCGTGAAGGATTCGCGTTTGAGCGTTTACCCAGCTTTAGAGTGGCAAAATTTAAAGAACTTAAAGAGCAGCTTACAGCGAATATCACCGACCCTAAATTATGGCTAATTGGCCATGATTACGATGCGCAAGTACTTGATAAAGCGATTGCCAATGCGCAGCGTGCTGAGCTTGATACGGTGATTAAATTTAAGCAAAGCGATGCGACAAAACTGACGAGCGTTGCAAAATTGCCGGGTGTTGTTATTTCTAACTTACCTTATGGTGAGCGTATTGGTTCTATGGCTGAACTTGTAAACCTGCATCGTAGTCTAGGTGTTGGTTTTAAAAAGCACTTTAATCATTGGAAACTCGCTCTACTGGGTATGGATGAAAGCCTGTTTAAATTGCTTAAATTAGTGAAGCAAAAACGCTATAAATTTAAAAATGGCCCCCTTGATGTTGAATTAAACCTGTATCAACTTGATGACAAGCAAGTCAGCCTTACCTCTGATGACAAGCCCGCTTTAAACTTTGAAGGTTCGATGGCATTTGCTAATCGCCTGAAAAAGAACAAGCAAGGTTTAAAAAATTGGCTTAAGCAAAACCAAGTCCATGCGTATCGTGTTTACGATGCAGATATTCCTGAATATAACGTTGCTGTTGATATTTATGGTGATTCAGCGGTTATTTTTGAATACGCAGCACCGAAAGAGATTGATGAAAAAACCTCAGAGAAGCGTTTACAAGATGTTATTAGCTTAACAGCACAACAACTTGATATTGCACCTGAAAACATTGCTGTAAAAGTACGTAAAAAGCAAAAGGGTGAAGAGCAATATACACCCATGGCCAAGCAAAATAGAACCATGGTGGTAGAAGAGTTTGGTGCTAAGTTTAAAGTTAATTTATTTGACTACTTAGACACAGGGCTATTTTTAGATCATCGCCTTGCACGTCGTTACATTCAAGAAAATGCTAAAGATAAGCGCTTTTTAAACCTGTTTGCATACACAGGAACCGCCTCAGTACATGCAGCCATTGGTGGCGCAAAAGCGATTACAACCGTTGATTTGTCTAAAACCTATTTAAAGTGGGGTCAAGATAACTTTGCGCTTAACGATATTAGCAATACGCGTTATCGTTTTGAGCAAGCAGATTGTTTAAAATGGCTAGAGTATGCACAAGGGCAGTATGACCTGATCTTTTTAGATCCGCCTACTTTTTCAAATTCTAAACGAATGAAAGACGCGTTTGATGTACAAAACGACCACATTAAGCTGTTAACTTGGGTTAAAAAAATATTGAGCCCATCGGGTACGCTAATATTCTCTAATAATAAACGCGGTTTTGTAATGGATGAAGTTGGCTTAATGGGCTTGGGGTTAAAAGCAGAAAATATCTCTGATAAAACCTTATCTCCTGACTTTAAACGCAATAAAAAAATACACAATAGCTGGTTAATTAAACATGGCTAAGTGGATTTTATATCACACCGACGGCTGCCACTTGTGCGAGCAAGCAGAGCAGCTGTTAAAACCGTTACTTTCATCAACCGATGAATTACAACTTATTGATATTATGAGCGATGACGCATTAATTTTAGAGTATCAAATAAGCATTCCGGTTTTAAAAAATCAACAAGGCCAACAATTATTTTGGCCTTTTACTGCACCTCAGGCGCAGCAGTTTTTAGCGCAAGCAGATAAGAGTAAAGATTAACTATGGATTTAATTAGAATTTCAAAAGCACAATTAGCTTACGGTACACACCCATTACTAGATAATGCAGATGCAGTAATCGAAAGTGGCGAACGTGTGTGTATTGTAGGTCGCAATGGTGCAGGTAAATCAACGCTTTTAAAAGTACTCGACGGTCAAGTAATACTTGATGATGGCGAGATAAACCAAGTTGGTAGTTTAAAAATATCGCGTTTAGAGCAAGATCCACCTAAAGGGGCAAGTGGCACTGTATTTGACTACGTTGCCCAAGGTATGCCTGAAATTGCTAACTTACTGATTGATTTTCATCATGTAAGCACACAATTGCAAACAGATTGCACTGATCAACTATTAAATAAATTAGAGCGTTTATCTAATAAATTAGAGGCGGCAGATGGCTGGCGTTTTGATAGCCGAATTCAGCTTGTACTTACTCAATTAGAGCTAACTCCTGATGCGAAACTTAAGTCGCTTTCTGGCGGTTGGTTACGTAAAGTTGCATTAGCGCGTGCTTTAGTGAGTGAGCCTGATTTATTACTGCTCGATGAGCCTACTAACCACTTGGATATGACAAGTGTAATGTGGTTAGAGCAATTCCTAAAAGAATTTAAAGGCGGTATTGTATTTATATCGCATGACCGTGCATTTATTCGAGCTGTTGCTACACGTATTTTAGATTTAGATCGCGGTAAGCTAATTTCTTATCCTGGTGATTATGCCACTTACTTAGAACAAAAAGCGCATGATTTAAAAGTAGAAGAAACACAAAATGCATTGTTTGATAAACGCTTAGCGGAAGAAGAAGCATGGATCCGCCAAGGTGTTAAAGCCCGTCGAACCCGTAATGAAGGCCGTGTGCGTGAGCTGAAACAATTACGTAATGAACGTAAACAACGTGTGGAACAAGTAGGTAAAACTGATTTCAATATCGAAACAGCTGATCGTTCAGGTAAACTAGTATTTGAGGCTAAACACTTAAATCATGCATTTAAAGAAAAAGTGATAGCTGATGATTTCTCTACTTTAGTGATGCGTGGCGATCGTATTGGTTTGGTGGGGCCTAATGGTATTGGTAAAACAACGCTATTAAAATTGTTGTTTGGTGATTTAAAAGCAGACAGTGGTGAAATCAAGCAAGGTGTTAACTTAGAGTTTGCATATTTCGATCAGTACCGTGAGAAGCTTGATGAAGAAGCGACCGTTCAAGATAACGTTGCTGAAGGTAAGCAAGAAGTGATGATGGGCGGACGCTCACGTCACGTGTTAGGCTATTTACAAGACTTTTTATTTCCGCCAGCACGTGCTCGTACACCGGTAAAAGCACTTTCAGGTGGTGAGAAAAACAGGTTGTTATTAGCCAAGTTATTTTTGAAACCTTCAAATATATTAGTGCTCGATGAGCCTACCAATGACTTAGATATAGAAACATTAGAACTCCTTGAAGATATCATTAATCAATATCAAGGTACGGTGTTGATAGTAAGCCACGACCGAGAGTTTATTGATAATACCTGTTCGAGTGTTTGGGCATTTGAAGGTAACGGCAAAGTCACTGATATTGTTGGTGGCTACAGTGATTATGAAGCTTATACCAACTATTTGGCGGAGCAGCACAAAGAGTTGCAAAAGCAGCCAGTCAAAAAAGTTGAAAAAACAGAGCCAACGCCAGTTAAAAGCAATAACAAAGCAAATAAACTCTCTTACAAATTAAAACTTGAACTAGAGCAACTACCTAATAAAATGGAGCAACTTGAAGCTGAGCTTGAAAAACAACAAGAACGAGTAAGTCACGAAGACTTTTTCAAGCAAGACAGTGATATAACAGCCAAGGAATTGAACCATTTAGCCCAACTTGAGTCTGACCTTGAAGCCGCTTTTGAGCGTTGGGAAGAACTTGAAGAATTAAAGAATCAGTAGTAAGGAATAAAATGAAATATAAATTACTCGCGGCCAGTGTTTTAGCCACACTGAGTACATCAGCATTGAGTGCAACGTACCAGTTAACCGAATTAGGTGACTTTGAAGCTGCAAAACATACATATGTTACTGATGTGAGCGAAAGTGGCCATGTCATTGGCGTTGCTAATGGCTTATACAACCTCCCTATTGATATTAGTTATATTGATTTTACAGAAAGTTCAATCAATAGTGCTTACGACGCGGAAGTGACAAGGTTTAAAGAAATTGATAAAGAAATAACCTTTACGCTTGATGACATAGAAAATAACGATGCGATTTACACTAATGCTGATGCGCATACTTTTATGGTTCGTTATTTATCAAACTTGTCATCTAACTTTGAGTATCAAAAAATCAGTTCAATTATTGCTACAAATTATAATAGTGGTGTAATAACAGAGCAGCCTTTATTTGATATCGCTTCTGTTGATTACGATGGCCTGACCCGCTCGACAAGTAATTTTTATAATGGCGTTGCAGAAGACGGAACGACTGTTGGCTGGGGCAGTGCTCCTTTTGATAAAGTGAGTTTTACACCAGATGGTGAAACAGAGGAAGAAACGTGGTTTACTCGTGACTTCATAGAACGTGGGATTTTGATATCTGCAGATGGTGTTGAAGTGCCGTTTGTTCCAGAATTTACTGAACACGGTGGGACTAGTAAAGCATCTGATATTGTTGCCACTGACACAGGTTACATTGTTGTTGGTAATGTATCGGTCAGTATTCCTGCTGAGAGACAAACCACAATTACTGATAATTGTGATGGCCTTGATGAGCCGGTAATGGTCTGTATTGAATCACTTAACAGTCGAAGTACGCGTGGTGTATTCAATAAAACAGCGGTTAAATGGACTCTAGATAGTGCCTATAATGTGACTTCAACAGAGCTGTTGGGTTTAGCGCTTACTCCAGAAGAAGATGAGGACACTAATCCTTTTATTAGTAATGCATTAGCAGTTAATAAAAATGATGTAGCGGTCGGTTTTTCGAACACTCGTTATTTTGACAGAGATTCGACTATTTTAACTATGCCAACTTATTTTAAAGACGGTGAAGTGGTTGATTTTATAAACCAGCAAGATGATTGGCAAGCTGGTAAAGCATTCGCTATCAATGATAATGACATTGTGGTTGGTTACGCTTCAAAAGGTATTGAAGGTAGTTTAATTGCCAAGTTCTTCCATCATGATATAAATACTAATACGACCGTATTTCCTGAAGATTATTTCACTAGCTCAAACTCATACGCGAATGACATTAATAACCAAGGTTATATCGTTGGTGAGGGTGAGGTTGGTGATACAACCAGCACAAGACGCTCAGAAGCCTTTATTTATAAAATTGGCGATGACAAAATCACAAATTTAAATAGTTTACTACCTTGTTTTGACAGTGATGGTGAGACTAGTTTTAGTTATAAAATGGTAGAAGCGAAATCAATCAACGAAAACAATGAAGTATTTGGTGTAGCAACTAAAACGGTTGAAAAGTTAAATTCACGAGGCGAAGTTGTAACTGATATTAATGGCAATATTCAATATGAAAGTGTTGCTGTTGCGGTAAAACTTTCACCGATTGCTAACGGTGAAGTTGAAAACTGTAAAGCCCCAGATACAGAGTTTTATGAACGTAGCTCAGCCAGTTTCTCATGGTTTGGTTTGCTACTACTGCCTTTAGTTGGATTAAGACGCGTTTTTCGTTTCTAGGTAATGCTATTCGTTTATAAAAAACCAACTTGTTAAGTTGGTTTTTTTGTCTATATTAAGGTAAAGAGCAGCCCTTTATGGAGAAGTAGGCGCTAATTATTTCTCGATGTCCAAGCTCGCCTCACTGAGCGGCGCCAAATCAAGTCAATACCAAAATAGCCAATAACACTGGCAATAGATGCACACACAAGCGAACCCACTAAAAAAGCGGGGCCAATTGTCGTTAAACTTTCTATAAACCATGGCCAACTTGCTTCAAACGCAAAATGTTGCTCAGGTTGATTTAGCACTAATGTACCAACCAAGTACGAGCCGTAAAAGATAGGTGGCATTGTAAGTGGGTTAGTGATCCACACTAAAGCAACTGATATAGGCAAATTAACTCTTAAGATTATGGCTGCGGCAGCGGCAAGCACCATTTGAAAAGGAACAGGGATGAATGCAAAGAAAAGTCCAACGGCAAAAGCACCGCGTGCTGAACGTCGATTTAAATGCCAAAGGTTAGCATCATGCAAAAGACGACCAAATATTTTTAGTGATTTGTGATGTCTAATTTTATTTGGATCAGGTAAAAACCGTTGGATCGTTTTTTTAGCCATTTAAAGCAACCATTTACGTCTGTGTGGATGAGTCTTGGATTTGTTGTCGGTGTTGTTATTACCGTGTTTTATTATCAAACCCTTGAATTTACAATTATCACAATTTCAATCCTCATTGTGAGCACGTATTTTAAGCCGTTTTTAACTGTATTGTTAGGCTTTATTTGCGGTATTTGCTGTGTAGCAGCACATTTTATTTTGTTTTATTCATTTGAGTTACCTGAACAGCACAAAAAATATGCTTATTCAGTCGATGTTGTGGTAGAAGAGGTTATTTCTACTACACCTCCCCAATATGCAAAAGTTAAAATAACGCGTTTGGAAGACAGTGAATATAGTCACTTTAGAGCACCTTATGCCTTATTAAGTATCAATTTTGCACAACCAATTCATTCTGGTGATGCTTTTAATGCTCAAGTGAGACTTAAAAACTATAGATCCATTAAGAATTTTACTGTTTTTGATAATCAGCTTTATGCTTTTACACAAAAGATAGCGTTTAAAGGTACAGTGCTCAATAAACAGCTTAATATTAAAAGCTCTCAAAAAAGTAATGCCGTTTCAGCCTATAGAGTTTATGTCAAAAAGTTGGTAAATAATGCTGAGCTTAATTGGCTCTATTATACGTTGTTAACTGGCGATAAGTCTTTAATGACATTCGAGCATAAAGCGTTAATGCAGAGTCTTGGGTTAAGTCATTTATTAGCCATTTCTGGGTTACATATCTCTCTAGTGTTTGGTTTTGTTATTTTGTCACACGGTTTTGTCTTAAGTTGGTTAAACCTGAACTAAATCAAGCATTAAATGTTTCTATTGTTTATAGCGCTGTTGGTTTTGTTGCAGCTTTTATTTATGTTTACTTAAGTAATTTTATCATTTCTTCAACCCGCGCTTTAATTATGTTGGGCTGTTATTTGCTACTTTATTATTTGGCAAAGCAGTCATTGAGGTGGCGCAGTATTTTATTCGCACTGGTCATTATTTTAGCGATTAACCCATTTAGTGTATTAAACCCAGGGCTTTACTTTTCGTTTTTAGCAGTATGTATTATTTTTATTGTTTTAAAGCAATTTCCGCTTCGGGGTAACTCATTACTAGCCAACATACGAACATTATTTAGTATTCAACTGGGGTTATTTATTGGCTTATTACCCTTGTCATTATACTTTTTTAATGGCGTGAGTTTAGCGGGTTTAGTTTTAAATCTTGTCGCTATTCCCATTTTATCTTTTGTATTAATGCCTGCTTTATTTTTAAGTGTGTTGCTGGGATTATTAACCGATTGGTACGCATTTATCGTATTATATGATTTTCCATTGGCCTATCTTTACCAAATGCTGCAGGCAATACCTCAGCAGGTACGTTGGCTTAATGTGGGACAGATAAGTATGACCACCGTGGTGGCGCTTTATAGTGTTGTTCCTTTGCTTTATTTTATTGAGCTTCGCTTACTGGCCTGCATTCCGATTTTGACTTTTCTTTTTAACCTTTACTCTACGCAAACCAGCCTTTGGCGGCTGAATGTATTTGATGTGGGCCATGGTTTAATGGTACTGATAGAAAAAGACAAACACGCGTTTATTTATGACTTTGGGCCAAGTTACTTTAATCGCTTTAGCCGTGTCACTAGTGTTTTACTCCCCTATATTGATGCCCATAATCTAATGGTAAGTACCGCGATTGTGAGTCATCAAGATAGCGACCATGCTGGAGGCGTTGCACATTTTAAAAAAGCGGGTTATGCAACGAGCTTTGAGTATTTTCATCCAAGTCGTGTATATAACGATTGCATAGCAACAACGATAGACTTTCAAGGTTTGAGTATTCAAACCTTTGCTAAAGAGGAGTTTAATAACAGTAATGATAATTCCTGTGTCGTTAAAATCTCAAGTGCAAACCATAGTGTGCTTCTCACTGGTGATATATCAAAGGCGAGGGAGTCTAAATTAATTAAACAAGGGCATGATTTACAAAGTACCGTTTTGTTAAGTCCTCATCACGGCAGTGATAGCTCTTCCAGTGTCGAGTTTATAAAGGCCGTAAACCCAACATTTGTGATTCATTCAAGTGCTTATCAAGGCCAGTGGCAATTTCCAAGTAAAGCGGTAGTTAAGCGTTACAATAAAATAAACGCCAAACAATATAGCACCGGTGATGTGGGGCACATTCGGGTTGATTTTTATGCTAAACACCTAGAGCTGAGTACCGCAAGAGGGGCGGAAAGTTATTGGTTTATCAAAGATTGACGTTTTGTTTTGCTGTTGCTAAGGATACAATAGGGGCTGTTACTGGTTTTAGAGAGTGTTATGGAACAAAGTACTACACAAATATATAAACGGCTTGTTTCTTACGTTGGTGCTTATAAGTCGATCGCCATCGTTGCGATTATTGGAATGATAGGTTACTCAGGTATGGATGCATTATTCATTCAACTTATGAAGCCGTTTATCGATGAAGGTTTAAATGAGCGTAACAGTCAGGTACTAACTTATGCGCCATTTGTGGTTATTGCGCTGGTTATCGGGCGTGGCGTATTTAACTTTATGTCATCGTACTGTTTAAGCTATGTTGGCTCACAAGTAGTGCGTGCGCTTCGCCAAGAGCTGTTTGAGCATATATTACACTTACCGGTATCGTTTCATGATAAAAATTCGACGGGCGATCTTATTTCAAAAATTACCTTTGATACTGAGCAAGTTCAACAAGCAATTACCAAAGCTTTGCTTATTGTTGTGCGGGAAGGTGCTTTTGTGGTGTTTTTACTTGCTGTGATGTTTTATACCAGTTGGCAGTTGTCGTTAATCTTTTTAGTTATTATCCCGTTGGTAGCTATCATAGTAGCCGTGGTATCTAAACGTTTTCGTCATATCTCGAAAAATATCCAGTCAGCGATGGGACAAGTTACCCGTAGTTCAGAGCAAATGCTCAGTGGTCACAAAGTGATCCATGGCTTTGGCGGGCAAACACAAGAAATTGATCAATTTTCTAAAATTAATAATCATAACCGCCAACAACGAATTAAAATGGATGCGACCAAGGCGCTAAGTGTCTCTATTATTCAAATTTTGGCTGCCAGTGCTATGGCTGTTATTTTATGGGTTGTGTCGATGCCCTCTATGATAGACAGTATTAGCTCTGGGGATTTTGTAGTACTCATTTCATCAATGATGATGTTACTGCGTCCACTAAAACAACTTGCCAATGTAAACAGTGACTTACAGCGAGGTATTTCAGCTGCTCAGAGTGTTTTTTTAGTGCTAGATGAAGAAATTGAAAAAGACACGGGTACCTTACCAATTGATAAGGTAAAAGGGCATATTGAGGTGAAAAACGTCACCTTTAAATACCCAACCAAGGATGAAGCCGTGCTTAACGATTTATCACTGAGCATTAAAGCCGGTGAGAGTATTGCACTTGTTGGCCGCTCTGGCTCGGGCAAATCGACTATTTCTAATTTGTTACCTCGTTATTATGACTTAGAAGCGCCAAGTGAAATTTTACTCGACGGTGTTGCACTTAACGAATACAAGCTTACTGATTTACGTCGCCAATTTGCGTTAGTATCGCAACAAGTGGTGCTATTTAATGACACTATTGCCAATAATATTTGTTATGGTTTACAACGTGAAGTTTCTATCGAAGAGCTTCACGGCGTTGCGAAGCAAGCTCATGTGTGGGAGTTTGTAAAAGACTTACCAGAGCAACTTAATACTATGGTTGGCGAGAACGGGGTAATGCTTTCAGGGGGTCAACGCCAACGTATTGCGATTGCTCGTGCTATTTTAAAAGATGCACCTATTTTAATTTTAGATGAAGCAACCTCGGCCTTGGATACTGAGTCTGAAAAGCTTATTCAACACGCCCTTGATACATTAATGAAAGATAAAACCTCTATTGTTATCGCCCATAGGCTATCGACTATTGAAAATAGTGACCGTATCTATGTGATTGATAACGGTAAAGTGATAGAAAGTGGCACGCATACTCAATTACTGGCTAACGATGGTACCTACTCAGCTCTTTGTAAAATGCAGTTTGGTGAGCAGGGGTGAGTAAAATAGAGCAAAGCTGGTACAAACCTTTTAGCTTAATTACCTTATTGCTACTACCACTGTCCGCTATCTTTGGCTGTGTTTCTTTGCTGCGTAAATATTGCTATAAGTTCGGCATTCTTAAATCGTTTATCAGCAAAACACCGGTTATTGTGGTTGGTAATATAAGCGTTGGCGGTAATGGTAAAACCCCATTTGTATTATGGCTGCATGAACACTTAACAGCCCAAGGTTTATCCGTTGGTTTAATTAGTCGCGGCTATGGCGGGCAAGCAGCTCAATACCCATTATTAGTGACTGCCAATACGACGACTTTAGAGGCTGGTGATGAGCCGGTACTTTTATTTAACCGTTTACAATGTCCGTTAGTTGTGGGGCCAAATAGACAGCACAATATAGAAATGCTTAATCAACATTTCAAGCTTGATGTGATTATTTCAGATGATGGCATGCAGCATTACAAAATGGCACGCAGTATAGAATGTTGTATTGTAGATAGCGAAAGAAAATTTGGTAATGGCTTTTTAATGCCAGCAGGACCACTTCGTGAAACCACCTCTCGTTTAAACAGTGTAGATTTAGTGATTGAAAATGGCTCTGAGCATGAATTTAGTTATCGCTTACAACCATCAGTTATTAAACGTGTTGCTGATAATACTGAGATTACAACGGCTATAAAATCAGCGCATGCGGTGAGTGCAATCGGCAACCCACAACGTTTTGAAGCATCATTAAAAGCGCATGGTATAGAATTGTTATCAACACATCACTTTCGCGATCATTATGCTTACAGCGCTGATGACTTTGCTCAATTTGGTGATGACTGTATATTAATGACAGAAAAAGATGCGGTTAAGTGCCGTGATTTTGCAAAACCGAATTGGTATTATTTGCCAGTTGACGCTCAGCCAACTGCAGCAGTAATAAACACATTGAATTTATTATTAAAAGAAAAAGGGATCCATCATGGCCTTTGACACTAAGTTACTCGAAATTATTGCTTGCCCTGTTTGCAAAGGTAAGTTGCGCTTTGATAAAGAAAACCAAGAGCTGATCAGCACTGCAGCAAAACTAGCTTATCCTGTACGCGATGATATTCCGGTATTGCTTGAAAATGAAGCTCGTGAATTGTCTCTTGAAGAGGTAGAAAAGTGGAATTCGTAGTTGTTATCCCTGCGCGTTACGCTTCAACTCGTTTGCCAGGTAAACCGCTCGCTGATATTTGTGGCAAACCAATGATACAGCATGTGTATGAAAAGGCCTGTTTGTCAGGAGCTAGCAAGGTGGTTATTGCCACCGATCATCAAAAAGTGTTTGATGTTGCTAAACGTTTTACGAGTAACGTTTTGATGACACGTGAAGATCATCAATCAGGCACAGAGCGCTTAGCCGAGGTGGTGGATTTACTTAATTTAGCTGATGACACTATCGTGGTAAATGTACAAGGTGATGAACCTTTGTTATCCCCTGATAACGTATCGCAAGTGGCGACATTATTAGCGCAATCAACTGCACCAATGGCAACCTTAAGTGTTGCTATTGAAGAGCGTGATGAAGTGTTTAATCCTAATGCGGTTAAAGTGGTCAGTGACATTAATAAAAATGCCTTGTACTTTTCAAGAGCGAGTATTCCTTTTGATAGGAGTACCATGATGGCAGAGCAGCAACCACTGAATTTAGCGCCTTTTCAACGTCACGTGGGTATTTATGCTTACCGTGCAGGATTTATAAAGCAATATATTGAATTAAGTGTTTCACCATTAGAACTACTTGAATCGTTAGAGCAGTTACGCGTGCTATACCATGGTTATGCAATTAAAATAGAGCAAGCATTAGTTACACCTCATGCAGGAGTCGACACACCAGAAGATTTAGCTAAAGTGGTTGCCCATATTCAAAGTAAAAGCGCGTGAACACAACACAAACGCCTGTATTGAAAGTGCAATATACGCATGATGATTTTTACATCATAAATAAACCACAAGGGCTCAATTTTCACTCTGAAGAGGGCCCCGGTTTTGTGGTAATAGCTGAGCAACAGTTAAACGAAAAATTATTTGCAGTACACCGTTTAGATAAAGTCACCTCTGGGTTGATTATACTCGCGCGAAGCAAAGCGGCAGCAGCTGAATTTACGCAATTATTTACCCAGCATGCGATTAATAAGTTTTATCTGGCGGTTAGTGATACCAAGCCTAAAAAAAGCAAGGCTGGGTTAAAGGTGATATGGCTAAGTCTCGCCGTGGCACGTATAAATTATTAAACTCACAGAGTAACCCCGCTATTACACGTTTTTATTCGTTTAGCTTTAAAAGCGGTTTTAGAGCTTATCTATTAAAACCCTATTCGGGAAAAACTCATCAGCTTAGGGTGGCATTAAAGAGTTTGGGTGCCCCCATAATGGGTGATGCGAGTTATGCAGGGAGTCCAGCAGAGCGTACCTATTTACATGCATTTGCGCTGGATTTTAATTGGAAAGCGCAAAAAATACAACATACCCTGTTGCCACAATCTGGTGAAGAGTATGCGCAATTAATAAAACATCAAGATTTTGATTCTTGGCAAACGCCGTGGAAATTGGATTGGTAAATGAGTGAACAAGTAACTGATATCCGCTTTGGTGGTATTAAACGACTATATGGTCAACAGCAATTTGAGTGGTTACAGCAAGCACATTTTTGTGTTGTGGGTATTGGTGGTGTAGGCAGTTGGACTGCTGAAGCACTAGCGCGTACCGGTGTGGGTAAAATCACCTTAATTGATTTAGATGATATTTGTGCAACCAATGTCAATCGTCAAATTCATGCCTTAACAGGCACAATAGGGGAAGCTAAAGTAGATGCTATGAAGACGCGCTGCGAGCTTATCAACCCTGAGTGTGTGGTGAATGTGATTGATGACTTTATTACCCTTGATAATATTCAAGAACATATTCAAGGTTTTGATTATGTAATAGATTGTATAGATGCGGTAAAAGAAAAAGCAGCATTAATCGCACACTGTAAGCGTAATAAACTACCTATAATCACCACGGGCGGTGCAGGTGGGCAAACCGATCCGAGTCAAATTACTTTTGGTGATGTGGCAAAAACGACTCAAGATCCATTGCTTGCAAAAGTACGTTATATCTTGCGTAAGCAATATAATTTTAGTTCTAACCCAAAACGTAAATTTAATATTGACTGTGTTTATTCAACAGAGCAGCTTGTTTATCCAGGTAACGATGGCAGTGTGTGTTATGCGAAACACAATGCAGATGGCAGTATGAATATGGACTGTAATAATGGCTTTGGCTCAGTGACGATGATCACTGGAAGTTTTGGCTTCTTTGTTGCCGCTAAAGCAGTGAGAAAATATTTAGATAAGCGTGCACGTTTAAATATTTAACTACAGGCTGCTTATTATACTGTTATAAAAAGCGCTTAACGCGCTTTTTGTTTAGCTAAGGTTTGTATTTTTTCCACCATGGCTTTTACCCCATTGCCGCGAGAAGCGCTTAAGTGGCTAATTAAGCCAAGCTTTTCAAATTCTTCATAGGCATTAATGTTTAACACTTCTTCTGGTGTTAAACCGTTATACAGAGCTAAAATTAACGCCAATAAGCCTTTTACTATGCGCGTATCAGAATCACCAATCACAACCAACGCATTTTCGGTTAGGTCAAATTCAACAAACATCCACACTTTACTTTCACAGCCTTGCACGAGCGCATCGTCGGTTTTTAATATATCGGCAAGTGGCGGGAGTGTTTTGCCAAGTAACATAATTTCACGGTATTTCTGTTGCCAGCTTGCACTGTTTTCAATGTTTTTACTTACCAGTTGGTATGTGTGAGTCATTATATATCCAAATTAGTCTAATAAAGCGATGCATTCTTTAAGCGCAGTAATAAATTGGTCTACATCTTTAGTCGTATTATAAAATGCAAAACTCGCTCTGAGTGAGCCATTTAGTTTTAAATGGGTCATTAATGGTTGGGTACAATGATGACCACTTCGTACTGCAATACCATAGCCGTCAAGTAAAGTTGCCAGATCATACGGATGCTCATTTTTATAATTAAAGCACAGTGTACCAATGTTCGATTTTAGGTCGCTATAGATACTAATACCGTCTATTTGATTCAGTGCGTTCGCTGCATAAATAAACAACTGTTGTTCATAGTGCTTTAATGTTTGCTGATCAAGTGCCATTAAATACTCAAGCGCCGCACCAAAGCCTAAAACACCGGCTATATTTGGCGTCCCAGCTTCAAACTTAGCGGGAGCGTCACGATAAGTGCTTTGCGTTAGGGTCACTTTTTCAATCATTTCACCGCCTGTTTGGTAAGGCGATAATGCATTAAGTGCGCTGTAGCGGCCATATAAACCGCCTAATCCTGTTGGCCCCAACATTTTGTGAGCTGAAAACACGTAAAAATCACAATCAAGCTTGATTAAATTAGGTCTTAAATGCAGAGCGCCTTGAGCGCCATCGACTAAAGTTAACGCATCTACTGCCTTCGCAGCGGTTATCAGCGGAGTTAAATCGGTAATATTGCCCAGCGCATTAGAGGCTTGTGTAATAGCTAGCAGCGCAGGCTTGGTGAGTTTAATCACGTCACAGCACTGGCTAATATCAAAGGTGGCATCGTCATTGAGTGGCAGCACTTTTAACGATGCACCTGTGTATGCCGCGAGTTCTTGCCATGGCACAATATTCGCGTGGTGTTCGATTGGGCTAATTAAAATGGTGTCGTCAGTTGTTAATGTATTTCTTAGGCCATGTGCAATTAAGTTAATCGCCTCAGTAGCGCCTTTTGTCCAGACAATTTCATTACCGCTTACCTGAAAATAATCAGCAACGCGTTGACGTACTAGCTCATAAGCCGTTGTAGCTTGCTCACTAAGGGTGTGACGGCCGCGATGAACATTTGCATTCTGATTGGTGTAAAACTTGTTAGTAGCGTCAATCACGCATTGTGGCTTTTGCGTTGTTGCAGCCGAGTCTAAATAAACCAAAGGGTAGCCATTGATTGTCTGATTTAGAGTAGGGAAATCATTACGGATTGTTTTAGGATCAAACAAGGACACAGACATAGGCTCATAAAGTTAATTAATTCGGGCAAGAATTGTAATCGGTTTAAGATAATTCTCAAGTAACATGTAATAAAAAAGGCCGCAAAAGCGGCCTTTTAAAACTAACTTTACAGCTTAGCGCTTGTCAGTTGCTTTGTAATCACGGGCTGTTTCACCTGTGTAAAGCTGACGTGGGCGGCTGATCTTGTGGCCAGGTTGAGAAAGCATCTCATCCCAGTGTGAGATCCAACCTACAGTACGTGCCATTGCAAAAATTACAGTGAACATACTTGTAGGAATACCAATCGCTTTTAAGATAATACCTGAGTAAAAATCTACGTTAGGGTAAAGTTTCTTCTCAACAAAGTACGGGTCTTCAAGTGCAATTTGCTCAAGCTTCATTGCGATATCAAGCAATGGATCTTGAATGTTTAGCTCTTCTAACACTTCATGACACGTTTGACGCATTACTGTTGCACGTGGATCGAAGTTTTTGTAAACACGGTGTCCAAAGCCCATAAGACGGAACGGGTCCGCTTTATCTTTTGCTTTTGCTACGTATTCGTCAATGCGATCAACTGAGCCAATTTCTTCTAACATGTTTAAACATGCTTCGTTAGCACCGCCGTGAGCAGGGCCCCAAAGTGATGCAATACCCGCAGCAATACATGCATAAGGGTTAGCACCAGAAGAACCTGCTAAACGTACTGTTGACGTTGAAGCATTTTGTTCGTGGTCAGCATGAAGCATGAAGATTTTATCCATTGCTTTAGCTGTTACTGGGTTTACTTTGTATTCTTCAGCAGGCACAGAGAACATCATGTGTAAGAAGTTTTCTGCATAGCTTAAATCATTGCGTGGGTATACAAACGGTTGACCGATGTTTGTTTTGTATGCCATTGCTGCAATTGTTGGTAACTTAGCAACTAATTTAATAGCGCTTGTTTTACGTTGAACTGCGTCTGTGATATCAAGATCTTCATGGTAAAAAGAAGATAAAGCACCAACCACACCACAAAGCATTGCCATTGGGTGAGCATCAAAGCGGAAACCTTGGAAGAAGTTTGCTATTTTCTCATCTAGCATGGTGCTACGAGTGATTTTTGTAGCAAAATCATCGTACTGCTCTTTAGTTGGTAACTCACCATTTAATAGTAAGTAACATAACTCAATGTAGTTAGAGCTTTCTGCTAACTGCTCGATTGGGTAACCACGGTGTAGTAAAACACCTTTACCACCATCGATGTAAGTGATGGTAGATTCACAAGAACCAGTCGACATGAAACCTGGATCATAAGTAAAGTGACCATGTGAGCCGAGTGTACGTACATCAATTACATCTTGGCCAGCAGTACCTTGATAAATTGGAAGTTCGATTGGATCTAGCCCATCAATATGGACTGTGGCTTTCTTATCTGCCATCTATGTATCTCCTATTAAGATAACTATTCTGATTTTTATATTCTAAAATCTATTCTAAGCACATCTTTACATTTTAACGTGAAAGAGGGGGTTAAAGTCAATTTTTATAAGTATTATGCATATATGTATAATAAATATTCGGTATAGATTGAATATTATACCATTGGCTAATTCGCAAACGTCTCAAAGTAAACAAGAATTGTAAAAGAGCCTCTGGCTATATATACTATCGGAGGTTTTTAACCGATTTGTATTTGGGTAAACTTTTTTTACATAATATTTTTCATAAAAAGTGAACTTTATTAGTATTAATACGTTTATTTTGATAGTTCCACCAGAAACATTTGGTGGGTTTTAGAAAAACAAGTAGATGAGCCCCACTGCGGGCAAGATGGGCAAGTAACTGTGAAAAAGCAAAGACCTGTAAATCTAGATCTAACAACTATATCTATGCCGGCAACGGCTAAAGCTTCAATTTTTCACCGCGTCACCGGTGTTGCATTATTTTTTGCTTTAACGTTTGTCATTTGGGCTTGGTCAGAGTCTCTTTCTTCAGCTGAAGGTTTTGAATTCGTCAAGGGTCTGTTTAACGGATTCATTGCCAAATTTATAGCTTGGGGCACCCTTTCTGTTCTAGGTTATCACCTTATTGGTGGTATCCGTCATATTATTATGGACATGGGGCATTGGGAAGAACTTGAATCAGGCAACACTAGCGCTAAAATTGCTATGGCACTTGGCGTTGTGTTTGCTGTATTGGCAGGGGTGTGGATATGGTCTTAAATCAAGCAACTCTTAAACGTGATGGCGTACAAGATTATGTATCTCTACGCACAACGGCATTAATAATCAGTGCATATGCAATTTTTATTATTGGCTACTTTCTAGCTATGCCAGAAGTCACATATGACGCCTGGACAGGCCTATTCTCAAACCTAGCAATGAAAGGGGCGACATTAATCACCCTAGTTTGCATTATGGTTCATACCCGTATCGGCCTTTGGCAGGTTCTAACCGACTATGTAAAGGACGCTAAATTGCGTGCTTTCTTAGGCTTTGTACTAAACCTAATGGCTGTCGCTTACGTAGCTGTAGGTTTAATCGTTTTATGGGGTGTTTAAGTGAAATATTCTGTTCGTGAATTTGACGCCGTAGTAATTGGTGCCGGTGGTGCAGGTATGCGCGCTGCTCTTGCTATTACTGAATCTGGCAAAACATGTGCATTAATCTCTAAAGTTTTTCCGACACGCTCACACACTGTATCTGCCCAAGGTGGTATTACAGTAGCGCTAGGTAATTCGCATGAAGATAACTGGGAATGGCATATGTATGATACTGTCAAAGGCTCCGATTTTATCGGTGACCAAGACGCTATCGAATACATGTGTAATACAGGCCCAGAAGCTATTACTGAACTAGAAAATATGGGTCTACCATTTTCTCGTTTTGAAAATGGCCGTGTTTACCAACGTCCTTTCGGTGGTCAATCGAAAAACTTTGGTGGTGAACAAGCTGCACGTACCGCAGCAGCTGCTGACCGTACTGGTCACGCATTATTACATCTTCTATATCAACAAAACGTTAAAAACAAAACAAATGTATTTTCTGAATGGTATGCACTTGATTTAGTTAAAAACGATAATGGCGATGTAGTAGGTTGTACAGCGATTGAAATTGAAACAGGTGAAATCACTTTCTTCAAATCAAAAGCAGTTGTGTTAGCTACTGGTGGTGCAGGTCGTATTTTTGCATCAACAACTAATGCTCACATTAACACTGGTGACGGTGTTGGTATGGCGACTCGTGCTGGTATTTCTATGCAAGACATGGAAATGTGGCAATTCCACCCGACAGGTATTGCAGGTGCTGGTACGCTAGTAACTGAAGGTTGTCGTGGTGAAGGTGGTTATCTTTTAAATAAAGATGGCGAACGCTTCATGGAGCGCTATGCACCAAATGCTAAAGATTTAGCATCTCGTGACGTTGTTGCTCGTTCAATGATGACAGAGATTCGTGAAGGTCGTGGTTGTGATGGTCCTTGGGGTCCTCACCTTAAGTTGAAACTTGATCACTTAGGCGAAGAAACGCTTAACTTACGTCTTCCAGGTGTATGCGACCTTGCTAAAACATTTGCTCACGTTGATCCTGCAAAAGAGCCAATTCCAGTTATCCCAACATGTCACTACATGATGGGTGGTGTGCCAACTAACGTAAATGGTCAAGTACTTAATATCGATGCCGCTGGTAACGAAAAAGTAGTACAGGGTTTATTTGCTGTTGGTGAGATTGCATGTGTATCTGTTCACGGTGCTAACCGCTTAGGTGGTAACTCATTACTTGATTTAGTTGTATTTGGCCGTGCTGCTGGTAATTTCTTAGGTAAATACCTAAATGACGTTGAAATTTCTAAAGCGGCCTCTGAGTCTGATTTAGAAACGTCATTAGCTCGCTTTAACCGTTGGGAAAGCTCAACAGTTGGTCAAGGCGAAGACCCAGTACAAATCAAGAAAGACCTACAACAGTGTATGCAGCTTAACTTCTCGGTATTCCGTGAAGGTGACTCAATGGCAACTGGTCTTACTGAGCTCAAAGAAATTCGTGAACGCTTACAGCATGCACGTCTTGATGATAAATCATCAGACTTCAACACCATGCGTATTGAATGTTTAGAATTAGACAACTTAATGGAAACAGCTTACTCAACTGCAGTAGCTGCAAACTTCCGTACTGAAAGCCGTGGAGCACACTCTCGCTTTGACTTCCCAGATCGTGATGACGAAAACTGGTTATGTCACTCAGTATTTAATCCGGTAACGGATGAAATGAGCAAGCGTAAAGTAAACTACGAGCCTAAGCTACGTGAAGCATTCCCACCTAAAGCACGTACCTACTAGGAGCGAGACGATGGCACAAGTACAATTTTCAGTTTATCGTTACAATCCGGATGTTGACAACGCACCTCGTATGCAAGAATACACTTTGCAAACTGAGGAAGGCCAAGACATGATGGTATTGGATGCACTTTTATTATTAAAAGAGCAAGATCCTACATTATCATTCCGTCGTTCATGCCGTGAAGGCGTGTGTGGTTCAGACGGTGTAAACATGAATGGTAAGAACGGCTTAGCATGTATTACTCCTTTATCTACGCTACAAAAAAATGGCAAAGGTAAAATCGTAGTACGTCCATTACCGGGACTTCCTGTTGTTCGTGACCTTGTTATTGACATGAGTCAGTTCTACACTCAATACGAAAAAGTAAAACCGTATCTAATAAATGACGAGCCTGCTGCAGGCGAACGCCTTCAATCTATCGAAGAACGTGATAAATTAGATGGGCTTTATGAGTGTATTTTATGTGCATGTTGTTCTACATCGTGTCCTTCTTTCTGGTGGAATCCAGATAAGTTTATAGGTCCAGCAGGCCTTCTTCATGCTTACCGTTTCTTAGCTGATAGCCGAGACACTGCAACAGAAGAGCGTTTAGCTGACTTAGACGATGCATTCAGTGTGTTCCGTTGCCACAGTATCATGAACTGTGTTAGCGTTTGTCCTAAGGGTTTAAACCCGACTAAAGCAATTGGGCAAATAAAATCTATGTTATTAAACCGCTCGGTTTAATTTCAAGTAGACGAAAGATGGCTAATATTTTATTAGCCATCTTGTTATATAACTATTAATTTCTGCGCTAAAAAAAGGGCTTATAAATGCACGAAGGTGTGATGAAGGCATGGCTAGAATCTTCACATTTAAACGGCGGTAACGTTGCTTATGTTGAAGAGCTTTATGAAGCGTATTTAGACGATGCGACTTCGGTGCCAGAAGAATGGCGAGAAGTGTTCGAACAATTACCAAAAGTAGATGGTGTGGATGTTGAAATAAAACATTCAGAAGTTCGTTCACAATTTGCGGCGCTTGCTAAAAACAAGCATAGAGAAGTAGTGGTAGCAGAGGGCAGTGGCGGCGACCTTAAACAGGTTAAAGTTCTGCAACTTATTAATGCTTTCCGTTTTCGTGGACACCAAAATGCAAACCTAGATCCACTAGGTATTTGGCAACGCGAACGTGTACGAGATTTAGAGCTAGAGTACCACGACTTATCAAATGCTGACTTTGACCGCGAATTTAACGTAGGATCGTTTGCCGTAGGCCGCGATACTATGCCTTTAGGTGAGTTATACCAAGCACTAAAAACTACATATTGTGGTTCTATTGGCGCAGAGTATATGCACATCACATCAACAGAAGAAAAACGTTGGTTACAACAGCGTTTAGAGTCTGTTCAGTCTAGGCCAAAATTCGATAAAAATGAAAAGCTTCGTATCCTTAAAGGATTGACAGCGGCTGATGGTCTTGAAAAATATTTAGGGGCTAAGTTCCCGGGTGCTAAGCGTTTCTCACTAGAAGGTGGCGATGCGTTAGTGCCTATGCTTAAAGAGCTTATACACCGCGCGGGTGAAAGTGGCCAAAAAGAAGCCGTAATCGGCATGGCTCACCGCGGACGCTTGAACGTACTTGTGAATGTGCTTGGTAAAAATCCATCAGAATTATTTGATGAATTTGCTGGTAAACACAAAGATACTTTAAGCTCAGGTGATGTTAAATACCATATGGGTTACTCTTCAGATTTCGCGACCAAAGGTGGTAATGTGCATATGGCACTTGCGTTTAACCCATCGCACTTAGAAATCGTAAATCCTGTGGTTATGGGGTCTGTGCGCGCACGTCTTGATCGTCTAAACGACAAAACGGGCAGCAAAGCACTTCCTATTACTATTCACGGCGACTCTGCAATCGCAGGTCAGGGTGTTGTACAAGAAACGTTTAACTTATCACAAACTAATGCGTTTAGTTGTGGTGGTAGCATTCGTATTGTTGTTAATAACCAAGTTGGTTTTACAACAAGCAAGCAAGACGATGTACGCTCTACTGATTACTGTACTGATATTGCAAAAATGGTTCAATCACCAATCTTCCACGTAAACTCTGATGATCCTGAAGCGGTTGCGTTTGTTACGCAATTAGCGCTTGATTTCAGAAACCAGTTTAAGCGTGACGTTGTGATTGACCTCGTTTGTTATCGTCGCCATGGTCATAACGAAGCTGATGAGCCAAATGCTACGCAGCCTGTTATGTATCAAAAAATTAAAAAACACCCAGTTCCGCGCTTAATTTATGCAGATCAATTAATCTCAGAAGGTTCTTTCACAGAAAACGAAGTGAAAGCACTTGCTGATGATTATCGTAATGGCTTAGATGATGGCAACTGTGTAGTTGAAGAAATTCAACCAGAAACATCACACTCTTCTGATTGGGCTAAATATGTAGGTCATGATTGGAATGTTGACTACGACGCGAGCGTTTCTGTAGAGAAACTTAAAGAGCTTGGTAACATTGTCGCAAGCTACCCTGAAGATCACAAAGCGCAATCTCGTGTTAAGAAAATATACGATGATCGTAAAGCTATGGCAGCCGGTGAAAAAGCACTTGATTGGGGTATGGCAGAGACTTTAGCGTATGCAACTATTGCAGCTGAAGGCACTGATATTCGCCTAACAGGTCAAGACTCTGGTCGTGGTACCTTCTTCCATCGCCATGCCGTTGTTCACGGTCAACAAGACGGTGCAACATACTTACCACTGCAAAACATTAGTGAAGAACAAGGTACGTTTGAAGTATTTGATTCGGTGCTATCTGAAGAAGCGGTATTAGCGTTTGAATATGGATATGCAACAGCAGAGCCGACTTCACTTGTTTTATGGGAAGCGCAATTTGGTGATTTCGCCAATGGTGCACAAGTTGTTTTTGACCAATTCTTAAGTTCAGGTGAGCAAAAGTGGGGTCGTTTATGTGGCCTGACATGTTTGCTACCACATGGTTATGAAGGCCAAGGTCCTGAGCATAGCTCTGCACGTCTTGAGCGCTTTTTACAGCTGTGTGCTGATCACAATATGCAAGTGTGTGTACCATCAACACCGGCACAAGTTTATGCAATGCTTCGTCGTCAATCGGTAAGACCTCTTCGTCGCCCACTGATTGTTATGACACCAAAATCATTGCTACGTCACCCATTAGCTACATCATCACTTGAAGAGCTTTCTGAGGGTGTATTCCACAATATGATCGATGAAATTGATGATATTGATGCGAAGAAAGTAGAACGTGTTGTATTTTGTAGCGGTAAAGTTTACTACGAATTATTGCAAGAACGTCGTAAACTTGAGCAAGACAACATTGCTATTGTTCGTGTTGAACAGCTATACCCGTTCCCACATGACGAAATGAAGACGATTATTGAACGTTATCAGCATGTTAAAGATTTTGTATGGTGTCAGGAAGAGCCACAAAACCAAGGCGCTTGGTATTGTTCTCAACATCACTTTATTGATGCAATTCCACAAGATGCAAAATTAAAATATGCTGGTCGTAAAGCTTCAGCATCACCTGCATGTGGTTATATGTCAGTACATACTAAAGAACAACAAGCGCTCGTTGCCGACGCGCTTACTATAGAAAAGAAAGGATAAGCAATGAGCACAGAAATTAAAGTTCCTGTTCTTCCTGAGTCGGTTGCAGATGCTTCCGTTGCTACATGGCATGTAAGTGTTGGCGACAAAGTAAGCCGTGACCAAAACTTAGTAGATATTGAAACAGACAAAGTGGTTTTAGAAGTGGTTGCACAAAACGATGGTGTAATCACTGAAATTTCACAAGAAGAGGGTGCTACGGTACTTGGCGACCAAGTGATCGGTTTAATTGGCGATGCAGATGAAGCACCGGCAACTAAAGAGTCAAAAGAAGATGACTCAGCATCAGATAAATCAGAAGACGCGCCTGCGGCGCAATCAGCACCAGCATCAGAAGGTAAAGAAGTGGATATTAAAGTACCTGTACTTCCAGAATCAGTTGCAGATGCAACAATTGCTACTTGGCATGTTCAACCAGGTGACGCGGTAACACGCGACCAAAACTTGGTAGATATCGAAACAGATAAAGTTGTACTTGAAGTTGTTGCCCAAGAAGACGGCGTTATGGGCGAAATAATCCATGACGAAGGCGATACTGTTCTTGGTGAGCAAGTAATTGGTAAGGTAAAAGCAGGTGCTGCACCAGCTAAATCTGATGCTAAAGCGGATGCACCAGCAGCCAAAGAAGAAAGCTCAAGTGATAGTTCTGATGTGTTAACGCCGTCAGTTCGTCGTTTAATTGCTGAAAAAGGCCTTGATGCATCAAAAATCAAAGGTTCAGGTAAAAATGGCCGTGTGACCAAAGAAGATGTTGACCAATTCTTGAAAGCACCTGCTCCATCAGCAAAAGCAAAACCAGAAGCTGCACCAGCAGCACCAATGGGTGACCGTACTCAAAAACGTGTGCCTATGACACGTTTACGTAAAACGATTGCTAATCGCCTTCTTGAAGCGAAAAACTCAACTGCAATGTTAACCACGTTTAACGAAGTTAATATGAAGCCA
Organism: Pseudoalteromonas sp. KJ63-1; assembly: GCF_055808145.1. The sequence continues at coordinate 1,715,011 of NZ_CM147855.1, read as the reverse complement.
ATAATGGATCTTCGTAAGCAGTACCAAGAAGTATTTGAAAAGCGTCACGGTATTCGTTTAGGTTTCATGTCTTTCTATGTGAAAGCGGTAACTGAAGCGTTAAAGCGTTTCCCAGATGTAAACGCATCAATTGATGGCGATGATATTGTTTATCACAACTATTTCGACATCAGTATTGCTGTTTCTACGCCACGTGGCTTGGTAACGCCAGTACTTAAAGATTGTGACAAATTATCAGTTGCAGAAATCGAAAAAGGTATTCGTGAGCTAGCTCTTAAAGGTCGTGATGGCAAGCTAACACTTGACGATATGACTGGCGGTAATTTCACTATTACTAACGGTGGTGTATTCGGCTCATTACTATCAACACCAATCATTAACTTACCGCAGTCTTCAATCTTAGGTATGCACAAAATCCAAGATCGTCCAATGGCTGTTAATGGTAAAGTTGAAATCTTACCTATGATGTATTTAGCGTTATCTTACGATCATCGCCAAATCGATGGTAAAGAATCAGTTGGTTTCTTAGTAACAATTAAAGAGTTACTTGAAGATCCAACACGTTTACTGCTAGATGTTTAATTAAGTAGTATGAAATATAAGCTGTGAGTTAAAATCACAGCTTTTTTTTGCGCCTAAGGTCATACTGGGGTTTTCATGTAGCGCCATGAGATCTATACTAGGCACGCAATTTGGGATAGTTGTTTATTTGCATAAATATTCAGCTCTTTTAATATAAAAAATTGGATAAAGCATCATGAATTTGCATGAGTATCAGGCAAAACAACTTTTTGCCGAATATGGTTTACCAGTTTCTCAAGGTTTCGCTTGCGATACACCTGAAGAAGCTGCAGCAGCTGCTGAAAAAATTGGCGGCGATATGTGGGTTGTTAAAACTCAGGTTCACGCAGGTGGACGTGGTAAAGCTGGCGGTGTAAAGCTAGTTAAAACTATCGACGAAGTTAAAGCGTTTGCAGCTAACTGGTTAGGTAAAAACCTAGTTACTTACCAAACAGACGAGAAAGGCCAGCCAGTTGCTAAAATTTTAGTAGAAAGCTGTACAGATATCGCAAACGAACTGTACCTAGGTGCTGTTGTTGACCGTGCTTCTCGTAAAGTTGTGTTCATGGCGTCTACTGAAGGCGGCGTTGAAATTGAAACTGTTGCTGAAGAAACACCAGAACTTATCCACAAAGCTGAGATTGATCCTTTAGTAGGTCCTCAAGCTTACCAAGCTCGTGAGCTTGGTTTTAAATTGGGTCTTAACCCAACACAAATGAAACAGTTCGTTAAGATCTTTATGGGTCTTGGCAACATGTTTAACGATTTCGATTTCGCATTACTTGAAATCAACCCACTAGTAATCACAGATGAAGGTAACCTTCACTGTCTAGATGGTAAAATTGGTATCGATGGTAATGCACTTTACCGTCAACCTAAAATCCGTGAAATGCACGATCCATCTCAAGAAGATGCACGTGAAGCTCACGCAGCAAGCTTCGAGCTTAACTACGTAGCCCTAGATGGTAACGTAGGTTGTATGGTTAACGGTGCAGGCCTAGCAATGGGTACTATGGACATCGTAAACCTACACGGTGGCAAGCCAGCTAACTTCCTAGATGTTGGTGGCGGCGCGACTAAAGAACGTGTTTCTGAAGCATTCAAAATCATCCTTTCAGATGACAACGTTAAAGCTGTTTTAGTTAACATCTTCGGCGGAATCGTTCGTTGTGACATGATTGCTGAAGGCATCATTGGCGCAGTTAAAGAAGTAGGTGTAACAGTTCCAGTAGTTGTACGTTTAGAAGGTACTAATGCTGAATTAGGCCGTGAAGTACTTGCTAAGTCTGATCTTAACATCATCGCTGCTGAATCATTAACAGACGCGGCTGAAAAAGTTGTTGCTGCTGCGGAGGGCAAATAATGTCTGTATTAATCAATAAAGATACAAAAGTTATCTGTCAAGGTTTCACTGGTGGTCAAGGTACTTTCCACTCAGAGCAAGCGCTTGAGTACGGTACACAAATGGTTGGTGGTGTAAGCCCAGGTAAAGGCGGTCAAACGCACCTTGGTCTTCCAGTATTTAACACAGTACGTGACGCAGTAGAAGCAACAGGTGCAACTGCATCTGTGATTTACGTACCAGCACCTTTCTGTAAAGATGCAATCTTAGAAGCTATCGATGCAGGTATCGAGCTGATTGTTTGTATCACTGAAGGTATTCCTACACTTGATATGGTTGACGTTAAAGTTAAACTAGATCAAACAGGTACTCGTATGATTGGTCCAAACTGTCCAGGTGTTATCACTCCTGGTGAGACTAAGATTGGTATCATGCCTGGTCACATCCACAAGCCTGGTAAAGTAGGTATTGTTTCTCGCTCTGGTACGTTAACGTACGAAGCAGTTAAGCAAACTACAGATGCTGGTTTTGGTCAGTCTTCTTGTGTTGGTATTGGTGGTGATCCAATTCCAGGTACTAACTTTATCGACGTTCTAGAATTGTTCGAAAAAGATCCACAAACTGAAGCAATCGTAATGATTGGTGAAATTGGTGGTACTGCAGAAGAAGAAGCTGCAGAGTACATCAAAGCTAACGTTACTAAACCTGTTGTTTCTTACATTGCTGGTGTTACTGCACCAGAAGGTAAGCGTATGGGTCACGCTGGCGCAATCATCGCTGGTGGTAAAGGTACTGCTGATGAGAAATTTGCTGCATTAGAAGCTGCGGGCGTAAAAACTGTACGTTCACTTGCTGAAATCGGTAAAGCACTTAAAGAAAAAACAGGCTGGTAATTAGCGTTTATTCTTTAAAAAGGCTCGCAATTGCGAGCCTTTTTGTTATCTAGAGTTCAGGTAACTAATTAACAACAGTTCAGCTTAATTAATATGGGTAACTTATATGCTGAAAAAAGCGTACTGATAAGTCTTGGCGTTGCTTATTAATTGCTAACTCATCGCATAATCCATGAATCGTTTTTTCTACTTGGTTCATAAAGCGACCATAGCCAATTTCATGTTTATTATGCTCAGCTGCCACAATGACAAAATGCAGTGTTTCGACTAATTTATCGGCTTCAAAAAATACTTTTATTTGTGGTGCTGAATCTTCTATATCAAAACTAATTTTTTGTAGCTCTTCATTTCCTTCATTTCTATCAACTTGGCTGTTGCGAATTATTGGCATTGCGCCATTGGCAACCATTGCAGCATGGGTGAGTTTATTGTCTTCACATAATTGGGTAAATAGTTTTGAAAAGTGTGAGTAGAACGGTTGATAAGTTTGGCTGTTAACCTCGCTCTGAAACTGCGTTTTAATATTACGTGTTACCGGTACCGAAAAAGTGACATAGGTCATCTCTGCGTGTGTGCTTGGTATCTCGCATTGTCTTGATTGATAACGAGGATATAAACTTCTTAATTTATAACCGTAACTTTCTTTATTACCTTTTTCTTTAGCGAATAAGTCATAGGTTAAATGCTGATGATCACGCAATTTAAAGCTTGGTTGGTCTACAAATAATTGCTGTTGTAAAAGATCCAATACTTTTTGTACATTATTATGAAATTGTGCAGAGTGAGCGCGAATATCATCCCCAGTGGCTAAAAACAGTAAGCGAATCTTTTTGCTTTGCTGATCTTCGGTGTAATGAAGTTTATGTGCTTCATGGTAACGAGGGTTATAGAAAAACAACATTTGCTTATCGGTTTCAAGTTGATAAGACTCATCATGAAATCGCACGACCGGCAGTTTATCATTGGCGAGTAAATGCACATTGTGAAGTTCATATTCATCACAAGCGGCAAATAGTTGGCGAGCAATACGCTGATAACACGAATTTATATTACTAAAGCTCTTATAAAACTCATCGTTTGGCGTGATTTCAGCTAATAAATAATGGTTTGCTCTAGCATTGCTTGGGATATAAACACGGTGTTGATTTAATGAAGCCATCTTTCGTTCCTGTAAGTTGGGTTTATTTTTATACTATAGAATGCTTTGATGACTTAAATATTGCGCTAAAACAAATTTTGTTCATAAACTATCCCTTATTAAACAAACTTTGTTAATTACCAGCATAAACCCGTATCTATTACTGTATGTTACGCTTGGTTTTTGTAATAATGCATTAGTTTTGTTATCACGCAATATACAGAGGTTTATACTCCTATGGCGGAAATCGAGAATCGCCCAAGTAACTTTATTAGAACCCGAATTGATGAAGATTTAGCAAGTGGGAAACATGCCACAACGCATACCCGTTTTCCACCAGAACCAAATGGCTTTTTACATATTGGCCATGCAAAATCAATTTGCCTAAATTTTGGTATCGCCAAAGACTATAACGGTTTATGTAACCTTCGTTTTGACGATACAAACCCAGAAAAAGAAGATATTAACTACGTTAATTCAATTAAAGAAGACGTACAGTGGTTAGGGTTTAATTGGGATGGTGAGATTAAATATTCGTCAAACTATTTTGATGTGCTTTACGGCTATGCAGTAGAGCTAATTGAAAAAGGTTTAGCGTATGTGTGTTTTTTAACTGCCGATCAAGCTCGTGAATACCGTGGCACATTAAAAGAGCCAGGTAAAAATAGTCCTTATCGCGATACCTCGGTTGAAGAAAACCTCGCATTATTTGAAAAAATGCGCAACGGTGAATTCAAAGAAGGCGAGTGTGTATTGCGCGCAAAAATTGATATGGCCAGCTCATTCATGGTGTTGCGCGATCCAATTATTTACCGCGTTCGTTTTGCTCATCACCACCAAACAGCGGATAAGTGGTGCATTTACCCAATGTACGACTTCACGCATTGTATTTCGGATGCCCTTGAAGGCATAACACATTCATTATGTACATTAGAGTTCCAAGACAACCGTCGTCTCTACGACTGGGTACTTGATAACATCAGCCTTGAATGTCACCCTCAGCAAATTGAGTTTTCACGCTTAAACCTTGAATACACTATTATGTCAAAGCGAAAGCTTAATGACTTAGTGGTAAATAATAAGGTAGAAGGGTGGGATGACCCACGTATGCCAACGATTGCAGGTCTTCGTCGTCGTGGTTATACACCGGCTTCAATTCGTGAGTTTTGTTTACGTATTGGTATTACTAAACAAGAAAATATGGTTGAAATGGGTATGCTTGAAGCGTGTATCCGTGATGACTTAAACGAAAATGCACCGCGTGCGATGGCTGTACTTGATCCGGTTAAAATCGTGATTGAGAATTATCAAGCCGACACCGTTGAAACATTGTCTGTTGCTAATCACCCAAATAAAGAAGAAATGGGTCGCCGTGATGTGCCTTTTACCCGTGAAATTTTTATTGAACGTGAAGATTTCCGCGAAGAAGCAAACAATAAATTTAAACGTTTAGTACTTGATAAAGAAGTACGCTTACGTGGCGCTTATGTAATTAAAGCAGATCGTGTTGAAAAAGATGATAACGGTGAAATTACCACTATTTACTGTACTTACGATCCCGAAACATTGGGTAAAAACCCAAGCGATGGGCGTAAGGTAAAAGGGGTGATTCATTGGGTGTCAGCACCTGAGTCAGTGACGGCGGAAGTACGTTTATATGACCGTTTATTCAGTGTTCCCAATCCTGCAGCAGCAGAAGATTTTGAAAGCACATTAAACCCAGAGTCGTTAGTTGTTATTACTAATGCAAAACTAGAACCTTCACTGGCAAATTCACAGCCTGCGCAAGGTTTCCAGTTTGAGCGTACTGGTTACTTCTCTCGTGATAGTAAATCTGAGAATGTGGTATTTAACCAAACTGTGGGTCTGCGCGACTCATGGGCTAAAATAGATCAGAAGTAATTCTGTTCTATTTTAGACACAAAAAAACCTGCTTTTAGCAGGTTTTTTTATGCAATTAATAAAAATTAACTGTTGTTTTGTGCAAACGCCTTACATGCGTCTTTATCTTCACACTCACCGTATAGGTAAAGAGAGTGGTTAGTTAGCTTAATACCGTTTTCTTCAGCAATCTCGAGTTGACGACGTTCAATTAAGTCATCCTCAAACTCAACAACCTTGCCACATTTTAAACACACTAAGTGGTCATGGTGAGTACTGCCAGAAAGTTCAAATACAGACTTGCCGCCTTCAAAATGATGACGGCTAACAATACCCGCATCATCAAATTGATTTAAAACACGGTAAACAGTCGCAAGACCAATTTCTTCGCCTAGATCTAATAAAACCTTGTAAACATCTTCAGCGCTTATGTGTTGGTTATCTGGAGATTGAAGAATCTCTAAAATTTTAATACGCGGTAAAGTTACCTTTAGCCCGGCTTTTTTAAGTTCCAAGTTATGATCAGTCATTAAATCTGTCTCAATTTTATTTAGTTATACTAGACATCTTGCAAGATGTACTCGTCACAATAACAGTTAGGATAACGTGCCTTAGCAGGAAGTGCAAAGAACAATTGATCTATATCAATATTAACGCGGAAAATGCTAACTGTTTGATAATATTTTAAACAGTTAGCATAAAAAGGGAGATTAATCTGCTAACTCACTTAAGCACATTTCATCATATACTTGAGCACACCATTGTTTAACGCGTTGCTCTGTTAGTTCCGGCTGACGGTCTTCATCAATACCTAAGCCTACAAAATGTTTGTCATCCGCCATGCCTTTTGATGCTTCAAAATCATAGCTGTCTGTTGGCCAATGTCCAACAACAATAGCGCCACGTTCTGTTACGATATCGTTGATCATGCCCATTGCATCTAAGAAGTATTCTGCATAGTCTTCTTGGTCGCCACAGCCAAAAATAGCTACTAGCTTACCTTCAAAGCTTACTTCTTCAAGCTCAGGAAAAAAGTCATCCCAATCACACTGCGCTTCGCCATAATACCAAGTTGGAATACCGAATAAGATCAGATCAAATTCGGCAATCTCTTCTTTAGAGCTTTTTGCAATGTCATGCACAGCAACGAGCTTTTTACCCAATTCTTTTTGGATCATTTTTGCTACGTGTTCTGTGTTACCTGTGTCACTTCCGAAAAAAATGCCTACACTTGCCATGGATTTAAACCTTTTATCTATCAATAGCCAATCTTTCTTGTAAAATTGTTTCGATCAACGCACTACGGCTAATATTTTGTGCATCTGCCATATCACTCAAAGCCTGATACAGCTGTGACGAAACTTTAAATTCAACACGCTTTAAGCCACGTGCTTTATCTCTTTTTATTTGATTACGTTTATTGACCTTTAACTGCATATCCCGAGGAAGGGGATTGGTTTTTGGTCTACCTGGACGTTTCTCGTATTCAAATAAATCAAGCGTTGTTCTATCTGTTTCTGACTTGGCCATGCTTAACCTACACCCGCACCTTGCCAAAATACCTGAATAAGTCCTTTGGCAATAAAGCCAGAGCAACCTAAAAAGAGTACCAGCCACACAATATAACGACCAAATTTAGGCACATTGCCGCTTTTCAGTACGTCTTTAATTGCCAAGCCGATAAAAATAAAAATACCTGCTAAGCCAAAATACAACCCTAAGGTATCAAATTCGTTAATAAACTGACTGACCATCGACGTATAACCTTTAAATTAAACGGCGCGTACTATAGCACATAAATCTTTAATTATTTAGTGTGATAAATCAAAAACACGCCACAAAAATAACTTTAAATTGCCATTAAAAAATCATTGATTGCTTTGTTTACAGCCAGTGGTTTTTGGGCGTGCAACCAATGACCCGCACCATGAATGATTTTTGCACTTACATTTTTAAACAGCGCATTAATTGCTTCACGATGCTCAGCTAATATGTAGTCAGAGTCATTACCTTTAATAAACAGAGTTTCGCATAAACAAGAATTATTTGCATTAATGTTGTCGGTAATTGTTGAATATTTATTATCAAGTACTGATAAATTGAATCTCCAAACAAATTTCCCTGCATCATTTTTATATAAACTCTTTAATAAAAATTGACGTACACCTAGCTCTTGTATATACGGTTGCATTATTAAATCAGCTTGCTTTCTATCACTAATATCGGCATTTTTTACTGAGTTCAATGCTTCAAGAATTTGGGTATGACGAGCCGGGTAGCTTACTGGGGCGATATCAAGTACCACTAATTTGTCAATCAACTCGCTATGGGTCAAAGCAACTTGCATGGCCACTTTACCGCCCATGGAATGCCCTACAAGGTGGGCTTTTTGTATTTTCAATTTCACCATTAATTCCACAATGTCATTGGCCATGGCTAGATAATCCATTTCATCACTGTGTGGAGAAAGGCCGTGGTTACGTAAATCGACATTGGTTACGCAAAAGTGTTCACTTAATGGTTTTGCAATCACATTAAGGTTTTCTAAAGAGCCAAACAGTCCATGGATCAAAACAACATCAGGACCCTGACCAATTTGTTTGTAATTTAATTGCATAAACGTCTCCCATAATTTTGCGCATAGTTTGCCGAGCATTAACTAAAAAAGCAAAAAATACAGACATTAATTAAACACTGGATGCAAACATACTTAGCTCCCTGATTATTTGGTCATTATTAATTATATGTTTAGGGTAGCATGGGTTGTAACTCGCATTTCTAACTGGATTGGGTATATACCCAAACCATCACAAGATACAGAATTCAGCGTTTCAAAGGGGCTTAATATCAAGGCGTTAGTTTGCAAAAATGGTGTTCCCTTTTAAAAATTAACAACGATGAGAGTAAGTTCCTGTGAAACGCCCAGAGGGTTGGTGTAAAAGCGATTTATACTGCGTTATTGGCTTTAGCAATAGAACGACTATTGTTTGCAATCAATGCCTTGCCTAAATCGCTTTTAATTCCAACTGAAACTCGCATCTTCAGGTGATTTGGGTATAATCATATCGAAAGAAAAATGTGGCCCGTAATGACAGGAAGAACATGAAACAAATCGACATAGACGACGAGTTATATCAGTACATTGCTAGCAATACCCAGAGTATTGGTGAAAGTGCATCGACTATTTTACGTCGTTTATTAAATCTCAGCGGCGAAAAAATTCACACCACAAAATCAGACACTGATCATAAAAATGAAACTGTTAGTGTGTCTAATTCATCTGAAGAACAACCAGTCGCAGCCGTTGAACAGCCAGCCTCTGTGGCGAAACCGCCGGTAAATAAAAAGAATGCGAACGTATTTAACATTTTAAATAAAGAAGAGCTGGCAATGCAAAAAGGTGTTGTTGGTCGTTTCTTATTTATATTAAGTGCATTTTACCGAACGCACAAAACTGACTTTTCAGCAGTGCTTGATATAAAAGGCCGCGATCGTGTTTATTTTGCGACCAGTAAAGAAGACTTAGTGAATAGCGGTAGTAGTATGAACCCTAAAAACATCACCGAAAGTGAATATTGGGTGATGACAAATTCAAATACTACACGTAAAAAAATGATGCTGCATGAAGTTGCACTTAGCTTGGGCTATAGCAATGAGCAAGCTGAAAAAATTCGTGATTATCTTTAAGGAAATACCATGGCAATTCATTCCGGCGCAGGGAAAACTGCACCACAATCGGTTTTAGTGAATGTACCAAAGTTAGTGTCTGCGTATTATTTAAATGAGCCTGATCTAGAGCAAAACCCTGAGCATTGTGTTGCCTTTGGCACCTCAGGGCACCGTGGTTGTGCGTATGATGTGAAATTTAATGAATCCCACATATTATCAATTACCCAAGCTATTTGTGATTACAGAAAACAAAACGATATATTTGGCCCATTATTTTTGGGTAAAGACACCCACGCATTAAGCGAAGCCGCCTTTAACTCAGCGATAGAAGTGCTGGTTGCTAACGAAGTGCAAGTGATCACCCAAGAAAATGGTGACTTCACACCAACACCAGTAATTAGCCACGCTATTGTTAGTTACAATAAAAATCACCCAAATGAATTGTCCGATGGCATTGTCGTTACTCCGTCTCATAATCCTCCTGAAGATGGCGGGTTCAAATATAACCCACCTAATGGCGGTCCTGCAGATACAGATGTAACAAAATGGATTGAAGATAGAGCCAATCAGCTTTTACTTGAAGACTTAGTTGAAGTAGAACTGTTTCCATTTGCTAAAGCGTCGCGCTCTGGTTTTATCCGCTATGAAGATTTGATGACACCGTACATTAATGATCTTGAAAACATTGTTAATTTAAAAGCGATTAGTGATGCTGGTATTAGAGTAGGTATCGATCCCTTAGGTGGTTCAGGCATCAATTTTTGGCCAGTGATTGCGAAAAAATACAACCTAGATTTAACCGTTGTAAATGACAGTGTTGATCCGCGTTTTGCATTTATGCCACTTGATAAAGATGGCAAAATTCGTATGGATTGCTCATCACCTTATTCAATGGCGAATTTAATTGCCCTTAAAGATGATTTTGATTTATCGATAGGCAATGACCCTGATTATGACCGTCATGGCATAGTAACACCTGATGGATTAATGAACCCAAATCACTTTTTAGCGGTAGCGATTGATTATTTGCTAACACATCGTGACTGGGATGCCAGTGTTGAAATTGGTAAAACCCTCGTTTCTAGCTCAATGATTGATAAAGTCACTGAGCGCAATAACCGTAAAGTTAAAGAAGTGCCGGTTGGTTTTAAATGGTTTGTTGAGGGGCTAAATAAAGGTAAATTGGCTTTTGGTGGTGAAGAAAGCGCAGGGGCAGCCTTCTTACGTTTTGATGGCACCGTGTGGTGTACAGATAAAGATGGCTTTATTATGGGGCTACTTGCCGCTGAAATTCTTGCAGTTACAGGTAAAACACCGTCTACGTTATATAAAGAACTAGAGCAAGAATTTGGTGCGCCACTTTACAAACGTTTAGATGCGCCAGCAACGCCTGAGCAAAAATCACGATTAAAAGCGCTTAGTGCTGACGATGTTAAAGCCGAAACCTTAGCCGGTGAGCCAATTATACAAAAACTTACTCATGCGCCAGGTAATAATGCGGCAATTGGTGGTTTAAAAGTAGTAACTGAAAGTGGCTGGTTTGCTGCTCGTCCGTCAGGTACTGAAGATATTTATAAAATATATCTAGAATCATTTAAAGGCGAAGAGCACTTAGCCTTATTAGAAAAAGAAGCTAAAAAACTGGTTGATTCAGTAATTAGCTAGTCTGCAATTAAAATTAAAAACGGCTGATTTATTCAGCCGTTTTTGTATCTACAATTTATAAAACAAAAAGGGCTTTATAGTGATGTCAGCCACTTCAGAATATATTAATCAATTAAAACAAGATGGTGATTTTTTAACGCTTTCTCGAAACCATGAATGGCATTTGGATGCAGGCCAATTTACCCTTAGTAATAATACGCAAGTAACCGTGCATGATACCGGTGTAATTGAATTTGAACCTGATTGTATAACGTCAAAGAATGTGGTGCTTTCAAGTGCAATTCATGGCAATGAGACAGCCCCAATAGAAATTTGTGATGAACTGATTAAACACATTATTAGTGGTCAACTTGAATTACAACAACGGGTTTTATTTATATTTGGTAACCCTAAATCAATTAATATTGGCAAACGCTTTGTTGAAGAGAACTTAAATCGTTTATTTAATGGTCACCACACTGTTGATGACATCGCGATGAACGACGAGCGTGTTCGTGCAGCAAAACTTGAACATTACGTTAGCGACTTTTATGCACGCTCAGAGCAGGGCACGTATCGCTGTCATTATGATTTACATACTGCTATTCGTGGCTCTAAAAATGAGAAGTTTGCTGTTTACCCATTTTTACACGGCAAGCCTTGGAAAAAGTCGCAATTGCAGTTTTTATTGAGTTGCGGAGTTAATACGATATTAATGATGAAATCACCGGCTACCACGTTTAGCTACTATTCATCGTTTGTGCATGGGGCTGATTCGTTTACCGTTGAGCTTGGCCAAGTAAAACCCTTTGGTGAAAACGACATGTCACGCTTTGCAAAAACTAAGCAAACATTGACTGCATTAATTAGTCAAATAAAAGTGGAATACCCTAAATTTAATGCAAGTGACTTTGAGTTGTTTTCTGTTCATCGCACAATTAACCGCACAGAGCAAAACTTTAGCTTCCCGTTTTCTGATGATGCTGAGAACTTTACAGGCTTTGCAAAGGGTGAGCTTTTAGCAACTGATGGTGATAATGCAATTTATGCGGACGTAGAAGGGGAAGCGATTATTTTTCCTAACGCACAAGTTGCTATTGGACAACGTGCACTATTAACGGTTGTCCCTATGCAAGTAGATAGCCGTTTTAGCTAACTCAACACATCAGACCACTTGTTATGAAAGTTTAACCAACTGATTAATAAGTGGTTAATTATATGTATAGTTAACTTGCCAGTTTTTTGCTCAATATTTACTTTTGTTTGGTCATAGTTTTGTTGAATAACACTTTACGTTAACGTAAAGTGTTGGCAGCTTTAATTAAATACAGTGCAGATGTTGCAAAGTTTATTCAGCAACAATCACCCATAATAATAATTTAAAGGGGCACTGTAATACCGACAACAAGAGAAGGTAGGTTATGAGTAATCCCAATAACGTATCGCTGAATATTAACCATGAGCTTGAGTTCATCGACGGCCACGCACTTAATATTCCAACCCTCAGTATTTTAACTGAGGACGGCGACATTCATCCTAGTGCTCCTGCACCTGACATTTCTAAACACACCGCTATTAAATTATACGAAACCATGCGTTTTATTCGTTTATTGGATGAACGTATGCAGGGTGCTCAACGCCAAGGCCGTGTTAGCTTTTACATGCAGTGTTTAGGTGAAGAAGCTGCTGTAACAGCCTCTGCGGCAGCCCTTGATCAAGATGACATGATTATGGCGCAATACCGTGAGCAAGCGGCGTTGCATTACCGTGGTTTTACGCTTGACCAATTTATGAATCAGATGTTTTCTAACGAATTAGATCTTGGTAAAGGCCGTCAAATGCCGATCCATTATGGTTCTAAAGCACTTAACTACATGACAATTTCATCGCCATTAGGAACTCAAATTCCACAGGCCACCGGTTATGCATACGGTCAAAAAGTAAAACATATCGATGCTACAACAGGTGAACTAGCAAGCTCTATTGATAACGTCACCATTTGTTATTTTGGTGAAGGTGCCGCTTCAGAAGGTGATTTTCACGCAGGTCTTAACATGGCTGCAGTGCATAAGGCACCGGTTATCTTTTTTGCACGTAACAATGGTTATGCTATTTCTACCCCAGCTGATGAACAATTTAAAGGTGACGGTATTGCATCGCGTGGCGTAGGGTATGGTATTAAAACCATACGTGTTGATGGCAGCGATGCACTCGCTGTTTATGCAGCAACTAAAAAAGCCCGAGAAATTGCAGCAACTCAAGGTGAACCTGTACTGATTGAATCGATAGCCTATCGTTTAGGCGCGCACTCAACATCAGACGACCCCAGTGGCTACCGTTCAAAAGACGAAGAAGCAAACTATAAAGCGTGCCCAATTGAGCGCTTTAGAAAATGGCTAGTGAAACAAAACTGGTTAGATGACGCAGAAGATATAAAAGCCAAAGAAACAATTCGTGATGATATTTTGGCTGCGCTTAAACGCGCTGAAGTAATTGATAAACCAGCCTTAGAAGAGCTGATTTCTGATGTGTATGACACGCCAATTCCATCTTTACAACGCCAATATGATGAGCTTAAAACACATATAAAAGCCCATCCTGATGCCTACCCAACAACAGCAGGGAGAATTAAGTAATGGCTAAAATGAACATGCTACATGCAATTAATTCTGCTTTAGATATCACCATGAATGAACACCCTCAAGCGTGTATTTTTGGTGAAGACGTGGGTTATTTTGGCGGCGTTTTTAGAGCAACATCAGGCTTACAAGAAAAATACGGTAAGCACCGTGTATTCAACACGCCGCTTACAGAGCAAGGTATTTTAGGTTTTGCTAATGGCTTGGCTGCATTTGGTGCCCCCGCGCTTGCTGAGATTCAATTTGCTGATTACATCTTTCCTGCGTTTGACCAAATAGTGAATGAATCTGCTAAGTTTCGTTACCGTAGTGGTAATGAATTCAACGTAGGCAATCTAACAATACGCACACCTTACGGCGGCGGGATTGCTGGTGGTTTGTATCACTCGCAATCGCCAGAAGCGTATTTTGCCCATACGCCAGGGTTAAAAATTGTCGTGCCACGTAACCCTTATCAAGCTAAAGGCTTACTTCGCGCATGCATAAAAGACGACAACCCAGTGCTATTTTTTGAACCAAAACGCTTATATCGTGCATCTACGGGTGAAGTGCCAGAAGAAGATTACAGCATTGAACTAGGCAAAGCTGAGGTAGTTCAAGAGGGCACTGACGTTACTTTATTAGCGTGGGGCGCACAAATGGAAATCGTAGAAGCAGTCGCTAAACAAGCCAGTGAGCAAGGTATTAGCTGTGAGGTGATTGACCTTCGCAGTATTTTACCGTGGGACGTTGAAACCATTGCTAAGTCAGTAACAAAAACGGGCCGTCTTATTGTTAGTCATGAAGCACCTATTACCAATGGTTTTGGCGCTGAAATTGCGGCAACCATCGCTCAAGAGTGTTTCTTACATTTAGAGTCGCCTATTTTACGTGTATGTGGTTTAGATACTCCATATCCGCTGGCGCTTGAAAAAGAATATGTTCCAGATGCATTGAAAGTAATGGCTGCAATTAAACAATCAGTGAACTTTTAGGGGTTTCCATGGCTAAAGATTTTATATTACCCGACATTGGTGAAGGCATTGTTGAATGCGAAGTAGTCGAATGGCTGGTACAAGAAGGTGATACAGTAAAAGAAGATCAGCCTATTTGTGATGTGATGACAGACAAAGCCTTAGTGCAAATTCCTGCGGTACACGATGGGGTGATCACTAAGCTGCATTGCAAAAAAGGCGATATTGCTAAAGTGCATGCGCCGTTATTTGCAATGGATGTTGTCGGGGAAGCACCCAGCGAAAAGACTGAAACATCATCTGCACCAACATCTACTCGTGAACACTTAGAAGATTTTATCTTACCCGATATTGGTGAAGGTATTGTTGAGTGTGAAATTGTAGAGTGGTTAGTGGCAGAAGGCGATGAGATTGAAGAAGACCAAGCTGTTTGTGATGTAATGACTGATAAAGCGTTGGTACAGATACCGGCTAAATATACCGGTACTGTACAAAAGCTATATTATCAAAAAGGTGAAATTGCCAAAGTACACAGCCCGTTGTTTCAAATGACCATAGCAGGTCAAGCTGCAAAAGAAGATGTTGATGTTAATCAAGCGGTCGTAAAAGCACAAAGCAATGCAGCTAACGATGCACCGGTTAAACAAACACAACCACAAACTGCGATTGTTAACGAAAAAGCAGTTGCCTCACCTGCGGTTAGACGTAAAGCGCGAGAGCTTGATGTAGATTTAACTTGCGTTCCAGGCAGTGGTAAAAATGGTCGTATTTATAAACAAGATATTGAAGCGTTTATAAAAAATGAAGTGCCATCTGGTATGGATATTTCTGAGCTTAACAAACCACAGACTACTGAGAGTAAAAAAATCAGCAGTACTGATGAGTATGCAGCTAGCACAGGTGGAACGCGAACAGAAGCGATTAAAGGCATTAAAGCGGCCATGGCAAAACAAATGGTGGCGTCGGTTTCTACTATTCCACACTTTACCTACAGTGATGAAATTGACTTAACTGATTTAATTGCACTTAGAGCTGATCTGAAAGAGCAATATAAAGCACAGGGTGTTAAGTTAACTATGATGCCGTTCTTTATTAAGGCTTTATCGTTGGCAATGAGTCAATTCCCAGTACTTAACTCAAAAGTAAATGATGATTGTAGCGAAATTACTTACTATGACGATCATAACATTGGGGTTGCAGTAGATTCTAAAGTAGGTTTATTAGTGCCTAACATTAAGGCTTGCCAAACAAAAAGTATTGTAGAGGTTGCTAACAGTTTAACTCAGCTTACCGATTCTGCTCGAGAAGGGCGAGTTGCACCTGATGATTTAAAGGGCGGTACTATTAGCATTTCTAACATTGGTGCAATTGGCGGCACTATTGCAACGCCAATCATTAATAAACCTGAAGTCGCGATTGTTGCGCTAGGTAAATTACAGCACCTTCCGCGCTTTAACGAGCAAGGGCAAGTGGTATCGCGTGCGATTATGCAAGTAAGTTGGTCTGGTGATCACCGTGTAATTGATGGCGGCACGATAGCGCGCTTTAACAATTTATGGAAAGAATACTTAGAGCAGCCAGCTAAAATGATGATGGCAATGCGCTAATTTTTTCATTAATAAAAAACCAGCTAATTAGCTGGTTTTTTTATATCTTGAAAAGTAAATTAATAAAAAGTAGACCGATTTAGCTGAAAAAATACAGTCCATAACCCACTAATAACGCGGGGATAGCAGTATATAGTGTGGCAATAATGGCCGCTTTGGGAGCCATTGCAATGGCAGGGAAAAGCGCATCGCCATCATTAGAAATGGCGTTCGCTGCTAAAGCACTAAACGGTATCACGCCTTGAATGTATAACGTGGTGACAATGATTTGCGGTCCACAACCAGGTAAAAAGCCAATTAATACCGCAATTAACGGCGCTAAATAGGCAAAATTTAAAAACCATGTTTTTAAATCAAGACCAAACACGCTCACCAGTAGTTCAAATAACACAAAGGAGGCAACCACCCACGCAGTTACAAAATGAGTATCTTGCAGTACTTTAGTTATTTTTGAAGGCGGACTGCATACATCATCTTCTGAGGTTACTTCCTTATAGCTTTCACCTTTTGATGATAGCGCCCACATAAACACCACAAACAATGCTATTAATGCGCCAAAAAAGCTGACCGTATTTACTACATGATTGCCAAATTGGCTTAAATCAATATTAAACGCCAGTACAAAAGCAATCAGTAATCCAGGAAGAATAGCAATTAACCAAATAGGCTTGCTCAACTTTATTATTTTGGTTGGCAATACAGTCACTGGTTGTGTTTGCTTTTGATTGGTAGGGCATAAATAACCTGTTTTATGCAGTTTATTAACCAGTAAGCCTGTTAGCGTTCCGACGAATAAGCCTATTGCCATTATCGTTAACCCATCAGTAGGGCGTGTAGCTAATAATAAAAACGCAGCATCACCCATAGTGGCTGTTAATACCGCGACAATAGCCCCAAAGCTTGCTTGTCCCTTGGTAAATTGAGTAACCACAATGATTGCACCACCACAGCCTGGCAGCATACCTAAAAAAGCAGCAAAGCTGACTTCTAACACAGGAGACTTAGCATTTAGATAACGAAGCTCTAGTTTGGGTAAATGCTCAATCGCGTAGTAGTAAATAAATAAGGTTGCAGCAACAAACACACTGACTTGAAAAAAAGCATCACTGAGTGCAGTGATTGTGATGGTGCGTAAGCTGGGCAAGGCTAAGCAGACTAAAATTAACAATGGTAAAATTAGGCGTTTATTTTGATGAAAAACACGCTTTGCAGTTGGCGAAATAACTCCTAAATGTTCTGTTAAAAACATACAGTACGACCTAATTAATAAACTAGATCGCACTGTACTATTTTATTAAATGATAATCAATATCATTTATATGGTTGCTTGAAAACGTTTATTTACGTTGAAACTCTGAGTTTTCATTCCAAGTAGGCCATTGAGTTTGCTGTGAAATATCAAAACCTACTTTATAAAATAGTTGTAAATCTTGAACCGCACCTGATAGATCCCACTCATCGCGATATCTATCACAAGGCTGGTGGTAGCAACCACGCAATACCAAGCTCATACGCTTGCGGTAATTAGCCGTTTCTTCATCAAACGCTTCTGAACCACCACCAGCATACATAGCAGGTACGCCCATATTGGCAAAGGCAAAGTGATCAGAGCGGTAGTAACCACCTGAAGATGGCTTAGGGTCGCCCGATACTATTCTGCCTTGCTCTTTTGCAGCAGTGGCTAATAGTTCATCCATTTGCGATTTACCAATACCCACAACACTAATATCTTTTACTTTTCCTAATAGGTTTAAACTATCCATATTAATATTGGCGACGGTTTTATTTGCTGGAATAACCGGGTTAGCTGCGTAATATTTTGAGCCAAGCAAACCTTGTTCTTCAGCGGTTACCGCTAAAAAGGTCATTGAACGGTCAGGGCGTTTACCTAGTTTAGTAAAGGCTTCAGCTACTTCGATCATACCTGCAGTGCCTGTCGCATTATCGTGGGCACCATTATAAATTTGATCGCCTTTACGATTTTTATCTGTTCCTAAATGATCCCAATGCGCAGAGTAAATAATATGCTCATCTGGTGTTTTACTACCAGGAAGAGTGGCAATAAAGTTATAAGATACCGATTTTTTGATGGTGTTTTTTACATTCACAGTGGCTGCTAAATCACCCATATCTACATGGTAAGCACCTTTAGCTGCTTTTGTTTTAGCAGTATCAAAATCAAGGCCTGCTTTAGTAAATAGCTCTTTTGCTACATCAACAGTAACCCAACCTTCAACAGCAACACGATCCATGTTGTTATTATCTTTTACAAAACCAAACTGCTCGCCACTCCACGAGTTTTCAACTACTGACCAGGGGTAAGACGCAGGAGCCGTTTCATGAATAATAATTGCACCCGCTGCACCTTGGCGGCTTGCTTCTTCGTATTTATATGTCCAGCGCCCGTAATAGGTCATGGCATCACCGGTGAATAAATCAGGATCTTTAGTTGCAAAACCCGGGTCGTTTACCAGCATTACGACGGTTTTACCTTTAACATCTAGGCCTTCGTAATCATTCCAGTTATATTCAGGTGCGTTAACACCGTAGCCGACAAATACCAGCTCTGAATTTTCAATTCCTTCTTGCGCACTGATGCGGCTACTACCCATAACCATGTCTTTTTTGTATTTGTAGTCTTTACCGCCAATATTAAGCACCATGTAAGAGTCTGCTTCTAATGATACAAGCGGGACTTCTTGGAAAAAACTATCACCGTTACCCGGTTCAAAGCCTAATGCAGTAAATTCTTTTGTTAAGTAGTCAAGCGTAAGCTTTTCACCTTCAGATGAAGGAGCACGACCACCAAACTCATCAGAAGCTAACACTTTTACATGCTTAGCAATTTCATCGGCTTGAATGCTGTTATAGCCTTTAGCGACATCGTCAGAAGTGATACTTGTTGTTGCACAACCGGCTAAAACTGCGGTTGTGATTAAGGTCAAAGAAAAATAACGTTTCATATTGGCTCTTTTTTTGTTCTAAGTGGCCCTAGTATATGAACTTCTGTTAATTAGAACCAGTTTTTGCGGTAAACTGTTAGGGATAAAAATGTACAGTAAAGGTAACAATGAAGCGTTTTACTCCCCCAGAACAATTCCAAGCAACGAGCCTAAACACAGGGGCATTTGCTCACTTACGTCAGTTGTTTAAAATTCATCAACAATCAGACTGGCCTGAACCAGCGTATTTTTCCCCGTACCTAAACGCCATAAACGCAAATAATCTCCCCATTCGTTTTGTCGATGATGCCAAGGTTGACTTTGCAGAGCGTTATTATGAACAAGTTATTTTTGAAACTGGTGAAGTACCTACTCGCCAACAAAATTGGCATGATCTGTTTGGTGGTTTTATTTGGTGTTTATTCCCAAAAACAAAAGCCCTTATCAATCAGCGTCATGTAGATGAAATAGCAGTGCATGGTTTAAAGCAACGCAGTAAACATCGAAATGCATTAACCCTGTTTGACGAGTGTGGCGTGGTTTTAGCTATTAGTGATTCTAATTGGAAAGTATGCTTAAGAGACCACCAATGGAAAACAGCATTTATAACGCATAAAGAGCAGTGGGGTAAAACTATAGCGCCATTCATGTTTGGCCACGCTAATTACGAAATGTTGACCAAACCTTATATTGGGCTCACAGGGAAAGCATTATTTGTAAATGTACCCGATGAAATATTTTGTAAAGATTTAGTAACTCAGTACCAGTACCTAGATCAGCGACTTTATGAGATGATTAAAAATGATGATTGTTTAGCCGATAATAAACAGCTTTCACCCTTACCCTTATTAGGTGTTCCTGGTTGGTATGAAGAAAATAACAATTCATCATTTTATGACAACACGGACTATTTTAGACCGAAACGAAGGACACGAAAATGATAGAAGTCACCGCGCTTAAAAAGAAGTTTAAGCTCACTAAAGATCATAAAAAAAATAAAATAGATGAAGTTGATCCACGCGAAGATAAAGATTATTTTCACTCGGTTAAAGATGTCAGCTTCAGTTGTGCAAAAGGCGAAGTGCTGGGGCTACTGGGCCCTAATGGCGCGGGCAAAACCACCACGTTAAGAATGATTTCTACGGCTTTAAAACCGGATGATGGCAGTATTACAATTGCTGGAAATGACATAATTAAAAAGCCACTTATTGGGCGTAAATCTATTGGGTTTTTGTCTGGCTCTACTGGTTTATATGGCCGTTTAACGGTAAAAGAAAATATCGAATATTTTGCAAAACTACATGGCATGAGTAAGCAAGCGATCAAGGCACGCTGTGAAGAGCTATTTACCTTACTCGATATGCATAAATTTATTGATAAGCGCGCTGAAAACCTATCAACCGGTATGAAACAAAAAGCCAATATAGCGCGTGCTGTAGTCCATCACCCAGATGTTGTTATTCTTGATGAGCCAACCACAGGGCTTGATATTATGACCACTCAAACAGTAATTAACTTTATTAAAGGCTTAAAAGCACAAGGCACTCCTGTTATTTTTTCTACTCACCATTTAGATGAGGTTGCGCTTTTATGTGACCGTGTAGCGGTTATTAATGAAGGTGTAAGTTGTTTTGATGGCACGCTCGCTGAATTTAAACAAACGGGTAACAGCGAAGAATTAAACCAAGCGTTTATGAACATATTAACGGAGAAGCAAGATGTTTGAGGTATTTAAAAAGGAATTAACCGAGCTGCTACGCGATAAAAAAACCTTGTTGTTCGTGGTGGTATTTCCGATTGTGGTTTTTCCATTGTTATTTGCTGTGGTTGCGTTTATCTCTTCGCAAGCCGCGCTTGATGCAGAGCAAAAAGTGAATACTTACGCGATTATCAATGGCGACTTTGCTCCAGAATTTACTGATAAAGTGTTTTATCATAAAAGTTTTGAATTATATAAAGGCGATAAAACTTTTAATAGTGTCGAGGAGCTAAAAGCAGGGGTAACCGCTGGCGATATCGACATGGGAATATACTTACCAAGCGATGCAGTACAAACATTAAATGATAAAAAGCAAAGTGAATGGCAAGTTGTATTTAATGATTCAAAATCAATTAACTTCTTATTTGAGCGTGTAAAAGAGCTTGCTAAAGAGTACAGCGATACACTTCAAGAAAGTAAACTATTAAGCTTTGGTATTGATAAAAGCGCACAACAATCTATTTTAAAGCCAATTAATGTGGTTAAAGTTGATACTGCTGACAAACGTGAAAACTTAGGTGAAAAAGTAGGTGGGTTTTTACCTTATTTACTTATCCCGTTAGTGCTAATGGGGGCAACTTACCCAGCAATTGATTTAGGCGCTGGCGAAAAAGAGCGTGGTACTTTAGAAACGTTATTACTTACCCCCATTACTCGTACAGAGCTAGTATTGGGTAAATTTATTACTCTACTCACAACTTCAATCGCATCAACTACTATCACCGTGATTAGTATGGGGTGTTGGATTGCATTAGCACTGGCATTTGCTGATCTAGAGTTCATTAAAGCCGCGTTTAGTACATTAGGTATTACAGACTTGCTGATGATTTTTGTATTGTTATTGCCAATTGCAGCTATTTTTTCTGCATTAGCATTGGCTATCTCAATCTATGCACGTTCGTTTAAAGAAGCACAAAATTACATGACGCCATTAAGTATGGTGGTATTTTTCCCAATTATTATTTCCATAATGCCTAATATGGAACTGACCGCTAAAACAGCCTTTATTCCGGTTACTAACGTCGCCTTAGCGATTAAAGAAATTATTAAAGGCACAGTCGATTACACGCTGGTGGGATTGATATTTTTGGCTACGGCACTGATAGCTGGTGCGCTACTAGCATTTTGTGTTAAGTGGTTTAACCGCGAAGACGTGTTGTTTAGATAACCATCTAAATTGCAAAGTATTTAAAAGGTCGCACAGCGACCTTTTTTTATAAATTATCCTTAAGAGAGAGTGCTATATGCTTAGCTTTAGTGTTTATCTAGTATTAGATAAGCGAACCTTGGTTTATAAGCTATTAATAAAAAACCGCTGTATGAAAAAATCATACAGCGGTTTTTTTATTAACTTAAGGCTTATGATTTAAATTGCGCTTTAATAGTTTCTATCGCGCTATCGATATCGATCATGAGTTTTTCACCGGTGCGACGGTTTTTAAGTTCAACCTTATTTTCATCAAGGTTACGCTCACCAATGACAAGCGTGTAAGGTACACCGAGTAATTCCATGTCATTAAACATAACACCAGGGCGCTCTTTACGATCATCAAATAACACGTCCAAACCTGCATCTTTTAAACCTTGGTATAGATTATTAGCAATATCAGGAATACGATGCGATTTATGCATATTCATTGGCACAATCGCTAAATCGAAAGGAGCGATAGTTTTAGGCCATGTAATACCATATTGGTCATTATTTTGCTCAATAGCTGCAGCAACAATACGCGATACACCAATACCATAACAACCCATAGTCATTATTTGGTTTTTACCTGTTTCGCTCAGTACACCTGCTTTTAATGCTTCTGAGTACTTAGTACCTAGTTGAAAAATATGACCCACTTCAATACCGCGTTTAATTTGCAACGTGCCTTGACCACACGGGCTAGGATCGCCTTCTACAATATTACGGATATCAGCAACTTCGTAGCCTGTTACGTCGCGATCCCAGTTAATACCACTAAAGTGCTCATCGTCTTTGTTGGCACCGGCTACAAAATCAGCCATTACATTCGCTGTTCTATCAACAATAATAGGCATGTTTAAGCCAACTGGGCCTAAAGACCCTGGTTTTGCGCCAATGGCAGCAACAATATCTGCTTCGGTTGCCATTTCAAGTGGAGAATCAACCAATGGATGTTTTTCAGCTTTGAGTTCATTTAGCTCGTGATCGCCACGCAGTACTAATGCAACAAGGCCGCGTACGCCGTCTTCATTAGGAGTACCATAAACCACTAATGTTTTAATACCGCGATGGGGTTTTACGCCATAGTGTTTTTTAAGCTCGCTAATTGTTTTTGCATCAGGCGTTGGGAATGCTTTTAACTCTTTGCTTGCTTGTGGGCGCGCTTCAGTTGGCGCTAATGCTTCGGCTTTTTCAATATTAGCGGCATAGTCGCTGGCATCACTAAAAGCAATGGCGTCTTCGCCAGATTCAGCAAGTACATGGAACTCATGCGATACACTACCGCCAATAGAACCGGTATCTGCAATTACTGGGCGGTAATCTAAGCCTAAACGTTCAAAAATATTACAGTAGGCTTTGTGCATTACTTGATACGTTGCATCTAAACATTCATCGGTTAAATGGAATGAGTAGGCATCTTTCATAGTAAATTCACGGGCACGCATAACACCAAAACGTGGGCGGCGCTCATCACGTACTTTAGTTTGTACTTGGTACAAAGTAATTGGTAGTTGTTTGTAGCTGTTAATTTCTTTACGAACAAAATCGGTGATCACTTCTTCATGGGTAGGGCCCATGGCAAATTCACGATTATGACGGTCGGTAAAGCGCATTAACTCAGGACCAAACTCACTCCAGCGGCCAGACTCTTCCCATAAATCAGCAGGCTGAATAACAGGCATAAGCATTTCAATTGCGCCGGCTTTATCCATTTCTTCGCGTACTATGTTTTCTACTTTTCTTAGCACACGTAAGCCAGAGGGAAGCCAAGTGTATAAACCCGAAGCGACGCGACGGATCATTCCGGCTCTAAGCATTAATTGATGCGAGACAATTTCCGCATCGGATGGCGTTTCTTTAAGTGTAGCGAGTATATATTGACTAGTACGCATGTTTTTTCCGAAATAGAGTGATATGTTCTTTTAATTAAGGCGCTCAGTTTACCAGCGGTTGCATTGACACTAAAGCGCTAAGTGATTTTTTATCGCATTTTATAGCCATAGCAGGGCTTTACAACAGACTTAACTGAGCTCTATATGAGTAACCAGATGATGAGAGTCAGTCACTTGCCAAGTAATGTTGTATTCATACAAATTCATACCATAGCTTTGCACGCCTTGTTTTTGCTTTTTGTAGGCAGGGCGTGGATCTTGCTTTAGCACATTACTAATAAATGCTTGTAGCTCGGGGTAGTGACTTTGCTTATTTATAAATTCTATAGCCTGTTGGCTAAACTCAACACTCATTTGTGTTTCTGGACGCGTATCGGCAAATCCAGCGCTTGCATCGGGTAATGCGTCTGAATAGGGTAAATAAGGTTTTATATCTACGATGGGTGTGCCGTCAAGTAAATCAATACCGGTGAGCAATAACGCTAACTGACCGTTTTTATACTCAATTCCCTCTAACTTTACTGCACTCATGCCAATGGCATTTGGACGAAAAGTTGCTCGAGTAGCAAACACGCCTTTACGCTCATTACCGCCAAGGCGCGGCGGGCGCACCATTGCTGAATAGCCTTTATCAGCAGTTTCATGAAAACGAAATAACAGCCAAATATGGCTAAATTCATCTAACCCGCGAACAAATTCTTCACGATTAAATTCTTTGGCAAAAATCAGTTTAGCTTTAGCCTCGGGTACTAATCTAGGCTGTCTAGGAATGGCAAATTTTTGTTTATACGGAGATTGAATATGGCCAATAGCCGAAATTTGATAATCGCTCATAATGCTCAGTCATAGAAAAATAGAGCGTTATTCTACCTTTTATTGACGTTGCTGGCATTAGCTTAATTTGGGGGTATTTTATTTTTAGACTAACAGGTTTAAATGTGAAATAAAAAAGGTAAGGCTAAAAATAGCCTTACCTAACGTTTTAATAATTGAGCTATTATTAAAACATGTATTGGAATGATACTGACGCAACATCCATTTCTGGATCAATATCATCTTCTAATTCATAACGCTCATACTCTAAACGCACTTGCATATTGGTTGTAAATGCATATTCAATACCTGCACCGTAAAACACGTCGCCGCCATCTTGAGATGCGCTGATGCTGCCAACTGGTAGCTCTTGAGTAACGTCTGCATCCCATTCAAACCAACCACCTTTGGCATAAACAGAAAAGTCTTCAGTGATCGGCGCTGCAAAACGTGCTGCTAACGATACGCCATCAATTTCAGCTTTGCTGTCTATATCGCTCACTTCATCAAAATTTAGATATGCAAGCTCAAGACTTAAATGTTCATTAAATTGGGTACCAATGTAACCTTTTAACATTTGCGCGTCGTCATCAAAGTCGGTGTCGTTTTCGCTATCTTCAAACTGAAATGAATATTGGCCATAACCAATACCGGTGTAAATGCGCGGAGAGTCCATGTCGGTAACATCAGCTTGTGCAGCTGAATTAAAACCCAGTGTTGCTAAAGCAAGTGCAGAAAGAGAAAGTGTTTTAATCATTATATAGCTCCTTTAAAAAATAATATCGATTTGTTCGATTAATTCATCAAACGTCGATTTACTAATTGCAGTGAGCGTGCCAAGTATTATTTCGAATAGTATTTGGCCTTTATGTGTGTTTGTTGAGCTACTTTGGTTTTTTTGGCACGCAAAACAATCAGGTGTTCAGCGTGCAGTTAATCCATAAAAATTAAAAATTGTAGCTTTTACAAGTTGTTGTAGTTTCTACATACCTATAAAAGCGACTAAATTAAACTTTATCTAACAAGTTTTCTGTTTCGATGGCTATTTGCTTCATTTTAATTGCGTAGTTCTCTAGCTTTTTGTCTTCATCTGTAACCGATTTAAATTCGGGCACCGCCACAGGGTAACCCGTTTCATCCATAGCAACAAAGCTAATAACACAATGATTAGTTTCAACTAAGTTTTGTGTTTTCGGGTCGCCACAGCGAACTTGAATAAAAATTTGCATGCTGGTTTTGCCGGTGTGTGCAATTTTTGCTTCAACCTCAACAATTTGGCCAACTAAGATAGGACGGCTAAACTTAACGCCCGCAACCGATACCGTTACACAGTAGTGGCCGCTCCAGCCCGCAGCACAGGCATAACCCGCTTGGTCAATCCACTTCATGACCACACCGCCATGCACCTTACCACCAAAATTTACATCGGTTGGCTCTGCTAAAAAACGAAAAATTACACTCGACGACGCCATAACACACTCTCATTCATTCATATTACTTAACAGCATAGCGCAAAAAAGGGGCCGAAGCCCCTGCAATTTAGGATAAGTTTATAATTTCTATAGAAAGGTTGTTACATATTGGGATAGTTAGGGCCACCAGCACCTTCGGGAGTTACCCAGGTAATATTTTGGCTCGGATCTTTGATATCACAGGTTTTACAATGCACACAGTTTTGCGCGTTGATCACAAAGGATTGCTCGCCTTCTACTTCTTGTACTTCGTAAACGCCGGCAGGGCAGTAGCGCTGTGCTGGCTCGTCAAATTTCACTAAGTTAACGTTAATCGGAATTGATGCATCTTTTAGTTTTAAGTGACACGGCTGCGATTCTTCATGATTGGTATTAGATAAAAACACTGAAGAAAGCTTATCAAAACTGAGTTTGCCATCAGGCTTAGGATAGTTAATCTTTTCAGCTTGGTTAGCGTCTTTTAAAGTTGCATGGTCAGGTACGTTATCTTTAAAGCTAAACGGTAGGGCACCCTTAAATATATTTTGGTCAAGCGTGTTATATGCGCCGCCTGCAAATTTACCTAAGGTATGCATAGCAGGGCCAAAATTACGAGACTGATACAGCTCTTTATACGCCCATGACTTTTTAAACTCAGCGGTGTACTGGGTTAAGTCAGTATTGGCTAAATCGTTTTGTAGCGCATTAAAAATAACTTCAGCGGCTATCATGCCTGACTTCATAGCCGTATGATTGCCTTTAATTTTTGCAAAATTAAGCGTGCCAGCATCACAACCCACTAATAAGCCACCTGGAAAGTGCATTTTTGGTAATGAATGTAAACCGCCTTTAGCAATAGCACGTGCGCCATAGGCAATGCGTTCTCCACCTTCAAGTGTATTTCTGAAAACAGGGTGATGTTTTAATCGTTGAAATTCATCAAACGGGCTTAAGTGTGGGTTAGAGTAATTTAAATCAACAATTAACCCCACAACCACTTGGTTGTTTTCGCTGTGATACATAAATGCGCCACCGCCAGTGTCACCGCTTAATGGCCAACCGGTTCCGTGTACAACTTTACCTAATTGATGTTTAGATTCATCAACGTGCCAAATTTCTTTAAAACCTAAACCATAGTGCTGTGGTGAACACTCATCGTCTAAAGCAAACTGATTGATAAGTTGCTTACCTAAATGACCGCGACAGCCCTCAGCAAATACTGTGTACTTAGCGCGTAGCTCCATACC
The DNA here is from genome assembly GCF_055808145.1 of Pseudoalteromonas sp. KJ63-1. The sequence continues at coordinate 1,687,388 of NZ_CM147855.1, read as the reverse complement.
TGGCATGTAACCGTCTTTTTCATTGCCATTTTTATCTACACCCATATCGCCAGTAATGATGCCTTTTACAACATCATCTTCAATGATGACTGAATGCGCACTAAAGCCTGGAAATATTTCTACTCCAAGGTTTTCTGCTTGCTCTGCCAACCAGCGACATACATTACCCATAGAAACAATGTAATTACCGTTATTATGAAATGTATTAGGTGTAGCAAAGTGAGGAATTGAGGTTGCTTTATGTTCGTTGTTAAACCAGTAAATTTCATCATTTACCACTTTAGTCGATACAGGAGCGCCAAGCTCCTGCCAATTTGGCAGTAATTCGTCCAGTGCTTTGGTTTCAAAAACGGCACCTGATAATACATGTGCGCCAACTTCTGAGCCTTTTTCAACTACACATATCATGCACTCTTGTTGTTTTTCTTGTGCTTGCTGCGCGAGTTTAATTGCTGTTGAAAGCCCCGCAGGACCAGCCCCTACAACAACAACATCAAATTCCATGGTTTCGCGTTCAATCATAATAACCTCTTTATCTATGACGGACTCACCTTTGCATTATTTGGCAAAAAGTAAGCTAAGCAACCTGTTTCTTTGTTATGCAAATTAATCGTTACAGGTTGTGAATAGTTTAAGGTTATTTTAGGTTGACGTTTACGTCAACAGGAAGTAGTCTGATTTCATAAAATAAATAGGTTGACGTAGACGTTAGCTTATAGGTTTAAATAATTATGGAGTCCCTATGAAAGTTCTCGTACCAATAAAAAGAGTGATCGACTACAACGTAAAAGCTCGCGTTAAACCTGACAACAGCGGTGTTGACTTAACTAACGTTAAAATGGCCATGAACCCATTTTGTGAAATTGCTGTAGAAGAAGCGATTCGTTTAAAAGAAGCGGGTACTGCAACCGAAGTAGTTGTTGTTACTATTGGCGCTAAAGCATCGCAAGAACAATTACGAACAGCATTAGCTTTGGGCGCTGATAAAGCGATTCATGTTGAAACTGAGCAAAACCTAGAATCTCTTCATATTGCAAAGTTACTTGCGAAAGTAGTTGAGCAAGAATCGCCTGAACTGGTTATTTTAGGTAAGCAGTCTATTGATTCTGATAATAATCAAACAGGTCAAATGCTAGCAGCGTTGACCAATCGCGGCCAAGGCACGTTTGCTTCTAAAGTTGTTATTGAAAATGGCAAAGTAAATGTTACTCGTGAAGTTGATGGCGGTTTGCAAACTGTTGCACTTAATTTACCCGCAATAGTCACCACAGACTTACGTTTGAATGAGCCACGTTATGCGTCGCTACCTAATATTATGAAAGCTAAACGTAAGCCGTTAGAAGTTATTGCGGCTGATTCGCTAGGTGTAGATTTAACACCGCGTATTGAATTAGTGACTGTAGAAGAGCCAGCAAAACGCAGCGGCGGGATTATTGTTGAAGACGTTGCACAGCTTGTAGAAAAACTTAAAACAGAGGCAAAGGTGATTTAAATGAAAACTCTTGTAATTGCAGAGCACGATAACGGTGCCTTAAAACCAGAAACCTCAAAAACGATTAACGCCGCTAAAAAATTAGGCTTTGACGTAGATGTATTATTAGCAGGCATAAACCTTGGCGCCATGAGTGAGTCACTCGCGAGCATTGAGGGTGTTGCGAATGTTTTACTTGCAGATAATGCAGTTTATGAGCATCAACTCGCTGAAAGTATGACAGATTTAGTGTTATCACTAGCTGACAGTTACAGCCATATTGTGGCAAGTGCAACTACTACAGGTAAAAACTTTATGCCGCGTGTTGCCGCATTATTAGATGTAGCCCAGGTTTCAGAAATTATTGATGTAATAGACGCTGATACATTTAAGCGCCCAATTTACGCGGGTAATGCTATTGCAACGGTTAAATCGCTCGATAGTAAAAAAGTGATCACAGTACGTGCGAGTAGCTTTGATTTACAGGGCGAACAATCACCAGCTAATGTAACCGCCGTAGATATGGTATCTGACTCACAGCTAAGTAGTTTTGTAAGCGTTGAGCAAACTGAATCTGAGCGTCCAGAACTAACGGCTGCAGATGTGGTTATTTCGGGTGGTCGTGGTATGCAAAATGGTGAAAACTTTGCACTATTAAATGGCATTGCCGATAAACTCGGTGCAGCTATTGGTGCATCACGTGCAGCGGTTGACGCGGGCTTTGTGCCTAACGACATGCAAGTAGGGCAAACAGGTAAAATTGTTGCGCCTAATTTATATATTGCCGTGGGTATTAGTGGTGCCATTCAGCATCTTGCGGGTATGAAAGATTCAAAAGTTATTGTTGCCATTAATAAAGACCCTGATGCGCCAATTTTCCAAGTGTCTGATTACGGTTTAGTTGCTGACTTATTTGATGTTTTACCACAGTTAGAGCAAGCACTATAAAGCAATAGCAATATGCCGCTTCTAAAGTAACAAATTCTGATTTAAAGCCGTCGTTTCATTATTGATTCTGCGGCTTTTTTAATTCAAACATGCCACTTATCTAAATTACTTGCGATTTAGGGTTTTTTGCTACAAAGTGACAGCGTTGTCATTTGTAATAATACAAAATATTAAATAGGAGCCAAAATGACAAGGTATAAAGCACTTGATGCTATGCGCGGGCTAACCATAGCGTTAATGATACTGGTAAACACCCCAGGGTCGTGGTCCCATGTGTATGCCCCATTACTTCATGCAGATTGGCATGGCTGCACCCCAACGGATGTAATTTTTCCGTTTTTTATGTTTATTATTGGCTCTGCGATGTTTTTTTCGTTTAAAAAAACCAACAGCCCAGCCAGTGCTAGCCAAGTATTAAGGCTAGTTAAGCGTGGATCAATTATATTTGCCATTGGTTTAGCATTAAATATTTACCCCTTTACCACCAGTATTGAAAATTTAAGGATACTAGGTGTGCTACAACGTATAGGGATTGCCTATATTTTAGCGTCTATTTGTGTGTTGTTTTTAAATAGGCGAGGGGTGTTAACGCTATCAGTTATTCTCTTAGTTGCTTATTGGTTATTACTGTTAAGTGTTGGCGCTGAAAACGCTTATACACTCGAACATAACCTAGTTAGAGCGGTTGATATTGCTGTACTAGGTGAGTCGCATTTGTGGCAAGGCAAAGGGCTAGCATTTGATCCAGAAGGGCTGATCAGTACGTTACCCGCTGTGGTGAGTGTATTATTTGGTTTTGAAGTGACCCGCCTGTTAACGAGCACAAGTAGCCAGTGGACAAGCATTAAGCGTTTATTAGTTATTGGTGTAGTTGCAGTTGTTATTGGGCAATTAAGCTCACTGGTTATGCCAATTAATAAATCACTTTGGACCAGTAGCTTTGTTATTTACACATCAGGTATTGCCTGTATTGTTTTGGCGTTTTTTGTTTGGCTTTGCGACATTGTTAAACCCGAACGTCTTGTTAATCCATTAATTGTGTATGGATCAAATCCACTGTTTATATATGTATTATCGGCTGTGTGGGTACTGAGCTATTCATTGATAAATATTGGCGAGCTAAACTTGGGGGATTGGATGTATCAGCAACTCGCATTAGTTATGAGCGCTAAATTGGCATCGTTCACCTTTGCTTTATTGCATGTTATTGGCTTTTGGGTAATTTCGAATATGCTTTATAAACGAAAAATATTTATAAAGATTTAGTATTTATAACAATTTGCTTCCCTAAGCGGGAGTCAAATTGTTCAAGTATTTATGCACATTAATATATCAGACAATAAAAAACCAACCCGCGGGTTGGTTTTTTTATTTAACGTTACAAAGCTTAGCTTAGCTTAGTACGTTGCGCTGCCTTTCGTACGTGGGAACGCAATTACATCACGTACGTTACCCATACCGGTAACATAAGCAACTAAGCGCTCAAACCCTAAACCAAAGCCAGAGTGTGGCACGCTACCGTATTTACGTAGGTCGCGATACCAGCTGTAGTCTTCTTTGTTTAAGCCCATCTCTTCAAGGCGTGCATCTAATACATCAAGACGCTCTTCACGTTGTGAACCACCAATGATCTCACCAATACCTGGTGCAACTACGTCCATAGCTGCAACAGTTTTGCCGTCTTCATTTTGACGCATGTAGAATGCTTTAATATCACGCGGGTAGTTTTTAATAACAACCGGTGCTTTAAAGTGTTCTTCAGCTAGGTAGCGTTCGTGCTCAGACTGTAAATCTACACCCCATTCAACGTCGTACTCAAATTTCTTGCCACACGCTTTTAAAATCTCTACAGCGTCGGTATAGTCAACTTGGGCAAAGTCTTTTTCAACAAATTCTTCTAAACGGCTAATGGCTGTTTTTTCAACACGTAATGCGAAAAATTCCATGTCGTCACGGCGTTCTTCCAATACGGCTTTAAACACGTACTTAAGCATGTTTTCAGCAAGTTTTGCGATGTCTTCTAAATCAGCAAACGCAACTTCTGGCTCTACCATCCAAAATTCAGCAAGGTGACGTGAAGTATTAGAGTTTTCTGCACGGAACGTTGGGCCAAAAGTATAAATTTTTGACATTGCTGAAGCGTACGTTTCACCATTAAGTTGGCCTGAAACCGTTAAAAAGGCTTCTTTACCAAAAAAGTCTTCGCTGTAATCAATCTCGCCTTTGTCTGTCATTGGCAGATTTTGCATATCAAGCGTTGATACACGGAACATCTCACCTGCGCCTTCACAGTCACTTGCAGTAATAATTGGCGTGCTGATCCAGTAAAACCCTTGCTCATGGTAAAAACGGTGGATTGCTTGTGCTAAACAGTTACGTACACGTGTTACTGCGCCAATCATATTAGTGCGAGGGCGAAGGTGAGCGTGTTCACGTAAATACTCAATGCTGTGGCGTTTAGCCGACATTGGGTAGGTGTCTGGGTTTTCAACCCAACCTAACACAGTTACTGAGTTAGCTTGAATTTCGAAAGATTGACCTTGTCCTGCTGATTGTACTAATACACCGGTAACCGACACAGAACAGCCTGCTGTTAAGCTTGTAACTTCATCATAATTATTCAGTGAATTAGGAACTACCGCTTGAATAGGATCAAAACACGAACCGTCATGAACGGCTAAAAATGATATTCCTGCTTTTGAATCGCGGCGTGTACGGATCCAGCCTTTAATGGTTACTTGGCTGTCTACCGCAACATTGCCTTTTAATAGCTCTGAAATCGCTAAATGGCTCATCTTCACTCCAATGATATAAGTTGCCTAACTATATAAATTAACTGTGCGTTACTCATGCTTTTTAGCATTTGAGGTCACTGCACTTGAACCTTGTATAATACCTAGTAAAGTAAAATAAAAAAACTGTTGTGGGCAACTCTTTAAAAGTTTTTAGTGGTACGTTGTTTTTTTAACCAATTTTTACAGTTAAATAACCACTATTACCATTTGTTGCTCTGAAATTTCATCAATTTGTGGCATTATTAGCAAATAAACCGAATTGACGTATTAATAAAAAATGGATGCTATGAAACAAGTTTTTATTTTACGAGGGCTACCAGGCAGTGGTAAGTCATATTATGCGCAAAATCTCGCCGAGGAACTTTCCGGTGCAGATGAAAGCCAATATTTTATTTGCTCAACAGATGATTACTTTGTTAACGAGCAGGGTGAGTATCATTTTGATAAGTTTAAATTATCGCAATATCATAATTTAAACTTGGCCCGTTTTATTAATGCCTTAGCACAAGGCATTGAACTGGTAATAGTGGATAACACCAATATTAAAAAGTGGGAATTTATTGCTTATTCACAAGCAGCCATTGCTTTAGGCTATCAGGTAAAAGAAGTGATTGTTGGTGAAGTAAAAGATAAATCAATGCAACACTTATACGCCAAACGCAATAGCCATAACATACCGTTAAAAACGATTAGTAAAATGGCTTACATGTTTGAATGGTAAACGTTAAATTTTAGCTAATACGTCTATATCAGAGCGTGTAATAGCATCTAAATGAGCGGTGATTTTTTCACTGCTCCAATCCCACCATGCAATCGTTAAAAGTTTATTAATGGTCTCATCATCAAAACGCGTTTTTATCAATTTTGCAGGGTTACCGCCAACAATGCCATAGGCGGGCACATCAGACGTTACAACGGATTTACTTGCTATAATAGCACCATCACCAACTTTGACCCCAGGCATAATAGTCGCGTTGTAACCTATCCACACATCATTACCTATTTCAGTATCTCCCTTAAAAGGTAAATCACCTTGTTGAGGTGCAGATTTTTCCCAGCCATTACCAAATATAAAAAAAGGATAAGTAGAAAAGCCGGAGGTTTGATGATTCGCCCCATTCATTATAAAAGTAACGTCTTTAGCTATCGCACAAAACTTACCAATAATGAGACGGTCTCCGATAAAATCGAAATGGTACAGTACATTTTTTTCAAAGTTTTCAGGGCCGTCAGGGTCGTCGTAATAGGTGTAATCACCAACGTCTATATTCGCAGAGGTGATAAAGTTTTTTAAATAACCTACTTGAGGAAACCCTTCCATAGGTGATGGATTGTTTGGATTTGGTCCGTTCATAGTTTCCTCCAAAATAGAATATATAAAGCGCTAGCTTTTAAATGCCGCCAGCGGATGAGAGGTACTAAGCGATACATGTACGTTATCACCAGGATTTACCACTACTTCATGACTCACCCGACTTGTAACCACAGTATCACAGGCTAGTTTTATGGCGCATAATCTGCTGCCGCCTTCAAAGCGTACCCAGATTACTTCGCCATTATTTCCTACACTGCTTTGTACTAATAATACATCATCTGGACGAAGTAAAACCTCGACCTCACCGTGTTCACAGTCAACACCATGGGCGGGTACATTACCAATATCGGTAAGTGCTTGGCCGTTACTCAGCGTTCCTTTTATAAAACTAGCTTCACCTAAAAAGCGTGCTACAAAGCGATTGTTGGGTGCACTAAAGCATTGCTCTGGGCTATCAATTTGCTGTATTTTTCCGCCCTTTAGCACGCCAACACGGTCACCCACCGAAAGTGCTTCTTCTTGATCGTGCGTAACCCAAATAGCGGGTACGCCGGCTTCTTTAAGCGCATTACGTATATCCCAACGTAGCATGTCTTTTAAAGCCGCGTCTAAGTTTGATAGTGGCTCATCAAGTAATACAAAGTCTGGCTGGTGAGCTAGGGTGCGCGCTAATGCTACGCGCTGCTTTTGTCCGCCTGAAAGTGTCGCTGGTTTTTTATGTCTAAACGCATCTAAACCGAGTAGCTTTATCCAATGATCAGCAGGGCTTGTGTCTTTAAGTTTAAAACACACATTTTGCTCAACCGTTAAATGGGGAAACAACGCAAAATCTTGAAAAACCATACCTACACTGCGTTTTTCAGGGGCTACAGTATGCTTTGGTGTAGCAGTCCATTTAGCAACTTTAATTTCACCATCGCTAATTGGTAAAAGCCCTGCTAGGGCCTGTAAAATAGTACTTTTACCACAACCTGTTGGACCAACAAGCATTAAAATTTCGCTTTCACCTAAAGTGAAATTTAAGTCACTAACAACACGATTACTGCCATAATCTATAGACAACTGACTTACAGATAGCATTTATATAAATCCTTAATGTTCAAACTGGTTGCGTTTCTCGCCAGACATCATAATAGCTAAAGCCGCCGCCGAAATCACCACTAGCAATAAACCAGGTATTGCTGCGCGGCCAAAATAACCGGCTTCGTAAACACGCCATAAATAAGTAGATAAGGTTTCAAAACCAGTTGGACCCAATAATAGTGTGGCTTCTAATTCACGCATCGACTCTAAAAAGACTAAAGCGGCCCCTGCAATAATACCACGCATAGTCAGTGGTAAAGTAATACGTGTGAAAGCTTCACGTGGGCTTGCGCCTAACACACGGGCTGATTTTACTAAGCTTGGATCGAGGTGCTCGGTACTTGTACGCACAGAGCCAACCGCAAGCGGTAAAAAGCGTAGCATATAAGCAATGATCAACAAGCCCAGTGTTTGATATAAAAACGGCAGTTGTAAGCCGCCATATACAAGCGCTGTGCCCATAACAATTCCCGGAATACCAAAACCAAAATAAGTAACGCGTTCCATTACTTTACCTGCTTTTCCGGTTAATGCCGCATGCGCCACAGGAATAGCCACAATAACTGTAACAATAGCTGCAATGGCTGAAGCGTAAGTAGAGTGCCATGCAATACTAAAATCAAACGAACTAAAACCATCACGCATTAGCCAAAGTGTAAATACTGTGAGTGGTAAGCCAATTGCAAGTAATAAAATAGGGGCAAAGGTGGCAAACATCGCGCCTAATTGCCATTTTTTTGGGAATAAAATAAGGGGCCGGCCTTGGCGTTCAGATGCAGTTTTAATTTGCGATTCAATCATTAGTAAAAAGCCAACAATCACCATTAGCTGCATAGACAGCATTGCCGCACGACTCAGTTCAAAGGCGTTATATTCTACATAAATAACGCGGGTGAAGGTGTCTAAACGCATCATTGCCGGTGTACCAAAGTCTGATAGCGTATATAAGGCAACGAGTAACGAGCCTGCAGCTATACCATTTACAACACGGGGCAAAATAACTTTAAACACGCTTTGTGTCATCGACATCCCCAGTGTACGCGCTGCATTGACCATGCTCGCATCTAGGCTAAGTAGGGAGGAGCGGGTTGTCATCATTACAAACGGGAAGGTATACAAGGTCATTACAATAGCGGCGCCAGTTAAGCCATACATAGATGGTGTTTCAAAACCAAGTAAGTTATGTATTTCACCACCAGGGCCAAATGCAGCGTAAAGCGTAAATGCCCCAATATAACTTGGTATAGCTAAAGGGGCGGCAAACACCACCAGCCAAAACTTTTTAAACGGCAGCTGCACATAAGCGCTAATAAATGCCAGTGGCACACCAATTAAAATTGAGCCTAATACGGTTAAGCCCATTAACGACAGGGTATTGCCTAAAATAGTTAAATTATGACTATCAAATAAAGAGCTTGCATCACTGGCAAGCGTTATTAAAACAAAAATAGGGGTAAGGGTAACAAGCGCTGCAAGCAGCGCCATAGGATAAGATGGTGGTATTCGCATTATAAAACGCCGCTGCTGCGCATTAAGTCAATAGTTGGGCGTAAGTCAGCCAACTGAGTTAAGTCTATTTTTGGTGGCGAAATACTGGTTAATTTAGGCAAGCCATCAGGTTGCTTTATGCCATTAACTAGCGGAATTTCATACGCTTCGCTCGCTAAATAACTTTGCACTTCAACGCTGAGCAAATAGCGCATAAAGTTAGTTGCTAGCGGGTCGTCAGATAACGATAAAATACCAGAGGCATTCACTAAACAACCGGCATCTTGCTGTGTAAATGCAAGATCAAGTTTGGCGTCGGGCTTACCAGACTTCAAACGTAACGTGTAGTAGTGATTAGCAAAACCAATGTCTACTTCACCACGTTCAACGCCCATTACCACACCGAGTTCGCCAGCGTAAGTTTTTGAGCGTTTTTGCACTTTTTTAAGCCATTTAGCAGTTTTATCATCGCCTTCTAAAATTCGCATAGCGGTAACAAACGATTGAAAAGAAGCATAAGCTGGTGCCCAACCAATACTTAAATCACTGTCGGCAATGTCCATAATGCTTCTTGGAATTTGCTCTTTGGTTAAACGCTCAGTATTAAAAGGCAAAGTACGTATACGACCAGTTACAGGTGCCCACTCATCGTATCTAAATTGTGGCTGTAGCTGTGCAGATAAATCACTAGGCATAGGTTTAGCAAGCCCTGCATCGGTTACTAAACCAATAGCACCTGAGTCGACAGCCCAAAATAAGTCTGCACGTTTAACACCCGCTTTGGCTTCGGCAACAATCGTATTAGCTAATGCCGCAGTTGGGCCGCGTCGAATAGCAAGGTCTAAATCAGGGTTCTTTTTTTGAATGGCTTGTAAAACGTTTTCGTATAAGCCACCTTCACCACGTCCTAAATAAAGGGTGAGTGCGCCTTTTAGTTTAGGTAATGTATCTACCGATACGGGGTTGGCAATATCAGCGGCAAACGCGCGTGAAAGAGATAGCGGCAAAGCGCCCGCTACCCCTAACGCAGCTAAGCCTTGAATAAAGGTTCTGCGATCCACTTAAAATACATCCTTACGGGCTTTTTCAGCTTTTTCAATTAGCGCTTGTGCACGGGTTAACTTAGTTTGCATATCAACAACCACGTCACGTACTTGATCTACTGTTTTATTAGCTGAAATAGCCTGCGGTAGGGTTACGTTAAAGTCTTTTTCAAGTACTTCTACTAAGTTAGCGTCTTGCTCAATGAGTGTGCCTTCAACGCCTTCAAATAAGTGCAGGTAAGTATCGTGAACTATACTCGTTGCTTCATCGCTTAAGCGTTCTGCGTATTTAGCGACCACTCGGTCTAATTTGTGTTTAATTTCATCTATGGTCGCGCTTTGCGTCATTTCTTTTGTTGCTGTGGCTTTAACGCTTTTTAATAATCCCTTTTGTTGAAACTGAGCCGCTAGTTTAACTGCGCCTAGGCCCTGCCATAGGGCATTGTTCATTGCTTGTTGCTGCGTACGTACTTCGGATGCTGGTTTTTTGTTGTCGATAGCCATTTTTATGCCATACAAACCTTGCCAAATAGAGGCGTACACAGGGACATAATTTGTTTCTATGGCGCTGTGAAATTTAACCGATTCCCAGTACTCAATTAAGTCATCAGTGTTAACTGCTTTAGCGCCTTTTTTCTCGTAATCGCTTACTAGGGTATCAACCTTTGAAACCATCCACTCAACGTCTTCGTTGTAGGTTTTTAAATTAGCTTGAAGGTGATTAACATGCTCACCAATTGGGCCATTAGCAAGTGCCGATTGTACAAAAATCGCAGAGGCGAGTAAAAAAGTTGCACTTAATGTCTTGGCAGGCTTTAGTAATATTTTCATAGCAGTGAGTCCATAGATTTTATTGTAAATGATAGTCATTATCATATCCCTAAAGCCCACTCAGATCAACACACTAAATCAAGCCAAGGGGCTAAATTTACTAAACTTTACAGACGAATAATAACTAAACAGAGGTATCAATTAAATTTTAACTTTTGCGGTTAAATAATTAACTATCTATACGTAATGTTTACCCTTTATGGCGCTATATATTGCATCACAAAGGTGTTTTATACTGGTGTCGTCACTTATATACGGCGGCATTAGGTAAATTAGTTTACCAAAGGGTCGTATCCACACTCCTTGGCTAACAAAGTAAGCCTGAATTTTAGCTACATCTACTATTCCTGCCTCATCTGTCAGCTCTACCACGCCAATTGCACCTAAAGTGCGAACATTCGCTACATCAGTAAGTGAGTTACACTGATGTAATTGCTGTAGCGCTTGGTTTATTTCACAAATTCGCTGTTGCCAATTTTGTTCCAGCAACAAGTCTATACTGGCACATGCCACAGCGCAGGCGAGTGGATTGCCCATAAATGTAGGTCCGTGCATCAAAACACCGGCTTCACCTTCGCTAATGCCTATTGCTATTTTGTCGGTCGTTAATGTGGCTGATAAAGTCATAGTGCCGCCGGTAAGTGCCTTACCAATGCAAAGTATATCTGGCTGTACATTGGCGTGCTCTACAGCAAACATTTTACCTGTACGGCCAAAGCCTGTGGCAATTTCATCACAAATGAGCAATACATCGTATTGAGTACATAACTTGCGCACACAGGCTAAATATTCAGGATGATAAAAGTTCATTCCTCCCGCGTTTTGCACTATGGGCTCAATAATAAAGGCGGCAACGTGCTGGTGGTGTTTTAAAAAATAGTGTTCTAGTTCATCCGCCTCGGCTTGATTAAACTCGTCATTAAATTGGCTAATAGGTGCAGGTACAAATACATGCTCAGGTAAAAAGCCAGAGTACAAGCTATGCATAGAATTAACTGGATCGCACACACTCATGGCCGCAAAGGTATCTCCATGATAGCCCTTAAACGGAGTCATTAACTTTTGTTTAGTACTAATACCTTGGCTTAACCAATACTGCAGTGCCATTTTAATCGCTACTTCAACACTTACCGAGCCACTGTCGGCTAAAAATACTTTATTTAAATGCTCGGGCGTTATCGCTACTAGCTTTTTAGAGAGCTCCACTGCGCTGTAATGAGTAATGCCGCCAAACATTACATGGCTCATTTTATTGATTTGCTCTGTCATCGCATTATTTAAAACGGGATGATTGTAACCATGTATTGCGCTCCACCAAGAGGCCATACCGTCAATGAGTTTCTCGCCTGTTTCTAGGTATATAAGGTTGTGAATGGCGTGTGTAACAGGATAAACCGGAATTGGTTGAGTCATTGATGTATAAGGGTGCCAAATGTGATTTCGGTCAAAATCAAGGTCTATTGTGTGTTTTATGCTCATATGTAAACTTTAAGTAAGTGGGCTCCGTTGACAATGGTACGGCAATACGTATTCTAAGCCAATAACACCAAGAGCAAAAAATAAAAGAGAGTATTATGGAGCTTGCAACAGTTCGCCACGATTGGACCCATAGCGAGGTTAAAGCCTTATTTGAAATGCCGTTTAACGATCTGCTTTTTAAAGCGGCGACGGTACACCGTGCTAATTTTAATCCTAATCAGGTGCAAATTTCTACTTTACTATCAATAAAAACAGGTGCTTGCCCTGAAGATTGTAAATATTGCCCGCAGTCGGGTCATTATAAAACCGACCTAGAACGAGAGCGCCTGCTAGAGGTAGAAAAAGTAGTAGAGCAAGCACGCCTTGCAAAACAAAAAGGCGCCACCCGTTTTTGTATGGGCGCTGCGTGGTCAGATCCTAAAGATCGTGATATGCCGTACATTTCAAAAATGGTTAAAGAAGTAAAAGAGCTTGGCCTTGAAACCTGTATGACGTTGGGCAAGCTTACCAATGAAAAAGCCCATGCATTGAGTGATGCAGGGCTTGACTACTATAACCATAATTTAGATACCTCACCTGAATATTACGAACAAATTATATCTACCCGTACCTTTGCAGACAGACTAAACACTATCGATCATGTGCGTGATGCCGGTATGAAAGTTTGCTCAGGCGGTATTGTCGGAATGGGTGAGCAACCCAGCGATCGTTATGGGTTATTAATGCAATTGGCTAATTTGCCGCAGCAACCAGAAAGCGTCCCAATTAACATGCTAGTAAAAGTAAAAGGAACACCGCTTGAAAACGTAGACGACTTAGACCAGTTTGAGTTTATTCGTACTATTGCCACCGCGCGTATTATGATGCCGCACAGCTATGTACGTTTATCGGCAGGGCGCAGCGCAATGAATGAGCAAATGCAATCGATGTGTTTTTTTGCCGGTGCTAATTCCATTTTTTATGGTGATAAACTTCTTACTACTGAAAACCCAGAAGCAGATGCCGATATGCAATTAATTAAAAAGCTGGGTATGAACCCTGAAACGGCCGAAGACTATTCAGATGAAGCCGTTGCTGCGTCGTTATCTTCTAAAGTGGCCGATAAAGCCAGTTCAGAATTGTTTTATCCTGCTTAACATTGTGTATTGCTATGTCATTTGATTTTATAAATAGCCATTTACAAGCGCGCCAGCAAAGCGCGCTTAACCGTAAGCGTTATGTTATTGAGCAGGCCAGTGCGCGTGAAATTATAGTTGATAATAAACGCTATCTTAACTTTGCCAGTAATGACTACTTAGGCTTTGCCGATGAGCCCACTTTACTTGAGGGCTTACAGAGCTTGGGAAGTCACAGCTCCGCTTTAGTAACAGGCTATCAAGGTGCGCAGCAACAGCTCGAAAAATACTTATGTGCTCAGTTGGGCTATAACAATGCCATGCTGTTTAATTCGGGCTTTAGTGCTAATAGCAGTGTTATAAAAGCGCTATTTCAAGATAAAGCCATTGCTCAGCAAAGTGCGATTTTTCAGGATAAACTTAATCATGCGAGCTTAATTGATGGCGCACTGCATGCAAACGCGGCGCTTGTACGCTTTAACCATAACGACATGAATCATTTACGTTCACGGCTGGAAAAGTCCAATGCTAAGTATAAATTGATTGTGAGTGAGGGTGTATTCTCAATGGATGGCGACCAAGCACCATTAACTGAGTTACTGAGTTTAGCTAAAGCACATAACGCCTGGTTAATGATAGACGATGCGCATGGCTTTGGCGTACTGGGTAAATCGGGTTTGGGAAGTTGTGAGCCACTTATAGCGGCAGATAATTTACCAGATATTTTAGTGATCACCTTTGGTAAAGCGGTGGCAAGTAGCGGGGCGTGTGTATTAGGTTCAAGTGAATTTATTGATTACATGTTGCAGTTTAACCGCGATTACACTTATTCGACTGCAATGTCGCCATTTATTGCTTCGCATACATTATCAAGAATTAAAACCATACGTGATGCTAACCACAAGCGTGCAAAATTAAACGCTAATATTGCTTTATTTAAACGTTTAGCCAATGAGCACAAAATTGCTTTAATGGATTCGACCACTGCCATTCAACCCTTAATTTTAGGGTGTGCCGAACAGACTCTAAAAGCTTGTGAGCAGCTCAAACAACGGGGGATTTGGCTAACCGCTATTCGTCCGCCCACGGTGCAGCATAATACATCAAGGCTACGCATTACCTTAACCGCCGCCCATACCGAGCAAGATATTACAACATTGGTAAGCTGTTTAAAAAAGGCCATTGCATGATAAGCGCACACGCTACAAATGCTAACTCGCGTATAAAGTCACCGTTAGCTTGTTTAGCTGTTAATAGTTTAAAGCAGGTAACGCAACGCAAGTTTTCAACGGCGGCAAACCAATATGTAGCCCACGCACATGTACAAAAACAAGCTGCAATCGATTTAATTAAACTCATTAAGCTTGATGCGAGCACAAAGCACAAACATTGTGTTGATTTAGGTGCTGGGCCGTTAGTGAATACCGAAGAGTTACAAGGAATATATAAACAAGTAATTGCCATGGATTTAAGCCTTACCATGCTTAAAAATAGTGCAGTAACCGCACCGCGTATTTGCGCCGACATGGATAATTTGCCATTACAACAAAATAGTATTGATGTGGTATTTAGTAATTTTGCAATGCAATGGTCGGCTAATTTTGAAATGCTAATGTATTCATTACATTCAGCTTTAAAGCCCGGTGGGCAGGCGTACATAAGTACGGTGGTAGAAGGCTCACTTGGTGAAATAAAAACCGCGTTTGCCGCGCTCGATTCGCATAGCCACATTAATAACTTTTTAAGTAGCGATAATATAAACCAATCGGTCAAAAAGGCAGGGTTTATTGTTAATAACGCGACAGAGGTTATTTATACTGATGAGTTTACAAGCCCGCTTAAAGCGATTAGTTCAATTAAAGCCATTGGGGCAACGTCGCAAAATAAAGCAACGCAACGCCCTGGTTTATTAACTAAATCGGCGCTACAAAAAGTATGTGCGGCGTATCCGCTTATAAACAACCAAGCCCATGTATCTTACCATGTGGTATTGTTATCATTAGAAAAAGCAAAAATTTAAAGGTAAGGCAATGCAGCAATTTTTTATTACCGGTACCGATACCGACGCTGGTAAAACTCACGTAACCAGTTTGCTATTAAAGTTACTCGCTCAACATAAACAGCGCGCAATAGGCTTTAAACCGATTGCATCAGGGTGTGAACTTGCGTTTGATCAGCTTGTGAATGCCGATGCCTTAATGCTAATGGAAAGCGCGACCGTGAGCGCTAAGTACGACATTATTAATCCATTTGCTTTTGAGCCCGCCATAGCTCCGCACATTGCAGCAGAGCAAGTAGGAGTAAACCTAAGTGTTGAAAAGCTACGTACCGCTTATAAAAATGTGAAGCAACAAGGTGCCGACTACCTTTTAACAGAAGGTGCGGGCGGCTGGGCATTGCCAATTAATAATAACGAATATTTATACGACTGGGTAAAAGCAGAGCAACTGCCGGTAATATTAGTGGTAGGGATGAAACTAGGCTGTATAAATCATGCGTTACTCACTGCAGCACATATGCAAAGTATGGGTGTTAATTGCATTGGTTGGATTGCTAACCAAGTTGATGCCACCATGGGTGAATACCAAGCAAACCTAGATTCACTTAAAACACGTTTACCATTCCCGCTGCTTGCTATAAGCCCCTATACCGAGCAAACCCCTAAATTACAAATTTATAAAACCCTTCTTACTGCACTTGCTATAAATGCCTAAACTATACTGCTTTGTAATTTTATAAATATACAAAGCAGTTTATATATTAAATACACCGGTTTAATAAATATGTTTAGCGCCTTGAAATACACACCTTGTATGCATATATAACGCTAATTACACAGTGCTATTGTTACTAAGGAAATAACAAATACCATGACCCACCCATTTATTAAGAACTACGCTTATAATACGCAGGTTAAGGCCGAATCAGATCTACCAAAAAGTGCTCTGCCTAAAACCCGTGTAGGAATTTTAGGTGGGGGAACTGCAGGGGCAACAATTGCGATTCGCCTTGCGGCATTGGGCATAAAAACGACTATATTTGAGAAAAAAAGTCACTTATTGACGGCCCTCCTATGTGTCATCTGCACGCCGGTGGTAATTTATACCGTGAAATTCCAGATCAAGACTGTATAGATTTACTTAAACAATGTATTGATATTTTACGACTATATCCTTACAGCATAGATGTACGCCCAACTGTATTTGCTGTGCCAACGCGTGATGATGATTCACCAGATGATTTACTGCCAAGGTTAGACAAGCTTACTAACGCATATAAAGACTTAATTGAACAAGATCATAATAATAAAGTTCTTGGCGAGCCTGATAATTACTATCAGCTTTATAGCCATGAGCAAATGATAACCTTGAGTAAAAAAGAGCAGGTTACTGAGCCTAAAACGCTAGATGAGTGGATGATCCCCGTTGCTAAGCATTTAAACTTAAACAAAGTAAAATACCCACTTATTGTTGTTCAAGAATACGGTTGGAATATATTTAGATTGTCAGCAAGTGCACAGCTTGCGCTTGCCCAGTACGAACACGCTAACTTGCTTACCAGCACAGAGGTAAAGCAAGTCAGCAAAGTTGAGCAAAGTAGTGCTAACAATCAAATGCCAAAATGGAAAATTGAATACCAAAACAACCAAAGCAAAACGACCCAAACAGCAGAAGTAGATTACCTTATAAACGCTTGTGGCTTTCAAACCGGTATTGTTGATGACATGGTAGGCGTAAAGCCCAAGCGTATGGTCGAATTTAAAGCCTCATACATTGCACACTGGCAAGGCGCTGGCGGGCAAATACCCGAAATTATTATTTATGGTAACCGAGGCACACCTGAGGGCATGGCACAATTAACGCCGTATCCTAATGGCTTTTATCAAATTCATGGCATGACTAACTCAATTACCTTGTTTAACGATGGCCTAGCAGATACAGCCGAGCAAACGGCACAGCCACAGCTGCCTGCTAAGCACTTAAATTATATAAATAATGGTTGGGATCAGCAGGTGCTAAAAGCACGTGGTCAAAAAGCGATTGATTATGTAGCTGAGTTTGTACCAGCATTTAAAAACGCTAATACGCAAAACAATGCCTTGTTTGGCGGCCAACAGATCCCAGGCGAAGACGACACCTTGCGCGTTGCAGACGTAAGCTTATATTCGCATATTTGCTACGCTCGAGCCGAAAATGTAAAAGCGTCATCAACTTTGATCGCTGCTGACGAAATAGTAGCTGAATTTATAAAGCTTGGTTTAATTTGCACAGAACACGACAGTAATAACCACCGTAAGCATCACCAATGGGCCTACCTTAAGAACAGTCGCAATGAAGATATAAGTAAAATTGCACAAGTACTTGCAAAAGAGCGAGGCTTCCCCACAGATATGGCAAATGTTAATCACGGTATATATAAAAGTGTATAGTATAAAAATAAAATAACTTATTGAATTATATTGTTTTTATAAGTTATTTTTTACTGTTAAACAGAAAAAATCCTAAAAAGCTTAACTTAATTAAATATATAAAACTTTAAAAATATCCCTTGCGTTATGACATAGTTTGTCACAAAATAGCGCTGACGTTATGACATAGTGTGTCATAACGCAGTGATTGCTATAGCCGATCAACAAAAAGAAATCGCTCAGCAATAAATGTTATTTTTGGAGACCATGTATGAAACGTGTATTTTTGTTTTTATTAACTAACTTAGCGGTTATGTTGGTATTAGGTGTTGTGCTTTCAATAATAATGAGTGCGCTGGGCTTAAGCCATCGTAGCCTGGGTGGTATTTTATTAATAGCTGCTGTGTTTGGTTTTGGTGGGTCGTTTATTTCTTTGTATATGTCGAAATGGATGGCGAAAAAATCAACTGGTGCACAGGTTATTACTAAACCGAGTAACGAAACCGAGCAGTGGTTAATGAACACGGTTGCCGCGCAAGCTAAAAAAGCGGGTATTAATATGCCTGAAGTGGCTATTTACGACAGCCCAGAAATGAACGCCTTTGCAACCGGCCCGAGTAAAAATAACTCGCTGGTGGCGGTAAGCACGGGTTTATTACACAACATGACCCAAGATCAAGCCGAGGCAGTGCTTGCGCACGAAGTATCGCACGTGGCTAATGGCGACATGGTAACGCTAACGCTTATTCAAGGCGTGGTTAATACCTTTGTTATTTTTGCCGCAAAAGTGCTGGCGGGCATTGTAGATAATTTTATAAATAGCGATGAAGAAGAGGGCGGCAGCAGCTGGACTTACTTCTTATTCGATATGTTATTCCAAGTATTATTTGGTGTACTAGCCAGTGTGGTGGTTGCCCATTACAGCCGCAAGCGTGAATTTGCAGCCGACAACGGTGCAGCTCAGTTGGTAGGCGCAGATAAAATGCGCTCAGCTCTTGAGCGATTAAAGCAAAACCACCCATCGCAATTAGAAGGGTCAATGATGGCCTTTGGTATAGCCAGTGGTAAAGGCATGGCCGAGTTGTTTTCATCTCACCCACCGCTTGATGCACGTATAGACGCACTACGTCGTTAAAAAATTCAAGTTTTTCACAGTACTTGTAAACAAAAAGCCTGCATTTGCAGGCTTTTTTATGTTTGATGGTTTTTTATTGCGATTGAATAATGTCAGTAATGCCCTCAGGCGAGAGTATTTCAATCCAGTAACCGTCAGGGTCTTTAATAAAGGCAAGACCTTTCATTGAGCCGCCATCTGGCTGTTTTACAAACTCCACATCGTATTTAGCAAAGCGCTCACAGGCAGCGTATACATCGGGCACGCTAATACCAATATGGCCAAAGCCTTTTGGTTCTTCATTACCACTGTGATAACCGGTAAAGCTGTCGTCGTTTTCAGTACCCCAGTTATGGGTAAGTTCAATCAGCGCAGGGCGGCGAAACACCCATTGTGTTTTTTCTTTATCATCACCCTTTGGCATGTCTTGCTCATAACCTAAAAAGTACAAAGTAAACTCCATATCAGGAAAGTCGTACTTACCTAACAGCTTCATACCCAATACGTTTTCATAAAATGCCAGCGACGGTTTTGGATCTTTAATACGCAACATAGTTTGCTGCATCACATAGCCCTCAGTGGCCTGTGCAATTTGCTCTGGAGATTCGTTATAGCTAGACATGAGATAATCCTTAATGAAATGACTGAAAAACCTTAATGGATTTAAAAAGGCAGGGTGTACGCTCATCATAATAAACAGCAGCAAAAATTAAAACCACCGAGCTAAATTACCAGCCAGTGAGCTGAATGTTTTATAAGCGAAAAATGGCATATTTAGCGATACTGTTTATTTATACAGTTCTTGGTGTTTTGTCCAATAACATTATTAAAAGTCGTTTTGGTGTATTTTAGCAAGGGGTGTTTTACCACCTACGTAATTACTTGTTTACATTGAAGTTGTTTAGTGGAATTATTGAACAATGTAATATAAGCCGTTTTGGGGTGTTATAACTCCCCAAAATGGTGTTCAATAAGCTGTTAGCTGTCTCATCGCATATCACTCAACCTTCAAGGATTGAAAATTTGTTAAATAAATATAGGTATAAAGAAAAAGATTTTCATTTTTCTAACAGAGATAAAGATCATGAACATAATATTTTTACTGTCATTGTTGGAAAAAACGGGACAGGAAAAAGTCGTTTAATGAAGTCAGTTATAGAGTCAATTATAGGTAAAAGTAATAGAAGTGGGGTTATAAGACCACGAGATACCTCTGAAGCTTTATTTCAAGAGATCAAAGATAATATTGAACTAGATAAAGAACCTGAAAAAATTATTGCTGTTTCTACAAGCCCTTTTGATAAATTCCCTTTAGATATTTATGGCCATTTAGATAAAAAATATTCTTATTTAGGTCTTCGTGATTTAAGGTCAAGAGATCTTGGTATGGCATATATGGCTAATATTTATCTATCTTTATTGAAGTCAGTAATAAATGAGTCAGGTAGAGCTAATAAAATATGTGAGGTGTTAGGGTTTCTGGGTTACTCACCAAAAATTGAAGCAAGGTACCACTTAGAGTTTTCTAGAAGAAGGATTCATGATGCTTTAGTTAGTTCTAATCCAGCTGAATATTTTATTGATAATTTTATATTAAACAAACACACCCCATTACATAGTAGTAGAACAAGAGGTTTTTTTGATGAAGATAGGGATATAGATATTTCTAAAGTTGAAAGGTTTCTTGAAATATATCGAAATATTGACCCCTCCAATCTAAAGCCAAAAGTAGAAATCTTTCTTGAAAGGAGCGGTATATTATTCCCTAATAATGAAATTTATGATGTAAATGATTTGTTCTTTTTAGCCGAAATCGGTGTTGTAAGATTAAGGGAAATCACTTTAGAAAAAAATAACGGGAAGAGTTTTCGCATCGGGGATGCAAGTTCAGGTGAACAA
Source organism: Pseudoalteromonas sp. KJ63-1 (assembly GCF_055808145.1). Next base: position 1,666,399 of record NZ_CM147855.1, on the reverse strand, counting down.
AGTGTTGTAATGAGTATACTCGGAATCGCGAGCCAAATATGTGATGATAGTTTGATTTGTATTGATGAACCTGAAGTATGCCTCCATCCCGAATGGCAAGAAAAATATATAGATATCTTAATTAATACTTTTAAAAGTTTTAAAGGTTGTCACTTCTTAATTGCAACACACTCCCCATTGATGGTATCTAAACTTAACGATAAAAATTGTTATTTAATGAAAATGGAGAATGGAGAAGCAACAAATGCGTCACAAATTAACAATAGGTCTGTTGACTTTCAACTTGTAAATATTTTTGGCACGCCTGGCTTTAAAAATGAATACCTAACAAGAGAATTAATATCAGTATTATCTTTATTTGGACAAACAGGAGCGTTAGACAAAATTACACAAGAGAAGCTTAAATTTTTATTATCTTTAAAAGATCACATCAGTGAAAAAGACCCAGTTTTTAAACTTATGGATATGGCTCAGGAAGCCCTGGTGGAGAGCCTGTAATGCCCAATGTTTTGATAAAATATAATAGCGAAGATCAGCTTAAAGTTGATGCTTATAATAATCTAGACGAAGATAGAAAAAGCGGAGAATATTGGGACGATAGTGACGGCCAAGATTTAAAGAAAATTAAAAAAAACATCAAAACATTTTATATCGAATCTCAAGGTTATACATGCCCGTATTGTCGGCAGACAATTGAAGTTGATCATAATGCTGTCTGGGATGCTGAACATATAATACCAAAAGATAAATTTCCTCAATTTTTATTTTCGCCGTTAAATTTATGTGTTGCCTGCAAAGATTGTAATTTGGCTAAGTTGAATAAAAATGTTTTAAAAAACAAAAATAGAAAAACTTTACCAGTAGAGAGCGATGATTATATATTTATACATCCAAATTTAGATATATATACAAAGCATATGAAAATCATGAAGTCATCGTTGTTTTTTATACCACTAGATTCTAAAGGAAAAGAAACAATTGAAATTTGTGGTTTATTACGTTTCTTATATAAATTTACTGATTATGGAGATATATCTCTAGAAGTTAAAGAAAAGGTTTCTATGCTGTCTGATGAGCTGCAAAATGCAAAAAGTGCTATTGAACAACACTTTATCCTAACATGCCTTGGAGATGTCGTTGAGCAAGGTAAGCAAAAAGCTCAAAAAGAATATATGGCTGGGCTGAGAGCTAAAGCCAGCTAACAAGTGACTATGGTGTCAATTCCTAATTTTAAACCATTTTAGGGTCCCACATGACACCATCCCTCACCATAGAAAAAATAAACTAGACACCCACTCTAATTTTTGCAGTTTGGCGAACTAAAAAACAAATGGGGTCAGATCTTGACTTCAGACATCAAAAGCTTTTCAAAGAAATGGCAAACGAAAGTGAATACGCAATGGCAACTGTACTGTTTGTTCATAACATAGAAAAGCTGCAAAACAGGCTGCATTAAAAAAGTGGAGCTTTTTTCAGCCGAAATATTGCGACTCAAGCACCTGTAATCCTCTTTAAAACATCTATTAAAACAATCTCAAATTCTCTTTTTATATTTTATATAAAATAGCGATAACTGATTGAACCAAAATACGAACTCGGCTATGGTTGATTCATCAATAAAGATAATTCTAAAACGAGTTAATCTACTGGCTTGTTATGTGTATCAGTGAGATTAGTTAACTTAGCAAAAGAATGAAATGAAAATACAAATTTTGATAATATCGACAGTATTGCTAGCATCATGTGCAACGACTTCAACAGGACCTACACCTGTTGGTGATAATAAGTATGTAATGTCTCGGCAAGAGGGCGCTTTTCCTTCTGGCAGTGAACCTCTCCTTCAAGAGGTTCTGCAAGAGGCAAACCGCTTTTGTGCATCTCTCGACAAAAAGATGAAGTTAATCAACTCAACCGAAAATCCCGGTCCTTATATTATGGGCAACTACCCGAAAGCGACAATTACATTTAAATGCGAGTAATGCCTGTTGGTATAGCTACTCATAGAAATGAAATTGAAACGGGCATTGGCAATAGCTGCCAACGCCGTTTAATATGGTGTTAGAAGATTAAGTCGAGGAATCAATTGTCCGTTAATCAACTAGAAATGAGTGAAGGAACAATTAGGCAAAGAAAACTTTTTCTTACCGCAAGTATATTTTTAATCTTGATGTTTCATGGAGGTGTATCTTTAGGAAATACCCTGAGGATATTCGGCACTTCGATTTCAGTAGAAAATCCAGAATTTCTAATCAGCTTCCTTATTTTCTCTCAAATCTATCTAGCTTGGAGGTTCTACAAATATTTTCATACAGACAAAGCTTATTCCGCACTAAAGTCTCAATACTCTCATGCTCTGAGCCAAAAACTAGACCAAATATTAATGAAGCATATATTTCGCTCTCTCCCGAAAGGCATAATTTCTTATACAGGAAGCCACAGCTACAGTAACCTATCAAAAACTGATGACTCCAAAGGAGTATACAAAATTAAAGTTGAATACCCTGTCGGTGGTAACGAGGGTTATGACTCCACTCTAATTACAGTCCCAAAGAAGATATTTCGGTTTCAAAATGTGCCAATTGCTATAAAGTTCTTGGTCCGAGGAAAAATAATATCAGACTACTATGTACCGATGTTGTTAGGCATTTACGCATTACTGGTAAACATCGTATAACAGGGGCAATCACCCGGAAAGCTTTAAGCTGTCTTCGTTTTTTGCGAAAGAACAAATGGGGTCACCCATTAGAAAGTTCCGGTCAAGCAGGCAGCTGTGTTTTCTTGATCTTTTTATTCAAAAACCAAGTGTTCTTATCATTTAAACTCAATTTAAATATGACTACGCATCCAGTAATGACGTCGATTGGTGTGAATATACACCTTGGTTTGAATAAAGAACGCCATATGAATTTAGGCAGTTTAATTAAGCATTATTGATGATTAATTAAGGCCCTTGGCTTTCGCCTCAGTCATCGTTTAGTACCAATGCCAGTCCAGTTTCTGGCTGTGTTTACACACTGCGCTGTAACAAGTTTGTGGTTTATGCTTACACATAACCAACCCTTTGTGGCTCAAACATTGGGCATATCCAGTATCTAAAATGTGAGCGGTTAACGTGCAGGCTCAATCAAATCTAATGGTTTTACCAACCCCATTAGTAGCTCAACACGTTAACCTAATTTTGTATAGTCGCTAGGTAAACGCCTTGTGTTCATCAAATGGGACATTGTCTTTAAGCACATGATAACACGCTCTTGCGAGCTTATGCGCAACCGTTTTAATTGCGATAACTTGGTTCGTTTTAGCCAGTTTTCGTTGATAATATTTTTTGATTGTCGGGTTGTACCGAATGGCAAAATTAGCGGCCTCAGTAAACGCCCACGCTAAATAACGATTACCATTCTTCTGATTAGTAGCGGCTTTTTTCTTTCCATTACTGTACCTTGCTCCTTTAACACAGCGACAATACGAAGAGAAATTCCTGGGCTATCAAAACGTTTAATCGTGCCTGTCTCTAACATAATGGTCAGTGCTAAGGTATTCCCAATTCCATCAATACTGGTTAGGTTCATAAACTCAGGGGCGAGTGATGTTTGTTTTAAAATAGCGCCTTCTATCACATTAATTTGCTGTTGAGCACAGCGTATTAATGAGAGGTTAGAAATGACTGACAGTGCTGTATTCATTGAGCTAAAGTCTGCGTGTACCTTCTCAGCATCAACGCCTTTTCTGATAGCGGCCATTTGTTTGATTTTGTTGCTACTGAGCTTGTATCCAAGATGACGCATGTAACAACTTTGTACTGATAATAGGTTTTTAGTGGACTGTTGAACAATGTCCATTCGTTTACGCATTAAGTCGCGAACAGCTCTGAGTTCACGAGGATAAATATAGCCCTCAGGCAGGATGTCTAGACGTAACATTTCAGCCAACCAGCGTGCATCACTGTGGTCGTCTGCATATTTTAAGCCTGAATATTGTTGAATTGCAGCGGGGTTCGCTAAGTGAAGCTTAAATTCTGCATCCATTAATGCATCAACTAACCAATACCAATTAAATGTTGATTCAACAAAAAGCCCTGCTAGCTTGTATTTATAAGGGGTTAGAAAAGATAAAATAACAGACATGTCATTATTTAAACGCTTAACGGTAAGCGTTTCACCGTGTTCATTAATGATAGCAATAACACAATTATTTGAATGCAAGTCAATTCCACCATATAGTTTCATACTAAACTCCTCGAGATACAGTTTATGTTTTGAACAACACAACTGTATCGAAAAACTCGAGGAGCTTTCTATATGATTATCAAATCCTAACTTCAGACATCAAAAACTTTTTAAAGGAATAGCAAACGAAAGTGAATACGCAAAGGCAACTGTACTTTTTTGTTCATAACATAGAAAAGCTGCAAAACAGGCTGCATTAAAAAAGGGAGTCTTTTTAAGCCGAAATATAGCGACTCAAGCACCTGTAATTCCCTCTAAAACAGCCATTAGAACAGCCATTAAGACAACCACACATTCTCTTTTTATATTTTATGTAAACTAGCGATAACTGATTGAACCAAAATAGGAACTCGGATATGGTTGATTCATAAATAAAAATAATTTTGAAACGAGTAAATCTACAGGCTCGTTATGTTTACAAGGAGGTTTTATGGAAGCACCATGGAACGGTGAAAAAGTTAGTTTGTTTATTAGAATTTTGGCAATAATATTTATTATCTGTGGACTTATTGCCTTCTGTAGCTTGTTATTTTCATTTTTTGAACGTGGTAATGTCAGTTTTGACAACCTAGATTTTGGGGCTGTAATCGGTATGTTATCAGCTCCTTATTGCTTCCTATTGTTTTTAAAAGTTGCGGTAACAGGTCATGCACCAAAATCATGGATTCCATGGAAGTAGTGTAAACATAACAAGGGTTTTCAAGTCGGGCTCGTCACAGTTTGCTCGGTTCCACTTCGTTTCACATTTTAGCAAACTGTTCGGCGCTTACAAACAAATGGGGTCAAATCTCGACTTCAGACATCAAATTCATACGGCAATCTTACAAGCTGCTTTTAAAATAAAATGCTGGTGGCTCACTAGCTAATTAATTTCTAAGTTAAATTTAAAGTAAAAGGAAGTTTTTATGAAAGGTATTAATTATAAAAGGAATTAAACGTATTTGGTTTACGCTAGTGGTGTGACCATTGTTAATTATTTTAGGTGTAGCTACCTTTGCACCGTTATTAGGGTAGTATTTGTATTATTTGCAATGCTTAAAAAGTAAAACACTGACGGATTAACATTCAATATCCGCTAATATCCGCCAATGTTTACACTTTATTTAAAGGAGTACATCAATTTGTGATAGTCAGGCTTAACCTTTGTTACGGTTAAGACTTATCAAACATATCGCTAAAAGTAATGTTGCAATCATACCAGAGGCACCTGCAACACCTGATGGCAGAAATCCATCACGTCCAAAAGTAATTAAAATGGCATTGGCTAACATTGCAACCACGCCTACAAAAGCTGTAAGCCCTCCTAATGCTTTACCCCCTTTGGCTATATAAGACAGTCCAAAAACAAGTGCCGCTAATCCTAATAATACTTTGGCTGCGTAGTAAATCATGAATGACAAAGCAACCACGCCATTAATTAAAGGTTGTGCTCCTTCTACTGAGCCTGCAACTTTGCCAAATGTTGAAAATAACGTAAGGCCAATACTCACTTGAACTATGTTAAGTACCGCGCTAAACGTAATAGCCGACCATCCTAGTTGAGCGTTTTTTGCTTGCACCATAGCTGAACCTGCAAAAGCAACGAGCAAAGTAAATACCAGAGCTTCTAGTCCCCAAGCAAACTGCCTTGAAAAGCTAATTTCAGCACTGTAAAGGGCTGAAAAAATAGCCTGTGATATAGCCAATACCAACAATAAAGATGCTGAAATTAGGATGGTGCGTTTATTCGTAAACTCCATTATATACCTCTTATAATTTTATATTTAACGCTTTAAAAAGATGCAATAGCTTTGAAAATACAAAACATATGAAACTTTATATAACTAGCGTTCACTCTTGGGCCTGTTTATCTTTAAAGGTTAAATTTGCAACAGTCTATTTGATCTTTTAGCAAGGCCTATGTGGTTTGGTTATTCCCCATAAATGGGCGATAACCTAGTATTAATACCAAACAAGCGTTGTCCGAAGGGGGCTTCCTCTGGGTAATTTATTCATTGTTACTCGGTTTATACTTAGCCCGCTAGGTTACAATCTCACACCGCGATTAAATCCCCCCTAGATTGAACAAATTTTAAATCTGAAAGGTCAATAGGTCCTCAAGATACAAGACAGGTGAAACTATTTAATTATTTCACTTAAGTTGAAATAAATTAGACACCTGAACTTGTCAAATAAACAGAACTAAAAGTGCGAGAGGAAAACGGGGGCTTTATTAACTTCATTTTTTAGATGGAAAATAAAGGGGTTGCCTAACTGACTGTTTAGCTTTTGGAAAGGTGAGCTATACGGATACACAATTTTTTATACATAGGTTATAAAAAAACAATAGAATAGTAATTAACTATAGCTATGACAAAACTAAATGTAAGGCATAAACCCCAGTTTTATACCGCCATAGCGATATTAACGAATATTTATAAAACTTCTAGCGGTTAATTTTTTGTAAATATTTGTACCTTTTTTGTTTACTTTTTAATTTCATATGCTAATTTTTAAATGCTCGGTTGAGCGAATAATAATCAAATTTAAGGATTAAAAATGAAAAACATACTAAAAACACTATTTATTTGTGGTGCTGCGCTTACAGCTAACTCTGCTTTTGCAACTGATCTAGTTTGCGATGTATATCCAAATGGTTCAGGTGGAAACTCGATGAACGGAAGATCAAACTGCTTTACCATAGATTTTAGTTTTGGTAACCAAACAACAGGGAAGTACTATTTACAGAATATTTCAAAACCGATTAACAAAGTTATTTGGCAAGGCGATGCATCTTGCACAGGCGGTACATCGTGTAATATGACTGTAAGAGCTTACAGAAGCTATAGTGCATCTGCTTTAATTTTGTATAAAGATGGAACGTATGAAACGACAAATACGTCTCGTATGAGCTATGAAACAGGCCATTAGTAATCATCGCTTGTAAATAGAAGAACAATATAGATCAGTATTTATTGTGTGAATGTATGTAGCGACTTATTTTAGTCGCTATTTTTTTAGCTGGCGTGTTAAACATATACAAATAAGGAGATACGATGAAACAGGCAATGTTGATGTCGTTAATGTTTTTGTTAATTAGTTGTTCGAGCTTAGCGACCAATAGCAAAGAATTTAGTAAATCTAAGCAAACTGAAAAGTTTATTACTCTTGTCAGTCAAGCCAAAACTTATGACTTGTCTCATAATTGGGATGAAAATTCCCCTATAGCGTCTGTTAATCCAAAATACTCAATGGCACTTAATGCAACTCATGCTGATACGCGTGGTACATTTGGTGATAACGATCAGCTCTCATTCACATCAGAAATAATGCAATGGAGTGGTCATCATGGAGGTCCTACTATTGATGCTTTGGGTCATATTGGTCGAGATGGTTTACTGTATGGTGGAGTAGATGCGGAGCAAGCGACAAATGATCGCAGAGGAATAGGGCGCAGTGGTGTAGGGAGTGACTTAGGAATTGATCATTATCCTGTAAACTTATTGAGTAACCGAACTGTGTTACTTGATGTGGCACGCTTTATTAATGGTGATAATACGCCACTCGCTGCTGGTTTTGATATAACGGCATTACATTTAAAAAGAACAGCAAAATCGCAAGGGGTAAAAATTAAAAAAGGCGATACCGTGTTTATTAGAACAGGGTGGGGGCAATACTTTGCTAATAACCCACAGCAATATATTGCCGATCATGCCGCAGGTGTTGGTGTAAGTGGTGCACAGTTTTTAATAAAGGCTGGTGTAAGTGTTGTGGGTAATGACACCCTTACCTTTGAAAAACGCCCACCCATTGCCACAGAACCCTCATTTCAGGTTTTTCCTGTACATATGATGTTATTGGCAGATAACGGTATTTACATAATAGAAAACTTGTTCCTTGAGGAGCTAGCAAAAGAAAAAGTCTATGAGTTTATTGCCATTGTGCCGCCGCTTAAAATTCGTGGTGGTACTGGCTCGGCATTACGTGTATTTGCACTTACACAGTAACTAATAATTGAATAAAGAGTAGGGTTAATGTTTTTTACTGTTTTTATATACAGTGGTGCCGTTTTTTGAAATAAGAAACATACACAAAGAGTATTTTTTCTTTATTATGATAAAAGTACTGGCTGTAAAATTAACAATACTTATATGGGCGCCTCAAGGATGAATAAAGGATTATTAAAATCGTGGAATGACGAGAAAGGCTTTGGCTTTTTTAAATCAAGTACACTGCAACACGATACCTTTATAGATATATCATCGCTCAAACATATGAGCCGCAAACCTAAAGTGGGTGACATTATCTATTTTGAGGTTGCGACTGAGCCTAACGGTAAAACCAAAGCTGTAAATTGCCGTATTGAGGACGTTCTTGCACAGCCACATATAAAAGCTTCAATAAGGCCGGTTAGAATAAGCAAAACCTCAGGTAAGAACTCACCTTTAATGAAACTTATAACGTTTGGTATTATTTTTAGTATTAGTTTTAGTGTGTATAAAACCGGTTTTTTAAATACCAAACAAACACCTGTAGTAACTAATGCTAATATAGAGTCATTTATGCCCGCGAGTTCAAGTTCACTTAATAAAACACAGCAAGCATTTCGTTGTGATGGCCGCCAACATTGTAGCCAAATGACCTCGTATGCAGAGGCATTATTTTTTATTCAACATTGCCCCGATACTAAAATGGACGGGGATAAAGATGGCGAGCCCTGTGAACGGCAGTTTGGGAATAGGTAGTTTTTATATTGGGGTAATTAATAAACAAAAATTAGTTTTGGGCCCTTAGGTGGAATACGATTTTTAGTAATACAGTTATAAATAGCTGGTGGATTTAAAGCCATTTATCAAGGAGGTTGTTATGCTTAAAGTAATAATTGGATGTGCTGTTATATTTTCGTTTGTTTGCATGTTACTCGCCGCCGCACCTTTTACGCCGGCAATATCAGGTTCATTTATTATGCTGTTGTTTGCAGGGGCTATAGGTTACAAGGGTTACCTGCAATCAAGTTTAATACTGCTGTTAATTAATACGCTTGCAGTTATTGGCAGCCCAACTACAGATATAAGCAACACCGAAGCATTACTGTTTTTACCAATATTATTTTTAATCTCATTTGGTGGTGTTTTATTAGGCGTAAGAAAGTTAATTTCAAAACACGTTTTGTAGACGAGAGTTTGCACATATTTTATAGCTAACCTATATGATGAACCAACTCTTATTTCTCTTTGTGAAAAAACCTTAAAAAGCGATTTTAACAAAGAGAAACTAAAGAGGAAAAATGTAAAAATATAGGCTTACACGTTTTTACTTCTTCTAAAAACAAAGCGTTTCTTAGGCCTCTATGTGAGTAACGCATTTATATTCAAACCTAATGAGGTCAAAAACTAAAGCACCTCAAAAATAGCTGCAATACCTTGCCCGCCGCCAATACACATTGTGACTAAACCATATTTACCTTGAATTCGTTTGAGTTCGTACAAGCATTTGGTGGTTAGTATGGCGCCCGTTGCGCCAACAGGGTGCCCTAACGCAATGGCGCCGCCATTCGGGTTTAACTTATGCGCAGGAAAGTTTAGCTCGTTAGCAACGCACAGTGCTTGTACTGCAAAGGCCTCGTTAGACTCAATCACATCCATATCGTCAATAGTTAAACCCGTTTTTTCAAATACCTGTTGTACTGCAGGAATAGGGCCGATACCCATTAAAGTAGGATCAACGCCTGCTCTGGCATAGCCCACTAAACGAGCGAGCGGTTTTAAGCCTTGAACATTGGCTTTTTGCTCTGACATAAGTACCAACATGGCTGCACCATCGTTTATACCTGATGAGCTTGCTGCGGTAACGGTGCCATCTTTTTTAAAGTAGGGCTTTAAAGTGGCAAGTTTATCGGCTGTGGTATCGGCGCGAACATGTTCGTCGGTGTCAAAAAGATACGACCCTTTTCGCGACTTGATTTCTACAGGGACTATTTGCTGTTTAAAATGACCTGCAGCAATGGCTTTTGCAGCTTTATGGTGGCTGTTTGCTGCGTACTCGTCTTGCTGCTGACGGCTAATTGAATATTTTTCTGCGATGTTTTCAGCAGTTATTCCCATCGGGTTATTATCCCATGGGTCTTGTAAGGTCGTGGTGAGCTCATCGACCATGGTACTATTACCCATTTTTTGCCCCCAGCGGTTACTTTCGAGGGTATAAGCAGAGCTACTCATGCTTTCTGCTCCGCCAGCAAGGGCTGCATCTACATCACCTAATTGAATTTGTTGTGCCGCTTGTATGATTGCTTCAAGCCCAGAACCACATAAACGATTAAGCGTTACAGCGTGGCTGCTTATAGGTAAACCCGCATCGAGGCCAATGACCCTTGATAGGTAAGCGTCTTTTGGGCCGTTATGAATAACTTTGCCTACCACACATGAGCCAACTTGGTCAGGAGAAAGCTGAGACTGGGTTAGGGCTTCTTTTGCGCACAGTGTGCCTAGTTCTGCGGGGCTAAAATCTTTAAGGCTACCACCAAATCCACCAATTGCTGTGCGTACAGCACTTAAAATTACTACGCTGTTGTTTTTACTTTGTGTCATTGTGTTCTCTTATTATTTTTATATTCATGTTGTACTGAAATCTAGATAATAGACTCGAGAGGTTAAACCTTTTATAAGTACATCAAAGCATAACGTTTAAATAAACTAAAGGCGAGGTTGGTTCTGCTTTATGTGTTTTTTAATAAAGTGAATAGTAAAAGAGGTGAGTGATAATTATATTTTTGTTTAAATTTATAAAATAGGGCTCTCATTATGAGAGCCCACGGGGATTTATAAATCAATCATTTCAATATTAACAACTACATTTTTAAAACCAGCATCTTCAAACTCTTTTTTTAACTCTTCTGCACTTGAATAATCACTAGCTGAAACACTTCGCTTACTTCTTTGGTCAGTGACAAGTGGGGTTTCGTCACCAAAGTAAACGCTACCAGCAAATTGGCTTTGTGCATAAAAGTGACCTGTTAGGGTTGTTTTCTTAGGTCTTAAAACATGGCTTAAATAGTATTGCATTGTTGATAAGCTTGTTTGTTGTATCATCCAAGGCCAATCCCATTTTTTATTCTCACCTGGTATATAACGGTGTTCCCATTGATATTCAATGCTCTTATCTTGACCTGCCCAGCGGCCAATTACAAAATTAGCGGTGTCATTAGGTCTGTTTTCTGGGTGGCTTAATAAAGCATTGCCTCCCCACCGCATAAAGCCATTTATAGATAGATCGTAGGTAATATCAGCATCGAATGAATAAGGATACGATATTGATGATTTAAACAAATCGACCTTTGCATTAAGCTTGGTGAATGCTGGTACATTGGTTCTTGCTTGTACCACAACTCGCTCAGCTTCAGAGCCGCCATTACTTGTTCCCCATGCTTGCTCCGCTGCTATTGTGACAGATAACGAAGTGTCTGAGCCACCAGTAACAGAGGGAGACTTCCATGTATTAGATAATGTAACAGACTCAGAAATACTGTAATCATTGGTTTTAGACCAGTTGGTTGCCGCATCGTATTCAATTGTAACGACTGACATTTGAGCTGCTGACGTGTCATTCACTGCAGGGACTGTTAGCGTTTTAATTAGTTCTTTGTCAGCAGCAACAATATCACCAGTTATTTTATATGATTCGTTATCCATCACATATTCAAAGTTAGATACAGTAATAGCTGACTTTTCATCACATCGGTAACCATCACAACTGCCACCGTTGTAACCTTGTATTTTCCATCCTGAGCCCGTTTTAGACACCTCCATGTCCTCTCCAACATAGCTTGAGCGATTTCCACCAACCCACGCAAATCCCATTGTATGGGCAAGGTATGAAAGGGGTTTTATAAAACCCTCTTTTTGATTTACTAAGTCCCATTCAATTTGGCTTTGACTGCCAGGCGATACTTTTACTGGACTTAATGTAGGAATTTCATTAATGGGATCGGTAGGGTAGCACCAAGAATTTGCAGCAGTCCCTTGTTTGATTTCACCTGCGTAACCAGAGCCCATAATGACCCAGCCGTTAGCCAATCCCGTTATTTGCCACTTCCCCATTTTGTTTACAAGGTCGTTTCTGTAAGTTTGCGCTTCAGCTTTTGTAATTAATCTATTATCAGCTGAGCATACTCCGGCACCTAAGCTTTCATTTTTAAGTTGATCTGGATAAATTGCTGTTGTATTGGCACTTACAAAACTTGTGTGTGACAAAAGCAATAGGGGTAATATTTTTTTCATTAAGTTACATCCTTTAAAATCATATTTTAATTAAGCCCTAATTAAATAATCTAATTTTGGACCGATTTTGATTCTAAAGAAGTCGCTATATTTTTATAGAGTGTTAAATGAAAGTTGATTTTTCAAAAATATTAGTTGCTTAAAAATGACAATAAAATAATTAAATTATTACTACTGCGGTAGCTACATTTTAATCCCCTTAAGAGAATGCTCTAAAAAATCGATTAAGTAGCGTGTACTTTTTGGGATTAGTTTATCAGGCCATATTAGGTTTACATCTCGCTTAATGGGTGTGTACTGTGTTAATACTTCAACCAAACTTTCATCTTTTATATAAGGTAATAAACAATATTTTGGACCATAATAAACACCTCTTCCTTCAATAGCAGCTAAGGCACACATTTCTATATCGTTAGAAATAAAGTTAGGTTGAGGTTTAAAAATAACCTTCTCATTTTTATTTGCTTTAAAAGACCAATTTTCGAATGGCGAGCACGATATGTGGGGCAGTTCAGCCAAATCGTTAAAATTACTTGGCATACCATATTGCTTAATTAAACTCGATGAGCAAGCTAAAACAAAGCTCATTTGGTTAATGACTTTACATATATTTTGAGAGCTATCTAATTTTCCAATTCTGATGGCTAAATCAAACTCGGTGGCTTTTAAATCAAGACGTTCATCTGATAGCATAATATGAATTTTAATATTTGGATAAAGTAAGGTGAATTGATTTATAACGCCTGAGAAGTAGACACTTTTTATAAAGTTTTGCGGCGCTATTAGTTTAATTTTACTCACTTTATTTTCACTAAAACTCTTAAAATTGCATAGCGTACTTTGTAAACCTTCTACATGAGCTAGGCAATGGCCATAAAAGCTTTTTCCAGGCTCAGTTAATCGTAAACGTCCTTTTTCACGATAAAACAGCGCCAAAGATAAGTCTTCTTCTAGTTTTTTTATTTTTCTTTGTAAAGTGGGCAAAGGAATATTTAACTTTACTGACGCTTCATTAAATGTTTTGTAATCATTTACTTTTATAAAAAGCGCGATGATATCAAGCAAGGTAAATCTCCTTTATAAATTTATGACATGAAATTGTATTTAGTACTTAATAACTAGTAGGGCTATAAAACGAATTATTTATTTAAAGTACTCATTAGTCCCTTTTGTGGCAACAAAAATTTTACCTTTGAATTAGAACATTTAATAAATTATTGTGAGCGAAGGTGTACTTAACTTGAGGTATTAGTAATTAAAGATTCTGCAAATAACGCGTTTTTGAAATAAAAACTCTGTAGAAACAATCCGTAACATTTTACTACAACGTTTTAATAGACAAACAATAAGCTAGTAATTACGCTAGAGACACTTTTTTGGTGAATAATCATGATGCATAGGATCTGATTACCTAAATGGAATTTGCCATGATAAATCAACAGAACCGAAGGTATTAAAGATGAATGTATTTATAAAATGGTTGATTTTAGCTGCATTAATTATTGCTGCTATTGCCTGTTATTCTTATAGTAGCACCACTGGCTTATTTATTTTTATTATTGCGGGCTTTGTTTTTGAAATGACATTTTGGTTTAAGGTGTTTCCTATAAAAAAGAAACCGTCATTGTGGAAAGCTATTTAACCGCCTTGAAAAATGAATTGTTTAAGTGGGCTTGCAGCTTTGAGAATAGAATAAATAATTAGTCTGCTATTACTTTGCTTTAATATTAGAAAGGCTGCATATTTTGCAGCCTTTTGGTTTTATAAACTCAGTGGGTAACTCTATCTCCCCAAATGTCTTCCAGGCGACTATCGCGACCACAGCGCCAGCGATAGGTGTTATAACGAATAGGGTTATTTTTGTAGTAATCTTGGTGATAACTTTCTTCGCCTTTTATCGGGTAAAAGGTTTTCGCATCAAGAATAGGGGTTACCACTGTTTGGTTAGTAAACTCATTTATAACGGCTTTTTTAGATTTTTGAGCTAGCTTTCGTTGCTGCTCATTGGCTACAAAAATTGCGCTACGGTAGCTTGGGCCTTTATCACAAAACTGACCTTTGGCGTCAAAAGGATCAATGTTAACCCAATAATGATTTAAAATATCTTGATAGCTTAATACGTCTGTGTTGTAGGTAACTAGAACAGCTTCGTAATGCCCTTGATGATTACCATTATAGGTAGGATTTTTAAGTTCACCCCCGGTAAAACCTGATATCACATCGGTTACACCTTCGAGTTTTTCAAAATCGCTTTCCATACACCAAAAACAGCCTCCGGCTAAAATAGCTTGTTCAGCTTTAGCGTACGTTAATGAGCTAAACAAAAGCCCCACAGAGGTTAATGCTAGCGCTAATGTGTGTTTCATAAAATTTATCACCTGTAGTTATGAATAAATACTTGTATAGTAAGACCCGCTAACTTTAAAAACTCTTTCATTACAAAGTGGCTGGAGGGGTTGAACTTACTTTATATAAAACGGATGCTATGTATGAAAAGTTTAATGACGACTGATAATTTGCATGATGAATTGTTAGTCGTTCTACAAAACAACTTTGTTTCCTCAGAGTATAAACTTCCAAGCGCTGATGAGTTAATACCTCATAATCAAAATGCTCAGTACCATGGGTATGCATTCACTATAAACCATAAGCGAATAATTTATAGAAAAGCTAAAGTTACACCAGACAGACCTGGTGCTTTTTTAGCACTATGGAAACGCCCAGCGGATTGTAGCAATTCTAAGCCAATTCCTTTTACCAATGAGTTTGACTATTTATTTGTAGCGGTTTCAAGTGATGGATTAACCTCTAGTAACAACCAAGTAGCAAATACACAAAGTGGTTTATTTATATTTCCGGTTGAGTTGTTAGTTAAAAAAGGCATAGTTACAGGTACGAACCGTAAGGGAAAAACCGCTTTTAGGGTGTTTCCACCTTGGAGTGAAAGTAGGGCTCTGAGTGGTTCAGGCGTATTTAGTAACGCAGCTAAAAGCACACAGCGTTGGCAATGTGATTATTTTTTACAGCAGGACCAATATGGCTTAGTTGATTTAATTAAGTTAAACAAAATTTTAGCTAACGCTGTTTAAATTTGAATTATTGAGTCACTTTACGAGCATTGTTTTATATAGGGTTGTTTACTAAAGTGAGATCATACAGTCATACGAATAGTAGGTAAGATATGAACCAGTTAACCGAAAAGTCGATTAGTTGCTCTTACTGTGGCGAATCTATAGAAGTATTAATTGATGTGGCTGATATTGATGAGCGATACATAGAAGACTGCCAAGTGTGTTGCAGGCCTATTTCGTTTGTCGTATTTGAAGATAACGATGAACTTAATGTAAATGTATACAGTGAAGATGAGGCATTTTAAAGGAGCTACTCAGCCGAATGACATTACAACCACTTAATAATACGCATATCATCGAGCTAATGAGCTGGTTTAATAATCAAAATGGAACAGCTCAATGGGCTGGTCCGTATTTTAGGTACCCATTTACAAAGAAGACGTTTATTGAGGACTTAAACCTTGATGATTCTGCTTCTTTTGTATTGGTTGGACAACAAAACATATTACTTGCCTTTGGGCAATATTATCAACGGAAAAACAAATGTCACTTGGCGCGTTTAGTAGTAAACCCAATGCGAAGAGGTGAGGGTATTGCAGCCATCCTGATTAAAGCATTATGTAAACATGGGCAATTAAGCTTAAATGTTACTGACAGCTCATTGTTTGTTTATGAAAATAACCTTGCAGCAGTTTCGGCTTATAAAAAGCTAGGTTTTATTGTTGCGGCTAATACCCCAGTAAATCAAGATTCAAGCCCATTACCAGATAACTGTGTTTATATGGTTAAGTAATAAATTACGTCTAAGTTAGCTATTTTGCTGTTCTCGCGCTAATTGGTTAGGTAATAACTGCTCCACAATTTCTCTCGCTGGTAAGGTGTAACGTACGCCATCAAACATAACCGATGTGAACTCATCAATATTAGTAATGCCGGTGAGGGTCCAACCTTCACCACGTTTTGGGCAGTAAACAGTAGTAGTTGGTTGTATTACTTTAAAATTGTCGCTCATAGTTTATCTCAATTAATGCTTGTTAATACGATATGGTAAGTTAATAATGACGTTCTATAAAGTGCTATTTAAAGCGCGTTTACTTTATTTGGCTTTGGCATGTTTAAAACTATAAAATTATCCCGTATAACTCTTCGTTTAATTACTCACAAACATGGCGCAGCGTTATTAAAAATTTTGAACAATCCACTCGTTTATGAATTTAACGATTACAAAACGCCGCTAAATAAAGAGCATATTAAGCAATTAATTCAAGATGATATTTCGAGTTATTACCAAGGTGAAGGTGTTCGGCTTGCGATTGAACATAATATATCAGGTGACCTCATTGGTACTTGTGGTTTGTACAACCTTAATAACCAGACTAAAAGTGCTTATTTGGGCTTTGAGCTCGATCCTTTTTATTGGCAACAAGGCTTAATGCATGAAGTACTTAAAGGGTTTATCAGTGAGGTGCATTGCTCATTAAATATTCAGCATCTATACGCAGAAATTCATGGTAAAAATGTTCGATGTTATAATTTACTCACTAAACTTGGCTTTGTATTTAACCCGCAACTTAATAGTGGTGTATGGCATAAGCAATTAACTAAAATGAGCCCCGTATGAGAATTAAAAAAACGATTATTTTAAATCTGCTGTTTGCTGTTGGTGTATTTGGGGTTGCAACAATTGGGTTTAGTTATTATCAGAATGATGTATCAGAGTTTGTTGATGTAACCCTAGATTCGAAAGTGCTTGAAGAGTCTCGAAAAGTATTTATAAGATTACCTAACAATTATGATAAAACTAAAGCTTATCCACTTTTTATAAAAACAGACGGTAATTTTAATTTAGCTAATTGGGATAAGGCGCTAAAAGCATTAAATCCTGAGAGTATATTGAATGAGGCTATTTTAGTTGCCATACCTAATCAGTTTTTTACTGATACTCGAAATCGTGATCTTGTACCACCTTATGCAAGGAAAGACGTTAATATAAATCCTCGACCTAACAATGAAACTTCACCTGAACTTTTTGGTAAAGCTGATTTGTTTTTAGCTTTTATAGAGCAAGAATTACTGCCATATATAGCGGCTAATTATAAGTTAACTAGTCAACGTGGGTTAATAGGATTTTCTGCAGGTGGGAGCTTTACTCTATATACTTTACATAGTAAGCCGCAGCTATTTAATGCTTATTTTGTGTTTAGCCCAGCTGCTTGGTATGACGATATGACAGTGACAAAACAGTTCGACACGTTTTTAAAAACAAACGTGAATAGTATAAAACAGCCAACATTTTTATATATCACTGTTGGTGGGGCAGAACATTCCCTAATGTTAGCTGCATATAATAATTTAGTTACTAGTTTAGCAAAACATCCAAACAGCTGGCTTAAATGGGGAAACACAATTAACAGTAATGCTGAACATAATCAAAACCCTGCACTGAGTGTAGGTAAAGCCCTATTAAATTATACAGAGTTTTTATACTCGCAAACTAATACGCCTTCTGATTAATTAATGACAATTTTAATTTAAATCTAGCCGGCTTTTATTTTTACTGCTGGTGGAGTATATTTAATGTTAAGAACACATCATACTTTATTTGATTTAAACAAATCTTAGCAGTAGATGAGTTTTAAATATGGCATACAGAGTAGGGATAGATTTATTGGTGTGTGCAAAGCGTTTGTTTGTAACTTATATCTACGGTCATTATTAAGTGAATTGTGGAGGAACAGGAAAACCAGATTGAAACATAACAAATAAGTCACTCTTTAGATGTTCAAATAACACATGTTGATTACAGCTTACATCGGTTTTCCGATCAGTGTTTCAGTAATACCCAGAATTAAATTCCGGCGTTTTATTAATTGACGTTACAACAATGCAATTTTGTTGCTCAATTGCCTTAACATGCTTTCTGCATTCGGTATCTCGTCGTTTAAACCGGTGATCAGGGTCATAAAATAACAGTCCATCATCACACTTGCTTTTGTTTCATCAAAGTCTGGTTGTTCACTAAATAGTAGTTTTTTAAATTCATCCATTTGTGCTTTAAAAAAATCAGCACGCCAAATAATGTCACTAATTAGTAATTTACTAAATTCACTGTTTTCACAATAAAAGGAGTAAAGGGGGTGAGCGTAGTGGCGTAACTTCAATCGAGGAGGGCGCTGAGTATCTGATTGCTTTGCTTGCTCAATAATAACTTTAATTTGTTGCTGCATACCGGCCATAAGCAAATCAATTTTATTTTCAAAATGGCTAAACACAGTACCAACGGCCACATTAGCTGCAACGGCAATTTCTCTTGTTGATGTGTGGTCATAACCTTGTAGTAAGAAAAGCTCCCATGCTGAAGCTAAAACTTTATCCCGTGTTTTTTCTTTTTTACTCATAGTATTCAATGCTTTAAAATTTTATTGGTTGTTGGGCTTAAATTTGCACTTGATAAATTGAGCGCGCTCAATTAAATTTATGAGCATGCTCAATTAATTAAAAGGTGATACATGGAGTTTATCAAACGTGTTATTGGTTATGTACTTTTTATTCCACTTATTTATTTTTATTCTTTTATTCTCGGCCCAATCCTAAAAGCTGTTTTAGTCCCAGGTGGAGTTGCTTTGTTGTGGCTTATTTTAGGGCCAAAAGAAGGGACGCGTGCGTTAAAAAAAGCATTCAAGAAAAAGTAGTTTAGTCTTCAGCAGAACACATAAAAAAGCCCTGCTATTTAGCAGGGCTGTAGGGTCAGTTAAGCTTTGCGATTTTAAACTTGAAAAAACAACAGGTCATTAAAGAACGTATCTAAAACCAAAAGCAATACCGTCATCTTCTGATTGTTCCATTTGTGCTTGCTGCTGTTTATTATCGCTTTCAAAATCACCAAAATCTTTACGTGCTTCTACATAAAGTTGGGTGTTTTCATCTATTAAGTAATGCACACCAATAACAGCAAACTGACGTTTAAAAACATCATTAGGATCAGCATTAAAATTTGGCTGAATAACATAGTCATCACCTGCATTAAACAAGTTGTAGGCAATAAATGGTCTAAAATCGTTTTCAAAACGATACGACAAGAACGTTTCAATACCAATTGCATCTTCAATTAAGCGACCAATGTTATCTGTGTCGTGGTTTTCGTTTTTGTTGATATTAGCGGCTACATATAAACCTGGCGCATCAATATTGCCCCAAATAACACCTGCACCATAAATTAAATCGTCAACAGAGCGTGTTGTTCCGTCGCCATAAGTTAATTCAAACTCGCCGCGGTTAATACCCGCGGTCAGTTTTAGCTTATCAGTCACGTTATAGGTTACTGCACCGCCAAATGTATAGTTAAATTCAACTTGTTGCGCAGCAGTATCGCCTGACTCAAAATTAGCCCGACATTGTGATTCTGTAATATCACTTACATCACAGGTATAAAAAGCGCTGTTTTTTAACTGAGTTTGTACACTAAAATCAAAATCACCGTAACTATTACGGTATTGCAATGTTTTATCGCCACGGCCAGTACCATTTACAGCACCATCGTCTTTGTTGTAGGTATAAACACCTGCGGCGTTGCCATCCCAAACATAGCTGTAGTTTGTTGCATACACAACATCAAACCACGCACCCCATTGTTTACCAATAGTAATTTGGCCGTATTTATCGTGTTTTAAACCAGCATAGCCTAACCGGTTATACAAAAATTCATCTTGAATCGATTCAAAACGGTTGTTGTATACAATATCACTACTGCCAACAGGATTTACACCCCATTCAACTAAAGCCATTGCTTCCCAGCCATTCTTTAGTTGGCGTTTAAAATCAAAATTAATTCGTGAGGCACCATTAACCACTTCATTTTGACCTTGAGTATTAATTACTCGCGCATCTATATAACCACCAATAGCAACTGTATTTTTTTCATCCTTAAATACTTCGATTGCTGAAACACTCGGTGTAGCTAAAACACCTGCAATCGCGAGCGATACTAATTTTATTTTCATTGTGTGTGCCTTGCCTAAAAAAGACGTTTTTATAATTACTAAATTCGAAGTCGTGCAGACTAGCAAAGCAATAAAAGGCTCAAAAGTGAAAAATTATCAATGATAATTAATACAAAATGCGCTGCTTGTTCACTTTAAGTTAATACTGTTTCTATTTTGTAGACGTATAAACTGCTATTTAATTTTGGAATAAGACATTAGGCTTAAATGTAGGAGAGAAAATGTTGAGTTTTTTTCATAGTTGCTACTATCGGCATAGGTAGAGCTAAAACTCTAATACTATAAAAAACGTTAATATAGCCGTATTAAATGTTAATAAAAGTAAAATGCGACCAAATAGCGTTTTAGCACGTTAAATTTTATAAATTCGCAATAACTGTAACTGCTTTTTTATTAAACATATTTTTACCGCATTTAAAGAATAATAGTGAACTTTACTTAGCTTATTTTTACATTGACACAGTCTACGCCTTTGGCTGTTTCAATACTTATATAGCTAATAAACAGCCACTGTTTACTTTAGGGTATGCTACAAACTTTCATAGAAAAAAACGCTTATTTGGTTTAAACTGCGCGCAATTTAAATACTTCAGTCTCCCTTGGAGGGTAGCGCTATTATTAGTACAGCTAACATCACCATGCAATTTGGTGCTAAACCATTATTTGAAAATATCTCAGCTAAATTTGGTGAATCAAACCGCTATGGTTTAATTGGCGCCAATGGCTGTGGTAAATCAACGTTTATGAAGATTCTAAGCGGTGAACTTGAACCATCATCGGGTAATGTAAGCACAGATCCTAATGAGCGTGTTGCTAAACTAAATCAAGATCAGTTCGCTTACGAAGAATACTCTGTGATCGACACTGTAATAATGGGTCACAAAGAGCTTTGGGATATAAAACAAGAACGCGATCGTATTTATAGCTTACCAGAGATGAGTGAAGAGGATGGCATGAAGGTAGCCGACCTTGAAACTGAGTTTGCTGAAATGGACGGCTATTCTGCTGAGTCTAAAGCGGGTGAGCTATTACTGGGCGTTGGTATTGCTACTGAACAACATTACGGTCCTATGTCTGAAATCGCACCAGGTTTTAAACTTCGTGTGCTATTAGCGCAAGTATTGTTTTCAGAGCCTGATATCATGTTGCTTGATGAGCCTACCAATAACTTGGATATTTACACGATTAAGTGGTTAGAAGATGTACTTAATCAACGTGACTGTACTATGATTATCATCTCGCATGACCGTCACTTTTTAAACTCGGTATGTACGCATATGGCCGATATTGACTACGGTGAATTACGTATTTACCCGGGTAACTACGATGAATATATGTTTGCAGCGACCCAAGCTCGCGAGCGTTTATTGAGTGAAAACGCCAAAAAGAAAAGCCAAATAGCTGAACTACAACAGTTTGTATCGCGCTTTTCTGCTAATGCTTCAAAAGCAAAGCAAGCAACTTCACGTGCAAAACGTATTGATAAAATTCAATTAGATGAAGTGAAAGCTTCTTCACGTCAGTCGCCATTTATCCGTTTTGAACAAGAAAAGCAGTTATTCCGTAACGCGCTTGAAATGAGCAGCTTATCGCAAGGCTTTGAAGAAACTTTATTCTCAGGATTAGAAGGCCTCGTTGAAGTGGGCGAACGCATTGCTATTATTGGTGAGAATGGTGTCGGTAAAACAACACTACTAAACACCTTAGCAGGGCGTCTAGCACCAAAAGGCGGTGAGTTTAAATGGTCTGAAAATGCTAATATTGGCTATTATGCGCAAGACCATGCCGATGAGTTTGAAAAAGATATGAACTTATTTGAGTGGATGGAACAATGGCAACAAGAGGGCGATGACGAGCAAGTTGTTCGCAGTTTCTTAGGTCGTATGTTGTTTTCACAAAATGATATTAAAAAATCTGTAAAAGTTATCTCAGGTGGTGAGCAAGGTCGTATGCTGTTTGGTAAAATCATGATGCATAAACCAAATATCTTATTAATGGATGAACCGACTAACCACATGGATATGGAATCAATTGAAGCGCTTAACTTAGCACTTGAAGCGTATGAAGGTACCTTGATGTTTGTGTCACACGACCGTCAGTTTGTATCATCAGTTGCTACCCGTATTTGGGAAATTAAAGACGGTAAAATTATCGACTTTAGAGGAAATTACAGCGAATACTTGGCGAGTAAAGAAGCATAACAGCAAGTATTTTCAGCATTAAAAAAAGCCATGTTTAACATGGCTTTTTTATTGCCTGCTGGTCGCATTACTGCGGTATTTAAGTATATAATACCCGCCATAAAACCGGACATAAGTCCGCTATTTTTAAAATACATTACTGAGGAGTATTTATGACTGTTGGCATTATTATGGGTTCTAAATCAGATTGGCCAACCATGGAACACGCTGCGCTGATGCTAGAAAAATTTGGCATTGCTTATGAAACTAAAGTGGTTTCTGCTCACCGCACTCCTCAATTACTTGCTGATTATGCAAGTTCAGCAAGCGAGCGTGGCATTAAAGTAATTATTGCAGGCGCAGGTGGGGCAGCTCACTTACCGGGTATGGCCGCAGCGTTTACATCATTGCCTGTTTTAGGCGTTCCAGTTAAGTCAAAAGCGTTAAATGGTGTTGATTCATTATTGTCTATTTGTCAGATGCCTAAGGGCGTTGCTGTAGGCACATTGGCTATTGGTGAGCCTGGTGCAGCTAATGCCGGTTTATTGGCTGCACAAATATTAGGCTGTCAAAACCCTGAGATTTTCGCCAAAATTGAAGCGTTTCGTAAAGAGCAAACCGACACTATTCTAGCTAACCCAAATCCTGCAGAGTAATAATGACTATATTAATTTTAGGTGCTGGGCAGCTTGCGCGAATGATGAGCCTTGCTGGCGCACCGCTTAATTTAAATGTGGTTGCTTATGATGTTGGCAGCCAACAAATTGTGCATCCGCTAACCAACCAAGTGTATGCAACCACACTTGAGCAAGCTATCGATGATGCAGATGCGATTACCGCTGAGTTTGAACATATTCCCGATGATGTATTAACGCTTTGCTGCAATAGCAATAAGTTTTATCCAGGTAAACAAGCAATAAAAACCGGTGGTGACCGTTCGCTTGAAAAAGCCTTGTTAGATAAAACCGAAGTAGCTTGTGCGCCATACCAACTTATTACTGAAAAAGCGCATCTTGAACAAGCAGTTAAAACATTAGGCAAACCGTTAGTAATAAAAACCTGCCAAGCAGGGTATGACGGCAAAGGCCAATGGCGTTTAAAATCTGATGATGAAATAGACACTATTTGGGCTGAAATGGCCGACTTTATTGCCTCAGGGACAGAGCAGACACCGCACACAATTATTGCTGAGAAAATGATCCCGTTTGATCGTGAAGTCTCTATTATTGGCGCTCGCGACAAAGAAGGTAACGTTGCAATCTATCCACTTACTGAAAACCAACATACCAATGGTGTATTAACGCTTTCACTAGCCGGTAAAGATAATAGTTTAGTTGAGAGCCAAGCAACCTCTGCATTTACTCGTATTGCAAATGAGCTTAATTATGTAGGTGTATTGGCCATTGAGTTTTTTGATGTTCAAGGTACGTTATTAGTTAACGAAATTGCCCCTCGAGTGCACAACTCAGGACACTGGACACAGCAAGGTGCTCACTGCTCGCAATTTGAAAACCATATGCGCGCTGTCGCAGGTTTACCTTTGGGTAATACGCAAATTAAGCAACCTACTGCTATGATCAACGTCTTAGGACAAGCACATATTCCTACTGATGTTTTAAAAACAGCGGATGTAACCAGTCACTGGTATGGTAAAGGCGTTAAGCCCGGTCGTAAAATGGGGCATATTAATGTTTCGGGTGAGAGTTTACAGCAATTAGGTAACCGCCTAGCTGAACTTACATCATGCTTGCCAGAGCAGGATTACCCAGGCGTATTAGCTACTAGCAAATCGCTATTATAAGTTAAAAAATTAAGCGGTAAATTAAATTCAATTTATCGCTTTACCTTCTAAAGGTTTCTTTTCAATGATCCATCCAAAGTTTCGTACTATTGTGTTCGCTTTTTTTATGGCACTTTTCATGTCAGGCTTTATGTCGTTTGTTATTTCAATTTTTAATGTAGGCATGGTCGATAATATTGTAGCAATATGGCTTAAAGCCTGGTTATTTGCCTTTTGTATTGCCTTTCCAACAGTTATATTTGTTGCCCCCGTTGTCCATAAACTGACTAATAAACTTATTCGGCCTTAAAGTGATGATTATCACTAAACTGCATAAGCCAACATTCATATTACTACTGGCACTGTGTATGACTCCGTTTATAGGCGCAGGAAGTGCATTGGTATTAGGCGCCATATTTGCCATTACCTTAGGCAACCCGTTTAGTGAGCTTTCTCAACAGGCCAGTAAAGTGATGCTCAAGCTTGCCGTTGTGGGCTTAGGCTTTGCTGTTGATTTTAATGAAGTAATTGAGGTGGGACGCAGCTCTTTAGTATTAACAATTGTTAGTATTACTGCCATAATCGGGCTTGGAGAGATTTTAACCCAGGTTTTTAAGCTTAATCGTAATACAGGCGTGCTAATTTCATTTGGTACCGCTATTTGCGGTGGCAGCGCCATTGCCGCTATGGCACCGGTTATAAAAGCTAAAGATCACGAAGTCGCTGTTGCCTTAGGGATTGTATTTTTACTTAATGGCGTGGGATTATTATTATTTCCTGCAATTGGGCACTATTTTGAGTTAACCCAACAGCAATTTGGTTTGTGGGCCGCATTAGCCATTCACGATACTAGCAGCGTAGTAGGGGCATCGGCTACTTATGGTGCCGTGGCACTGAGTATTGCCACTACGGTAAAATTGACCCGTGCAATGTGGATCATTCCTTATACTGCTGTTGCCGGTGTGTTTATGCGCTCGGATGAAAAGGCAAGTATTCCTTTATTTATTGTGGGCTTCTTATTAGCCGCATTAATAAATACTTATATGCCGTCATTTTCATTCGCATGGGAACTTATTAATAGTGCAGCTAAGCAATTATTAGTGATGACACTGTTCTTAATTGGCAGTGGTTTGTCGTTATCGGTTCTTAAGCAAGCAGGTTTGAAGCCATTTTTGATGGCAATTACTTTGTGGGTTATAGTCAGCAGCACTATTTTATTATTAATTATAGATGGATTCATATAATGAAACGTAATCTGAGTATTACAGCAATCAGCAGTGTGTTATTTGCTGTTTTTTCTAGCAGCCCTGTACAGGCTGAATCGCTACGCGTAGCAACCTTCAATGTTAGTATGGACGCCACTAATTACACCGCTAAAAATGAACAAGTAAAAAGTGATGCATTGGTAAACGCGCTTCGTTCAAACCACCAGCAAATTAAAAATATTGCTGAAATAATCCAACGTGTTCGCCCTGATGTGGTGTTACTCAATGAGTTTGACTACATTCCAAAAGAGCAAGGTATCGAGTATTTTAAAAACCATTATTTAAATGTAGGGCAAAATAATCAAGCTGCAATTGATTACCCATATGTATATATTGCTCCCGTGAATACCGGCTTAGCAACTGAGTTTGACTTAGACAATAACGGCAAAAAAACCGGTGTAATGGGTGATGCACAGGGCTTTGGTTTTTTTGAAGGCCATTATGCAATGGCGTTTTTATCTCGCTACCCGATTGATTTTGACAATATCAGAACCCTGCAAACCTTTAAACACAAAGATTTACCCAATGTACAAATGCCGGTTGACCCAAAAACCAATACCAATTGGTATAACGATGAAGAATGGAATGCTTTACGTTTAAGTTCTAAATCGTTTTGGGATATACCCGTAAAAGTAAATGATAAAGTAGTTCATATGCTAGCGTCGCACCCAACACCGCCTGTGTTTGATGGCGATGAAGACAGAAATGGCATTCGCAACCATGATGAAATTAGGCTCATTGCTGATTACGTTAATAACGAAAGCTACCTCTATGATGATAACGGTAAAAAGGGTGGCCTTGCAGCACAATCCCGATTTGTGATTTTAGGTGACTTAAATGCCACTGCTGAGGGTGATAAAAAGCGCACTAATACAACAGATCAAATACTTAAAAGCCCATTGATTAACGCCGGTTTTATTCCAACGAGTGAGGGCGCTAAAGAGCAATACTCACAAGCTTATGCTAAAAATTATACCGCTAGCTGGCAAGCACGTGTTGATTACGTTTTGCCTTCAAATTATGGATTAACCATTAAAGATGGCGGTGTGTTTTGGCCGAAAAAGCAAAGCGAATTATATCGTTTAATTAAAGATAGAAATGCATCAAGTGACCACCGCATGGTATGGCTTGATTTAACGGTTGATTAAACGGGTTATTCACCCCAATATCAGCGTTGTTTGTCTTAAATAATTGCAATTACAAAGGTGCTTCTGCTTAAATATGGTTAATTATAATAACCGTCAAGAAGCACTATGACTTTTAAATTATCATCTTCTAAAACACTTGTTGCAATCGCTGTTGCATCAAGTGTTATGTTAGCGGGTTGTTCCACAACAGCTACTACTTCTACTGACTCATCTATTCAAGCAAATACCACTGTTGCTAGTGTTGTTAATACACCCGCAGATTTAGGCGAATCAAAAATTACCCTTGAACAAGCGATGGCGCACCCTGATTGGATTGGACGCCAGCCACAAAGCGCTTTTTGGAGTGCAGATTCAAGTACCATTATTTACGCGCGTAAGCAGCAAGGTAGTGAGCTAAGAGATTTATTCACTCAAGCTGTAAACTCACAAACAGCAGAGCAAGTGGCACTAGAAAAATTACACCGTGTTGGTTCAAGTAAAGCTGTTTTTTCTAACGATAAATCGCTTCAAGCTTATGTGTTTGAGGGTAACGTATTTATTAAAAACGTAAAGTCAGGCGCAATTAAACAAATTACGCAAAGCTCTGCGACAGAGTCAAAACCACAATTTTTAAACGATGGTAACTTAGCGTATCGTCAGGGTAATATTTTCTTTAAAGTAGATTTAACCACAGGTTTAACCCGTGAAATTGCCAATTTAAAACTCGCTGACAAACCACAAGGCGTAAAAGAACCATCAACTTATATCGCCAAAGAGCAACATAAGCTGATTGATTACATTGCACTACAGCACAAAAATAAACAAGATAAGCATGCGCGTAAAGAGCAAGTAAAAGCGAGTAACAGCTCAATTGCTAACACCCATTATTATTTAGGCGATGGCAACACGGTTGATGAAGCAGAGCTTTCTCCAAATGGCGATGCATTAATTGTAGTAGTACAAGAAAAAAGCTCATGGCGTGGTGAAGGCGATATTATGCCTAATTACATCACTGATGATGCGACGATAGAGCCTAAAAAAGTTCGCCGTCGCGTAGCTGATTCTAAAGAGCAAACCTCAGAGCTTGTTTATATTAACCTTGTAGATCAAAGCCAAACCACATTAGGCTTTAATACCTTACCTGGTTTTGATGAAGATGTACTTGCTGAGGTTAAAAAAGAAAACTTCGCCCGTGAAGGTAAAACCTATCAATCTAAAAAACAACCTCGTGGTATAAACGTTATTTCAGATTGGGGTTGGAATCAATCACCGATCAGCTGGAACGATGATGGCAGCCAAGTAGCGATTATGCTTGAAGCATGGGATAACAAAGATCGTTGGTTAGCCACTGTAGATTTTGAAAATAACAAACTTGTGTCTCAACATCGATTACATGACGACGCATGGATTGCTTATGCGTTTAACGACTTTGGTTGGTTAAATAATTCCAATACCTTGTATTATTTATCAGAAGAGTCGGGCTATAGTCAGCTTTATAAAAAACCACTCGATGGTAAAGCGACTGCGCTTACCATGGGTAAATTTGAAGTATCTAATTTAACCCTTACTGATGACAATAGCGCTATTTATTATAAAGCGAATGTTGAGCATCCTGGTCTTTATGAAATTTACCGTGTAAACCCACAAACAGGTGTTAGTGAGCAAGTAACAGACTTAAACGGCATGACGGATTACACCTTAAGCCCTGATCAGTCTAAGTTATTATTAAGACACTCTAAAATTACTATGCCAACTGAGCTTTATGTGGCTGACGCGAAAGCAAATACAAGCGCAACTCGTTTAACTAGCACGGTATCTGACGCGTTCTTAGCTAAAAAACTCACGGCGCCTAAAATTGTTGCTGTGCCTTCAAGCCATACAGATCAGCCAATATACGCCAAAGTTTATTACCCAGCTGATTACCAAGAAGGTGAAACAGGTAAAAACCGTAAAGCGGTTATTTTTAACCACGGTGCCGGTTATCTGCAAAATTCACACATGGGTTGGTCTGGTTACTTTCGCGAATTTATGTTCCATTCATTACTTGCCGATGAAGGTTACGTAGTGATGGATATGGATTACCGTGCTTCTAAAGGTTATGGCCGTGATTGGCGTACTGCTATTTACCGCCAAATGGGAACACCTGAAACACAAGATTTAGCTGATGGCGTAAAATGGATGGCTGAAAATGCCAATGTTGATACTCAAGCGGTTGGTACTTACGGTGGTTCATACGGCGGATTTATGACCTTTATGGCATTATTCACCGCGCCAGATTTGTTTCAATCAGGTGCTGCGCTTCGCCCTGTGACTGATTGGGCACATTATAACACGGGCTATACCGCTAACATTTTGAATCACCCAGATGTTGACCCAATTGCTTATGAGCGTAGTTCACCTATTTACTATGCAGAAGGGCTTAAAAAGCATTTATTAATAAATGCGCCGATGGTTGATGATAATGTATTTTTTCAAGATTCAGTGCGTTTAGTACAGCGTTTAATAGAACTTGAGAAAGAAAACTTTGAAACAGCAATTTTCCCAGTAGAGCCGCATGGTTTTGTGCAGCCTTCGAGCTGGTTAGATGAATACCGTCGTATTTATAAGTTGTTTAAAGAAACACTATAAATAGCGGTAAATTAATAAAAAACGCCACAAAGTGGCGTTTTTTTATTCTTTATTTTTGCTGATGAACTGAATAATTAAAGGAACGCCCAACAATGCGCCGCCAATCGCGCCAATTAAATGTGCATCAACAGCCACAGTTGAGTTGATCAATGCGCCTATATCAGCACTAGGGCCATTTATTTGTTCAGCGATTAGCTTTATCCACACACCAACAAACAACACATAACCCGATTTAAGTCCAACAGTGACATCTTTTATGGCTCCCCAAATGATCACGCCATGCAATAGGGCACTAAGCCCTGTGTAAATTGTAATTGCGGGACAAAACCAAAAAACACCTAAGCCACACCAAACTGCTAATGTGGCAATATTAAAACTATATCTGCTTGGGGATGTGTACTCACCATGCAATAACCAAATAAGCGCGATACCGGCACAATTCAACCCTAAGTGCGCCCAGTTGGCATGTACAAATTGGCTGGTAAATAAACGCCACAGTTGGCCTTGTTCAATCAGTTGACGATTAAATTCAAGTTCGTTGTTCATACCTAGCCATGCTAAGAGCGAACTTAATACAATTAAACATAAGGGAGGGAAAACATAGCGCGGCTGTAGAGGTAAATTAAGCATTTAGGGATCATTCTTATATTTATTTTTGCATATTGTGCCTGTTTAACTTTAAGATGCCAATTATCTTCCATGCAATTTAAGTTTATTAAGTAATTATGAATTTTAAGCTCAACTGTTTATTCGCACTGACCCTAAGTGCCCTATCTTTTCCTTTGTTTGCACAAAGCGCTAACACAATTGAAACACGTGAACCTGAAGCGGCTACAGGCGTTGTACAAAAACAATTAGTGGCTGGCGATAAGTACATGGTAGCCGCCGCTAATCCGTATGCTTCACAAGCAGGTAAAGCCATTTTAGCGCAAGGCGGCAGTGCGGTTGATGCCGCTATTGCCACCCAATTAGTACTTACATTAGTCGAGCCGCAATCATCAGGTATTGGCGGTGGTACCTTTATGATGTATTACAATAAAGCGAATAATAAACTCACCAGCTTTGATGGCCGTGAAACCGCGCCGAGTAATGCCGATGAAAACCTGTTTTTAAATAAACACGGCAATGCAGTCAAATGGATTGAAGCGGTTGTAGGTGGACGCTCTGTAGGCGTACCCGGTATTTTACATGCATTTGCCAGCGCCCATAAACAATACGGTACCTTACCTTGGCCTAGCTTATTTAAACCTGCGATTAAACTTGCTGAGCAAGGGTTTGAAGTATCGCCTCGGTTACATGGTTTACTGGTTAGACAATTAAACCCAGGCGTAATGACTATGCCGGTGATTAATGAGTATTTTTTCCCTAATGGCAAAGTAATTGAAGTCGGCAGTATTAAAAAAAATCAGCCATTAGCTAATTTATATAAAGACATTGCTTCTAAGGGAATAGATGCATTTTACAAAGGCGATAACGCTAAAGCTATGGTAAAAGCAGTACAGCAGTCAAAAATTGCGCCTGGTAAATTATCTGAGCAAGATCTAGCTAATTACAGCAGTAAAGAGCGTGCACCCGTTTGTATAAAATACCGAGTTTATAATGTGTGCTCTATGGCGCCACCAAGTAGTGGCGGTATCTCAGTACTACAAATTTTAGGTTTGCTTGAACACAAAGACATGGCTAGCATAAAAGCCAATAGTGCCGAGGCAATTCATTACTTTAGCCAAGCGTCACGTATTGCGTTTGCCGATCGTAATAAATACATAGGCGATCCTGACTTTACCCAAGTACCTACTCAAGAGTTATTAAATAAAGACTATATTGCCACCCGCGCAAAATTAATTACTGAAAAAGATCAAAAAGCATTGCCAGGCAATCCAGTTGATCACTTAAGCTATGCAAATGATGACTCTTTTGAATTGCCGTCTACATCGCATGTATCGATTGTTGATAGCAAAGGCAATGCTGTTTCAATGACCAGCTCTATTGAAATGGCGTTTGGCTCAACAGTGATGGTAAATGGTTATATTTTAAATAATCAGCTGACTGATTTTTCACTTTCGCCACGTAAAAATGGCAAATTAATGGCTAATAGGGTAGAAGCGCATAAACGCCCGCGTAGCTCAATGTCACCGGTGATGGTTTTTAACCAAGATGGCAGCTTACGTTTAGTGGTGGGTTCCCCTGGTGGGAGTCGTATTATTGATTATGTTGCGCAAGTTGTTATTGGTGTTTTAGATTGGGATTTAAATGCACAACAGGCCATTAATTTACCGCGCACTACTAATCGTAATGATTATACTAGCCTTGAGAAAGGTACTGAACTTGAAGCGCTTGTACCTGAGCTTAAAAAGCGAGGCCATGATGTACGTGTTATTGACCTAAACTCAGGCTTGCATGCGGTAGAGGTAAAAAACAACCGTTTGTATGGTGCTGCCGATCCGCGCAGAGAAGGGATGGCGTTATCTGATTTAAGTAATAATAAAGCCTCATTTAAATTTTAAAACATGTATAATAAACAGCAGGTTTGCTGCCTGCTGTTTTAAATATAACAGATTAATAGTTAATAACTATTTGATTGAAAATAGCATGTTAACTAACGTAAAAAATTAGCAAATCTAAAAATAGCCGTCAGTGTTGTTACCATTAAAAAAGAAATCGTTTGTTTAATGTGCGTTTAATTTTTAAATCCACAATCGGCAGCTAACATATTCACCAAATATGAGAGGCTTTATACTAAAGTAGCGCTTGTATTTGAACATTTTCAATGGTCTGACAAGCTTAAATGTCATTGCAATTTAGCCTTTAACAATGATAATGGCAGATCATTATTTAAGATTCAGTAAAGCTTGGAAATATGACTACAAATACCGATCCAAATTATCTTTATATTCCTTATTCTGGCCCAGGCCTAATTGAAACCCCATTATTGAATAAAGGAAGTGCTTTTAGCCAAAAAGAACGTGAAAACTTTAATCTTGCAGGTTTACTTCCTCCTCGTTACGAAACAATAGAAGAGCAAGTTGAGCGTTGTTACCAACAGTACTCAAGTTTTAATGACAATTTAAATAAGCACATTTATTTACGCGCTATTCAAGACAATAACGAAACGCTTTACTATCGTTTAGTGCGTGATCATATTGAAGAAATGATGCCTATTATTTACACCCCAACGGTGGGTGATGCCTGTGAGAAATTTTCTGATATTTATCGTAGTGCACGTGGCCTGTTTATTTCCTATGAAGATCGTTTCCAAATCGACGATATTTTACGTAATGCCACAAAAGGCAAAGTAAAAGTTATCGTGGTTACCGATGGCGAACGTATTTTAGGTTTAGGTGACCAAGGTATTGGCGGTATGGGTATTCCAATTGGTAAGCTTTCTTTGTATACCGCCTGTGGTGGTATTAGCCCAGCGTATACATTACCGGTTATGCTTGATGTAGGCACGAATAACGAAAAACTATTAAACGACCCAATGTACATGGGTGCACGCCATAAGCGTATTGCGCAAGATGAATACGATGAGTTTTTAGATTTATTCATTAAAGCGGTTAAGCGTCGTTGGCCAAGCGTGTTACTGCAATTTGAAGATTTTGCACAACCAAATGCTATGCCATTATTAAAGCGTTACCGTAATGAGATTTGTAGCTTTAATGATGACATTCAAGGCACTGCATCGGTTACTGTGGGTTCATTATTAGCAGCGTGCCGTGTTAAAGGTGCTAAACTATCGACTCAAAAAGTTGTGTTTGTAGGCGCAGGATCTGCAGGCTGTGGTATTGCTGAACAAATTGTTAGCACTATGGTGGCCGAAGGAATCAGTGAAGCACAAGCTCGCAGCCAAGTATTTATGGTTGACCGTTTTGGTTTATTAACTGATGGCATGGAAGGCTTACGCGACTTCCAACAAATGTTAGCGCAACCAACGAGCTGCCTAGCCGATTGGACTTACAGCGGCGAATACGCGTCATTATTAGATGTAATGCACTGTGCAGAACCAGATATTTTAATTGGTGTATCAGGTCAACCGGGCTTATTCACTGAGCAAGTTATTCGCGCTATGCACGCAAACTGTGAAGCACCTATTATTTTCCCGTTAAGTAATCCATCTAAACAAGTAGAAGCTTACCCAGAAGATGTTATTAAATGGACTGATGGTAAAGCGATTGTAGCTACAGGTAGCCCATTTGAGCCTGTTGTTTATAACGGCGTTACTTACCCAATTCCTCAATGTAATAACAGCTACATTTTCCCAGGTATTGGCTTAGGTGTAATTGCTGCTAAAGCAACGCGTATTACCGATGCGATGCTAATAATGTCGAGTGAAATGTTGGCAGAGTCATCACCATTAGCTAATACGGGCAAAGGTAGCTTATTACCTGCGCTAACAGAAATTGAAACACTAAGTAAACGTATTGCATTTGCAGTCGCTAAAAAAGCAATTGAAGAGGGCGTTGCTCTTGAAATTTCAGATGATGCTCTGTGGGCAGCCATCGACAGAAACTACTGGTTACCGAAGTATCGTAACTACAAGCGTTGCAGCATTTAATGCTTCATTACTAAAAAACAGGCTTTTGCCTGTTTTTTTATGCTTGTTCATCTGCAATTAACCACATAAGGTGTTAACTAAGGCAATCAATTTAAAAGGATAGACCTATGAAAACACTTTCGATTTTAACGGCTGCTTTGCTAAGCACGTCAGCCTATGCAACTAATGCCCCAGAAGAGCCACATATCTATGTAAAAGGTGAAGCATCGGTAACGACTATGCCCGATCATGTTTTATTAACAGTGGGTATTACTGAAATAGATAAAAACTTAATTGCTGCAAAAAAACAAACTGATACTACGATGGCCAGTGCAATTAGTTTAGTAAAAAAACTAGGTGTAGCTGATGCAGATATTAATGCTGGTCAAATCTCAATCTATCGCGATAATCAATATAACCGCGAAACAGGTAAGCAAGAGTTTACCGGATTTAAAGTATCCAGAACGCTTACAATTAAACTATCTGCGATTAATAAATACCCTGAGCTTTTACAAAGTTTAGTTAATAACGGAATTAATGAAATTAGACAGACGCAGTTTTTAGCCAGCAACTATGATGAGCTGCACAAAAAAGCACAAAAGTTAGCAATTAAACAAGCTAAAACAGCGGCAAAAGAGTTAAGTGATGATTTTGATGTTGAATTGAAAGGCTTATATAGTGCGTCTTTAAGTCCACTTGATATGCCATCAGTACCTTACATGCGCAGTGAAAAAGTAATGATGGCTGATGGTGCACCGAGTAACTATGTACCCGATGCATATCATGCTGGTGAAATTACAATAAGCGCATCAAGTTATGCAATTTATTATATTGATTAATCTCTTATAGGTGGGTGGCGCTCGAATCGTGCCACCAACTGCTTTCCTTGTGATTCACTAATACGCACAATGGCATACAGCATATTGCTAATTTCTTGACGATCGTATTCGTTAACTATGTACTGATTAATATCATCAACAATGGCATTTAAATAATTAAATACGCTATTACGTGCATTTACATTCTCATTAGCAATAAATAAAATATTTTTGAATGCTTCAATAACGTTAGTCATTACATAGGCATCGGCTTTTGCATAATTGCGTAAAGGGGTGAAGTTATCATGAAGCAGTTCATCAAAACTTGTTTCATGAAAGTACAACAATGGTGGCTCATCTGTTTGATAGCATGAATAATTTATTGCATTAATCTTTAGTCGTTCTATTAATAATATACTGAGCATATCAATAGATTTAACTGCAGTACCCGGGTCGTTTATTCCAGGGCTCATAGCTTTTACGGCAATTTCTGATATTTGCGTTAACCCATAGCGGTAATGGTCGCTAATGTATTCTTCTATATAAAAAATAAAGCAGTCTAAAATTTTCTCAATTAACTCTTCGTTCTCAGATATGTCCTTATTACACTTTAAAAACGGGTAACCTTTAACTGTAAAATAACCTTGCTTAACCGTAATAAACAGCTCAATATTTTCATCTGCTAGTAGGGCACATAATTTATTAGTGTGAACCCCTTTGTAGTAACCCTCAGTTGTACTGTTTATTGAATGCCAGTTTGAAAACTCGGGAAAGTTATCAACGGGGTTTTCGTCTTGCATATTGATAATGTCTTGAATTTCTTTTTTTGTTTGCCTAAACAAGCCATTTAATACGTTATCTACTTGTATTGCTTTTGAAATTGAATGAATAAAAAATACAAATAACCCTAAAGATATTAACCCAAAAACAAGCGCAAACAATACGCCAAGAGAGGGAATCGCGGTGTTGCCATTATCGAGTTTGTTTATATTTATCAGCATTATTATTGAATAAATAATACTACCTAAATAAAACCCTAATACCATTTGGTGTGATTTACGGGTAATGAGCCCAGGAACAACTCGGGGGGATAAGCTAGCACTGGCTGAATTCAATACCACCATTACCATAGAAAAACTAAATACGGTTAGCGAAATAATACTGCCGGCGAGGGTACTTAGAATAGTGCGTGCGTTTTCTGCGCTATCAACTAATATAAATGAAATTAGTGATTTAAGTTTTTCAATAGGGGCTAAGTACTCGACTGACATTGTCAGTACGGCAAAAAATAAAAAAGCAACGGATAATAAAGAGGGATAAAATCCAATACTGTTAATTATTTCGCGATAGCTATTGGTTATTTTTGTTCGTAAATACATATAATCCTTATTTATTATAATCCAACATATAAATCACTCTAGCATATATGATACTAAAGTAAGTGATTTTACAGCTTAAATTATGTGTTATTATTGTTTGAAAATTAAATGGAAAAACACTGTGATTATATCAAGTTATGCGGCTTTACTGGCATTATATTATATTTACCTGAGTATTAACGTTGTAAAAATACGCAAGGCTGAAGGCATTTCACTGGGTAATGGAAGCCATCCGTCACTTGAGCGCGCAACTCGAGCTCATGGGAATTTTATTGAGTATGTACCCATTAGCCTAATTTTACTGTTCTTATTGGAGTATCAGGGTTTAGCGAGTCATTATATGCATGCGCTCGGTGGTTTGCTATTTATTAGCCGGGCACTTCATGGCTCTGCTATCAGCACTAACAATTTGAAAGCACGCGCATTAAGTATGGTGATGACTTTCGCTATCATCGTTGTTAGTGCCTTTATATTATTACTAAGTCGATAAAAACAATGCGACTCGCTATTGTTTTTTCAGCTTGTTATTTTTTTAGCTTGGCTATGCCGGCTGTATGGGCTGTAGAAAACAATAGTAAAAATGATACCTTACAAGTTGTCTACCCAAAAACAATGCGCAGTGGCGAAAATGAAATTTTATATCCACTCGTATTATTAAGAGCCGCTTTGCAATCCAGTGGTCAAAGTTTCACATTAAATGCTTCAAGTATTTCTATGGCGCAAAGCCGTTCTTTAAAACAAATTATTCATAACGACGAAGTCAATGTTGCATGGACTATGACTTCAAAGCAGCGAGAGCAAGAGCTATTGCCTGTTAGAGTCCCTATTTTTAAAGGTTTATATGGTTGGCGCTTATTGGTAACCACACAAAATAAGCTTAATAATTTTACGAGCATCAATAGCCTGAGTGATTTCAAACAAATACATTTTATACAAGGACATGATTGGCCTGATACACAAATATTATTAGATAGCGGTTTAACTGTAGCAACATCAATTGAATATAGCTCTTTGTTCAAAATGCTAATTAAAGGCAGGGGTGATGTATTTCCTCGTTCGTTGCTTGAGGTTGAAATGGAGCTAAATACGTTTAAAGATGATACAGGTGGAAAATTAGCAGTAGTGCCACATTTAATGTTGCAATATCCAACCGCCATTTACTTCTTTTTTAGTAAAGACAACCCAGAAATTGCGCAAGCTGTTGAAAAAGGGCTTGCAATTATGCGTAATAACGGTGAGTTCGACCGTTTATTTAATGCCTATCATCTCAGTGCATTAGAGTACGCAGATATCAAAAATAAGGTTATTATTAGACTAAAAAACAATAACTTACCATTATTAACACCACTTGATGATACGTCACTTTGGTTTTCAGAAAAGATAATTAATACCCCATGACACAAAAAATATTTATTATTGGCTTGCCGCGTACCGGTACCACTAGTGTATGCAATGCATTTTTACATTTTGGTATACCTACTGCCCATACTGCATACACTACTGCCTGCTTTGATAATGCGCTCGCAATTGCAGACACTCCCATATTTAACGATTATCAAGCATTAGATAAATACTACCCAGGCGCAAAATTCATATATTTGAAGCGAGATCTTGCTGCTTGGTTACCTTCTATTCGTCAGCTTTTACAGCGAATGCACACTAATTTAACCCGTGCAGATGGTGGCTTTAATATTCATTTAAAACGCTGTTATATGAATACCTTTAAAGGCTTATCACTTAATAATATAAACAACGATCAGTATTTAACTGATTGTTATAAAAAGCATATTAATAATGCTAAGGCTTATTTCAGTAATCGAGAAGATGACTTTTTATCTATTGATATAGCCAATCCGGACAGTTTTAGTCAGCTCTGTGATTTTTTAAATATAAGCTCTGAAATACGAGGATTTAAAAAGATGAATATAGGCGGTAAAGTCACCGCGTGGAATGATATAAAGCACCCATTAAAAATTGAGTCGACAGCGAAAGGGCGGATAGATAAATTTTTACCCTATGAGAGCCAAATTTAAACCATGAGCAAAGATTTTTATTTTTAAATACGCTAAAATCCACGCATTATTTTATAAGTTGTATCCATATGTTTGAATTAAAATACCACACCCCATTTGAATGGACCGAAGTTGTTTTAGCTGACTTTGAAACTTTTTTACAAGACCACGCCGCTGCTGAAAAAAAGCATCGGGCATGGCCATGTCTATGCTTTCACATTATCCAGATAAGCGTAAGTTAGTTAAAGCCATGACTGACTTAGCACTAGAAGAGTTAATTCATTTCAAGCAAGTGCTGAAATTACTCATTGAACGCGATACTAATTTAGGTGACGATAAAAAAGACCCTTACATTAAACAAATACGCGCTCACTTTAGACATGGTCGCGATGGTTTTTTAATGGACAGGCTACTTGTTGGCGGTGTAATTGAGGCTAGGGGACACGAGCGATTTTCTTTAGTAGCCGAAGCATTACCTGAAGGAAAAGAAAAAGATTTTTATGTCGCCATAGCTAAGTCTGAAGAAAAACATAAAAACTTATTTGTAGAGCTCGCTTACGAATACTTTGATAAACAAGAAGTTGATGATCGTTTAGAAGAGTTATTAACAATAGAAGCAGAAATTTGTAAAAATATACCGTTTACTGCTGCTCTACATTAATACCTAACCATGGCATGTTGATAGCAAGTTAGCATGCCAATATAAATACTTCCCTCTATTGTTATGAAATTTTTTTTAATAACGCATAACTAGATCAACTTAACTGCACTTAGTTAACACTGCCCAACAATAAACAGCTATTATCATTTTAATGTATAACTTGCTTTAAGGACGTGAACTGATGCAACCAATTCATCATATTGCCGTGCTTACCTCTGGAGGTGATGCTCCGGGAATGAACACCGCTTTATTTGCCATCGTAAAAACCGCTCAACAACAAGGCATAAAAGTGTCAGGAGTTCGAAAAGGATATGAGGGTTTAATTGATAATGATTTAGTGACACTTGATTGCAAAAACCTGCAACAAAGTATGCACTTGGGCGGTACCGTTTTAAAAACCGCACGTAGTGAAAGGTTTAGAACTCATACCGGCAGACAGCAAGCTTTAGCTACAATTGAACATAATAATATTGATGCATTAATTGTGATAGGTGGCGATGGTTCTTTTAGAGGCTGCTTATGGTTATCACAGATAACCAATATCCCTTATATTGGCATTCCCGGCACCATAGATAACGACATTGCAGGCACAGATTACACCTTAGGATTTGATACAGCAGTAAACACATCAATGCAATGTATTGATAATATTAGAGATACTGCAGAATCACATAATAGGGTGTTTGTTATTGAAGTTATGGGACGTGATTCCGGATATATTGGTACTTATGCAGGTTTAACCTCTGGTGCCGACTCAGTATTGATCCCTGAAAATGACAAAGATATCGATGCTTTATTGCTAAAGATTAGCGATTATCATAGCGAACATGCATTTATCGTGGTGGTGTCTGAGGGCGATGAAATTGGTGTTGAACATGTATGTGAAAAAATAACTGCCGTAAATTCGAGTATTGATTTACGTGTAACTAAGCTAGGGCACTTACAGCGCGGCGGAAACCCGTCGGCGGCAGATCGGATGTTGGCCATTAGACTGGGTGTACAAAGTGTAAAAGCATTATGTGCAGGAAAAAGCGCAAAAATGGT
Organism: Pseudoalteromonas sp. KJ63-1; assembly: GCF_055808145.1. The sequence continues at coordinate 1,626,422 of NZ_CM147855.1, read as the reverse complement.
GGGTATTTTAAATAACGCAGTCGCTAATACACCTATGCAAAATGTTGTAAAACAACATGTAATTAGTGACGAGCTACAAGGGCTGTTATCTGTATTTTGTAGATAGTCAGTAATTAAGTTTAAATAAGCATAATAACTAAAATGAGGAACTATAAATGAAATATTTAAAAGGGATAGCAATAAGCCTGTTTTTGGTAAGTTCAGCAAGCGTGTTAGCTCAAAATAATTGTATTGGATTAAACGGCTGTGAAAAGAAAGCCTGTGAGGTGAACCAAGAATTATTAACTGCATAACAACAAGGTAATGATCATAAGGTCGCTGGCTTTGAAAAAGCACTAAAGAGTATAAATGCACATTGTAGCGACGAAGGATTAATTACAGAGTTTCAACAAAAAATAGATGATACAAATTCAGAAATTGAAGAATATAAAATCGATCTTAAAAAAGCTAAGCGCCAAGGTAAGCATGACAAAGTTGAAAAGTATCAGCAAAAGCTAAACGACGAAACTAAACAACTTAAGCAATTAATTGATGAGCTAAATAGTTTGGTTGATTAAAATGTAATTACAGAGTTTTTATATTTAACAAAGTAGAGCATTTTATTGAATATAAATATTATGCGATAAAAGGGATAAAATACCGTGTTTATAAGTGACGTAATTGTAAGCCGCCGCAGGAATTTAGAAAAAAAGACGCTAGATTTTAGAATTTATGATTATGTTAAATAGAAGCTCTTTTACTTTGTTTTAAGTTCAATGTGCTGCGATTTCAAAGCTGTTTAAAGAGTGTTTAATGTAGCTTTGAAAATAAAGGTTTAAACGATGTTTAAACCCTTTTTAAATTTAAACTTTGAAAGTTCATTTTGGGCAGGCGGGCATTACTCGTAACAATCTTGATCAGACTTAACCCCCTTATGCCAATCGCCCTCAATACAATGGCGCATTTCATGCTGCATGCAAACAGGGTAACGCTGCAACTTTATAAAGCACACGCCGCCAACGGTTTGATGCCGCCCCATTGTAGGTAAGTTAACGTCTTGCTCTATAACAAAGTTTCCCGTTGCTGTTTTAAACGGTTTAACTTCGTCGGCTTGTTTGGCTTCGAAACCACCTAAAAAGAATACAACTAAAATTAAAAAAACTAATATTATTGCAGATGTTATTGCTATTTTGTTCATTCGGGCACCTCATCCGGCGGGGTGAAATGTTGGTTAACTTCGCTTACTTCACTGATTGAGCAAACAACGGGGTTAGTTAAGCCTGCTGTTAGCGCTTCAATAATTTCAGCGCTGGTTTTACCCTGTTCAAACGTTTCACCACCATGCTCGCTTTTTATTACGGGCAACTCGGGTGGCGTGGTCACTAACAGGCGGTGGCCATTAATGAGTGGCGCATAAGGAAAGCGATGTTTTTCGTACGCCTCCCAAAACGCGGCGGTAACATAAATATAAACTTGTTGTTGTAACATTATAATTCCTCTTGTTTTTTCCAAATGAGTGGTGTGAAATTTGCCATGGTGGCCGTTATAGTGCCAACCGTGGGCTTTTGTGTAGCGCCTTGGCTGCGGTTGGTGAGTGGTATTTCTAGTAGTATCTCACTACTTCTCCTATGTCTTACGTTATATATTGCAATGCCTAGCGGAGCGCTTACCGCGCCTTGGCTAGATATTCCCCCACCTAAGCCACAAATTTGGCTATTAATATACAGCCCGATTTTTAGCTTATTTACCCCACTTGTAGGTATTTTTGTTACGTTTTTAGTTATTGCCTGGTCGTTTATCCTTGTTAAGTTATAGTCCAAATTTGATGTATCAAATGTTTGACCATCAAACCCTGATGATAAATAGGCTGCACCGCCCAAAGTATTAAAAAATCGAGCGTATGGTTTACCTATTTCCTGACCTATAAAATCAAATTCGAGTATATCCCCCGCTCTCATATCCAAAGGTTCACTAAAAACCCACGCCTGAGTCTCACCATCTGGCACGGCATAATGAATAGCCTCTGTCCCCTCACGTTCCCACACTAACGGCGTATAGTTCGCTATTGTCGCGGTTATCTCTCCGACTGTAGGCAATTGCACCGCACCTTGTTTTTTATTTGTGAGTGGCAGTTGTAGTACAACTTCGCCAGCTATCTCTACTTCAAAATCATAAAACAAACCACCAAAGTATGTATTACTAAACTTACATAAGCGGTCAAAAGTCCATGCTGCCGTCGCGGACCTAGAATAGATTTTTTCACCCTCATTTATTTGGGCGTATAATTTCCCTTGCTCTCTTATAAGGGTTACTTTTCTTACCTCACCATCCCTAAGAAAAACTATTTGCTGTTGTATAAATCCAAAATAGCTTTCCTCGTCATAGCCTTGTAAGTTATTACTCTGAGAACTAGGCAAAAACCTAAGCCAAGTAGAGGTGCCAGTCGAGTTCTCAAACAACCCTTCATAAGCATCATTAAAGCCCTGAACATAGAAACTTACTTTAAAGTCAGTATTTGCGGGGATTTCTAAAGGTCTACTTAAGTTATAATACTGAGTCTCACCATCAGTTCTAGGAAGATAACGCGGCTTTTGCAGTAATTCATAATCACTTTCATTTTCAAATAGGGCAGGGCGAAACCCGACCGAACTTAACTCAGAGGTACGGTTATAGTGCAGGTTCATAGCCGCTAACCCTGCAGCGTCACCCATAAAGAACGCGCCCCCTCGAAAGGGCAAGCGCTCACCAAAGTTGCGAGTAAATAACTTACCCGTTAAAGCAAGTAAATCTGTTGGGCACTCCAACGCTAGCTGACGCATTAATTCATTACCTGTATAGCTTTGGGATTTTAAAACGGCATTGAACGGGTTAATGGACGAATAGCCTAAGTTGTGGTTTTGGCCAACTTCACCAAGTATATTAAGCAGTTCATTGTTTAAGGTTATATTTCGGTCTGTTGGGTTATCCACATCGTAATAAACGTCGTGGCGCTGCCATGCGTATTCTGAGATTTCATCATTGTTTTCATCAGGGCAAATAATCTGGCCGTCTTGCATTTTAAGCTGGTCGACCCACTCCCACACATTTCCCACTAAGTCGAATACACCAAAGGCGGTACCGTCGTGGCTCCATGTGTTGGGGCCTGTGCCTGTACCTGTAAAACCCGCGCTACTTGAATCACCAGGTGCAAGGTTGTCTACGCGGCGGCCACTTTCATTTTTAGCATCGTGGGCGCGGCCTCTGTCTGTGTTGCCTCGTAATGTTTGGCCGTGAGCCAGTGATAAATACGCAACCGCTGCCCACTCTGAATTGCTGGCCATGTGCCAGTTTTCGCCTTTGCTTTGGCACAGCGCCTTAGCATCATCAAAGTTAATATTAACTAACGGGGTTGCGCCCTCAATGACACTGCAGCCACCGGCTAAACTTTCACTGGCTTGATATTTACCATACCAAAACCCGCGCATTTCTTGGCCTTGCTTAATAAACGCGGGGTGGGTACCAGTTCCTAACTGACAATCAATACCCCATTTATCTAAAATGGCTTGGTTAATATCTTCACAATTAAACTTGTTGATCCACACCATCACGTTTGGGTTGCCTTGGTTATCCCAAAAAACCGAGTTTCTGCCCGCACTGGCTGCTTCAATTGTTTTGGTATAGGCTTCACGGTCACGTTCAGTAATCGCCACCATCGCTTCATCAATTGAGGTGGCAAGCGCTTGGGATGATTCTAATTCCATTTGCTTAATTGTTTTAAGGGTGGTGGTGGTACCGTCGGCGTTTAAAAAATCAACTTCACCAAGCTGTGTTTGCCAATCGTGCATAGCTTGGGTGTTATCAATCGCATTATCAATTGTGCTGTTTAAACTCGCCGTGGCCGTATTAGTTTGCTCTAAAGCGGTGTCAATTTGGGCTTGAGCTTGCACCATGTTTTGATTTAACGTGCTTGAGGTGACCATGGTGGAGGTGGCCACTTCAATAGCCGAATCAAGCTCAGCTTTAGCCGCCATCGTGGTATTTAACGCATTGGCAATGGCTTCATTATTTGATTCTACCGCACCCACTAAAGCGTTATTGGCCTCAAGCTCTAACTGCTTAACAGTTTTAACTGTGGTGGTGGTACCATCTAAATTAGTGAACGTGACTTCACCAAGCTGTGTTTGCCAATCAAGCATGGCTTGTACGTTAGCGCTGGTACCATCAACGGTTGATTGATAATCCAGCTCCATTTGCTTAAGTGTTTTAACGAGCGTTTTAGTGCCGTCAATATTCTTAAACTCAACTTCACCGAGTTTTGTTTGCCAGTTTTGCATGGCTTGGGTGTTGTCGTTCACTAACGTATTGGCCGCTTTAAGCGCTTGGGCTGTTTCTCTAAATTCAACGGTGGTAGGTATAACAATCGCGGGTTGGCTCGCTTGGTTCTCATTTTTCCAAAGTTCTACAAGCTCAATAAAAGGCGTATTATTGTCGTTAAAATAAACGCGGTTAATTTCCATCGGCGCAAATTGGCCAATACACAAAAAATCACCCACGCTTATATTTTGTGGTAACTCACCACTGTTAATAACAACGTCACGCGAACCGTTGTTTATGCTTACTTCACTGGCGGTATAGGTTGCCATGGTTAATCTCCAATTAGTAGAATTTAGCCTCGTAGATAAATAACGGCTATTTGTTTAATTTCATCGGGGCTTTTAAAGGTTACATCGTGACGTGCCTGTGCGAACGTGTAAGGTTTTTCACCCGACTGATCAGGCTGGCGCATTCCCTTGCCACGCATAGAGCTTGAGCATATATAATCTCCGGCTTGAATATCACCCTCCTCACCACAGACATTCATGGCCCCCTCACCAACACCGTTAATGTTAATGAGGTCGTAGGCGTCTTTGTATTCTTGAAACCTAAGTGAACCTTTGTAATTTTTTAGGGCAGCAGGAACGCTCTCCCATGTTAGCTCTCGCAGGCTTACAAACACCCCCTAACCGATCTTTGTTTTCGCGCTGTTGATAATCTAGAGGTCAGTATTGCGTTGGATATATCGGCAATATTAACTAACTCTGCGTCACAAATAATATCTCCAACCTCTAACTGGGTTCCCTTACTTAGTAACGCTTCGTGACCGCCAGTAAAGGGGCCGTAACCACCTTGGGTGGCGTAAAAATCAAACGCCGCCCCTCGGCCAACTATGGCTGAACTACCCGTTGATATTCCGTGAATGCAGCCCGAATTATTACTTGTGCACCAAAGCGCGTATCCTGTGCCGGTATTTGCTGAGTTCATGGTGGCGTAGCTGTTTTGGTTGTTTCTAGCAACAACCCTTACAAAATCGCCATCAATACCCCTAATAGTTCCACCATTTATGACAGGTGCTGATATACTCGTGCCTGCCATAATCTTATTGCCCGCGATTGTGCCATTAGCAACAATAGAGCCATCTACTTGCAGTGCCACAGACCCCCAAGAGCTACCATTGTAAGAACGTGATTGAGATACTCCACTACCCGACTCGGTTTGCGTTAAAATATCACCTCTAACGGGGTTTCTACCGGCTAGAGCTCTTAAGCGGCTGTTAGCTGTGGGCGCATACCACGATATTGAGCTATACGTTGAGCCATAAAACCCTGCACCATCGGAACCGTCAGAGCCATTTGCACCGTTAAAGCCTTGCGGCCCTCTTGACCCCGTTGCGCCAGGTGCTCCATCGGAACCATCACGCCCGTTATAGCCATCCCGACCGTTATACCCATCGCGACCATCGGCACCATCTTTACCGTCCTGCGCTTTAATATCATCTACGCTATTAACAGGATAACCATCACCGAGCACCATTCGACCTTTGAATATATGCACAGGGTTAGCAGGGTCGGTGTTATCAACGTATGACGTAGGTACAAAGGTATTACCCACCATCACGCCTTGGCGAATTACATCGCCTACTAAGTCTAAGTTACCCACTTGACCATTGTTATAACCCACCACACCCACAGCGCGACCGTTGTTGTCTAACTGCCAGCCGCCACGAGCAACTAACTGGCCATCAACCGTTTTAAATACTTGGCGTAGCTGCTTAATGCTGGCGCTATTGGCACCATCACTTATTTGCATGTTGGCAATAAATTCAGCCAGTGGCCCATTAACCCACGAACCGCCATCAGCTACACATTGCACAGCATCGTTACTGTTAGTGATATTGCCTTGGGCATCTAAACAGTAACCCACGGCAGTACGGGTGTACTCTTGCGCAGTGGCAATGGCTTGTGCTTTTGCATTAGCCGTATCAGTATTAATTTTTGAGGTTAGGTTTTGCTGTAACGTTGTGTACGCTTGGTTTTGACTTGCAAAGGTTTCGGCCACTTCGTCAAAGCTTGATACCGTATCGGCAACAAAGGATTCAAATTCTTGATCGCGAACAGTGTTTGCTTGGTCAATCGTGGCTATCGCCGTGGTTACGTCGTTAAACCTCACCGTTACACTTTCAAATTCAGCTTGGTATTGCTCGTCACGCGTAACACTGGCTTGTTGCTCTGAGGTAAATGCAGTATTTAAGCTTTGTAATTGGCTTTTATTGTCATTCGTTGCGGTTTCTAGCTGCAAAGAAAATAACGATAATGAGTCAATATCACTGGCATTAACTTGCAATGATTGCTCGGCTGCAGCAATGCGTTGCGCTTTAAGTGTTAAATCTTCTTGTATGCCGTTTATTTGCTCTAAGCTGTTTGTTATTGAACCCTCAAGTGCATCAAGCTTACTTTCTACGCTGGTAAACTTCGCATTTACACCGCCCTCAGCGGCATTGAATGTGGTTATTTGGTTTTTAATATACGCCTGAGCGCCATCTATAAACTGCTGGGCAGTATTGGCTTTTTCAAGCGTTCCGTTATCTGTAAACTGCTGTAACGTGGCGCTTACTTTGTATGTGGTGTTAAATGTGTCGAGTATTTGATTAACGCTAGATTCGGTTTGGTAGCCAAGCTCGTTAACCCATATAGTTGTTGCATATTGCGCCATGATCCCCTCAGCGGCGTTAATGTCGCTGATAAGCTCTGTGGTGCGGGTTTTTATATCTTTTAGCGCTAAATCATTGGCACCACGTTTACCTATTTCAATGGCATCAATGTCGCACTGGCCAAGGTTAAATTGCAGGGTGGTAATGTTACCCACGTAACCGGCTGTGCCCTCAGTATCTAGTTGAATGGTATGCCAATCTAAACTTGCTGGCTCGGGTAACGTAATGGTTGAAACCCCGGCGTTAACAATTATTTGGCCATTCCAAACTGTCTCGGCATGTTTACGTACACGAATACGAAACATTGGGTTTTGCTCAGCGTTATAGCTTATTTCAGGGGTAGTAATAGGGCTAAGGGCAACAATAAAACCTAGCGCGTTATAACTTTCAACACCAGTAAAGCCCTCATCACCACTATTAAACTGCCAGCTATACGCAGGGCGTAGGGCAGCAATTGCACCGGCTATTTCGCTTTGCATTTCTGTAAACGTGGCACGTTGGCTTATTTGCCCCGCTTGTACTTCAAGTTCAGATTCAGCTTGTGCTAAACGGGTATCACTTTGTGTAATACGGTTGGCTTGTAGCGCTATGCTGGCGTTTACGCCGTCTATTAATAAGTTGGCCTCGTTAAACGCTTCATCTGTGTAAGAAAACGCACGGTTAACAATAAGGCCGTTTTCAGGGTCAATGTAGACAACGGCATCAATTAAGCGCTCGTTACCTAATTGGCGGCGTTCGTATTCTTGGCGCCAGTTGGTGTAATTTGCTGATAAATCGAGTACGCCTTTTTCAATATCTTGGCGATGGCGCTTTTCAAGGTTTAAATCACTAACGGTTTGCTCAAGCACATCGGGCAGATTGTTTTCAGTGCCAGGCCGCAAGCGATCAACTTGCTGGTTCATATCCTCAATTAACGTTTGTGCATCTTCGCTTAGCTGGGTTAACTCAACATTATTAATGTATTTGGTTAAATCAACGGTGGTCGTTGTTGCAGTAACATTTACCCAATCACTTACGCCAAGGTGATTAACGCTGCGCACTCTAAATTTATACTCTGTTTCACTTTTTAAACCAATACGGTTATAAATCTGTGCCAACACACGTTCGCCGATTTGCGGTTGTTCAGCTGTCCCCAAAAACTCCCACTCAAACGCGGTGCCAATGCCTGCTGCGGCAATATTAGCGGTTAATGTAATTTGGTTGTAATCAACAGTTACATACACAGTCGGCAAGGTAGGGGTCAGCACACTAAATTGCACAGCAACAAGGAGTGAGCGCTGGCCAAATATGTTTTTAGCGCTAATACGCGCGGTGTATTCTCCCAGTTGCAAGTTAGGAATAGTTACTTGGGTGTATGTTACCAATGTTTTAAATACCGACTCGTTAGCAGCAGTATTAATAAACTCAACATCGTATTCATGAACAGCAAGCGGAGTAGGGTGATTCCATTTTATTATGCCATTTCCATCACCATCTATTGTTACCCGCACATCAAAAATGGGCTTAGGTTTACCAACTAAATAGTCACTGTTTGGGGTTAAATCCTGCGCACCAGGTATTATGTTATCAGCCCATAAATCGGGGCCGTCTTCAACACACATTAAGGTCACGCCGCCATCTAATCTAAAACGGCGCTCTGTTACACGGTAAACCTTATTATTTATCGATTCGCCAGGTAAGTTTAAGTACACAGTACGGCCAACAGCTGCAGCCAAGCCTTTGTGTTTAAGTGGTAACTCTATTTCCCCTAAACGTGTTTGTTCTAAATGTATTGTCGCCAGGCGTTGCGCTGTAGTACTACTGCGCACAAAGGGGAGTGATATAGACTTTTCTAATATTTGATTATCAATAGCCTGATACCCCGCAGACACAACAGGCGGCGCGTCAGTACGGTCGTAGTTTTGTTCGGGGTCTGTAAACGTAGCACGCACAACATTAGCGCGCTCTCGTAAATCAGCATGCCATTTAATTTTAATATTACCGTGAACATCATCAGCATTAATGGTGTAGGTCGGTTCGCCATACCAGGCACCAACACGTACATACCACTGGCCCATTTGCCTAAATATTTTGCCCGCAAAACACGCTTCAAGCTGGCCTAATACTTCAAGTGGCTTTGAGCTAAATGTAAAGCTACCATTGGTGGTGTAGCGCGGCTCGGTGGTAACAACGCCCTCAACGTCAGTAAATTCGGCATCTTCATCACACACGTTAATGGCAGCAATCCACCACTGTAACGGTAAACGTTCAAAAGGAACCTCATGGGCTCCATAAAAACGCACATAGTGCAGGGCGCACAGTACGGCGTTTTGGCTCCAAAGCCAGGTACTTTCATCGTCAGGGTTTTGGGCTGTATCGCGTGGGTCCCATACACGGGCACCCCGTATTAAAAAGCCCATATCGTTTATGCCATCTTCAAACACTTCACGATTATTTTCCATTTCAATAAAAACATAGCTTTGGCCAAAGCCAACATGTTTACTCGTCCATCCCGCCATCTTAGCCACTGCTTTTGCGTTAGCTGTGGTTTGGCGGCCATCGCTTAAAGAGTAATCCCAACTTTCTCGTGGGTAATCAGTGAGCTTTTTATCAGCAATGTAAATATCTTCAAGGGCATCAATAGGGGCACCATTAATCAATACAATTAACTGCATCCATTTTTTACCGCCTTTTTCAACTTCCGCTTGGTGGGCTATAACACCGCCAACGCGGTCACGGCCAAATGTAATGCGGCGGGGTTGGTCTATGCCTTTTTGCAAACCTTGGCCAAGCGTTGCTAAATCTTTTTCAGGCACATCAGGTGATAATGAGTCCCAAAGCGCACCCAGCCCTGTTACTTCAAATATGCTGTCTACAACATTTACAACCGTATCTACGACCTTAGACATTACGCGGCTCCAATGGGTGAACCGCTTTTACCGTGTCCATTGGTAACGTTACTAATCCATTTTCGCCAACACATACCACCGCGTTAACGGTTACAATGCCACCTACATATTCGTCTTTAAACTCAACTAAAGCCAAGTCACCACGTCGAGCATAATTAATAGGTATAGCGGGGTTTAAACGGTCTTTAAACACGCTTTCAACATCGTTTAAACCACGTTTAAATAGTTGTTTAAATGCGCCACTTTTAGTGCGGTATTTACCCCTAAAATCGTCAGCTACATCGTTGCCGGTTGCAAATAGCACCCAATCGGCTACCAATAAGCAGCAATCGTTTTTACCCCATTTAAAGGGGTCACAATTGCGGCGGTTTATAAAAGCAGCAAGTTTAGCGGCGGTTGCGCTCATCGCGAGGGCCTCCTATGTAATTACCAGGTTGTGTGTCTGGTAGGTTTTGTTTGTTGGTCGTGGCTTGCTCACTAAAAAACACATCACCCGGGTAGAGGGCTTTTTGTGTGGCATCATTCCAACGTTGGTGTAGCCGTGCGTCTTTCCAGCGTTCACTTTCACCTGCAACACTAAGCTGCACTTGCGATACATCGCCGCGCTCTACATCACAGGCCACAATGTAGCCGCTTTCAAGTAACTGGCTTTGGCTAACACGGTAATGTTCATCAACGGTTACAAGGTAAATTTCGCAATCCTGGCTTATGGGGTCGTTTTCGGCCACTTCGGCTAAAATTGCTTGATCTTGAGTGTGTAGGGTTAAACGTATGCGGGCGCTGTCGTTGTTATCATTAGCAGGTATTTCACTTACAGTGCCAAGCATACCCACGCCATGCCAAGTTAAGTTAGCAAAGCGGCGCTCGCCTACACCTGTGTGCAGCAATACATCGCCACTTTTAAGCGCAAGTCGCACAAAAAAACGAGCACGGCCACTGGTGGCTAAATCCGCAAGTAACCCTGAGTTTAAGCTCTCCATTAAAACGCCTCACGCCCTTTAATTTTCCAGCTGGTAACTATGCCGTTTTTATACTGCGCACTAGCAAGCCCTTGCTTATTATCAGCAAGTCGAAACAACCCAGCTGGTTGCTTAAATGTAATAAGGGTATTTTCTGCAGGTATTTTTCGTACAGGAGACTCAAAAATGGCCGTCGCTTGGCCAACTGAGTCACTTACCAAGTCAGCCGTTAATATTTTAAGTTCAGTGTTTTGGCCAACCCCCACTTGCATACGTTCACCGGCAACCAATAAAGTTTGGTTAGCGGGTAGCGCATATAAATTTAAAATATTCCCGTCTTGGTTTGCACCGCGCACATAGCCCGTAAAGTCTTTATCAAGCTGTTCTCGTCGGTAATCAATTAACGTAAACGTGCCCACTTGCCCGCGTAGGCTGGCAATAAAGCCATCAAGGGCTAATGCATCACGCTCAGGCACATTGGCAAGTTCAATTTCAAATTCCCAGTAAGCACCTTCAAGGTCATAAACCTCAGTGGCGTTATTGGCTTTGTTTAAATGGGTTTGGCTGTTGGGCACTAACGTAAAGTTAGAAATCTTAGGCCGTTTGGGTAAAGGGAGTGGTTGCATCGTTACCAAGTTTCATAATAAAACACTGGTAACGAGTATAAAATTTAAGGGGTAAGCTTTCGGCTGGAAAGGGGTTTACAGCTAACCTTTAATATAGCTTTGAAGCATCTTATCGTCAAAAAGCTTGGTTTCAAAGTTTTTATTTTGGGATCTATGAGGAAGTATTGCTGCTTTCTTGAGAAACTCAATTTCTGAGTCAAGCGAGTCAACATTCTGCCCTGATTCAATTAGTATCCCTCTAACTATATATTTTATCAAAACTAAAGCTATTGTCTTTTCAATTCCTAATTTCCCATAGAACAATAGTAAATATCCGTTAGTATGTGTTTCATCTGTTAAATTACAATACAATTGATGGGAGTAAGTGGCGAAAACGCTAACTTGAGCTTTGCTCGTATGTAAGTTATTTAAAATAGTTACTCGAGTACTTAAATCCCATTGCTCTAGAATATGTGAGCTTTTTTCATAATCTTCACCATATTGTAAATATGAACTACCAACTAACCTTAAGAGTTCACTGATACTCATATCAGTATTTTCATCTATAATTTTATTTGAATTTTCAATAAAGTCATTTGAATAATTCTCAAAAGTAGTTGTGATTGTATTAAATAAATTATCTTCTCTTTGCAGTTCAAGGCCTTGCTTTGCGTCTCTCCAAGTCCAATATAAAAGTAAAACAGTAATAAATAAAAAAATAGGTGAAAGGAGGTTATTAAAGTATGTAGCAGTATCAATCCAATTCTTTATTGGAGTGTTTAAATTAAAACCAAATTTATATAAAAATAATCCAATTGAAACTGCTGTGCATAATATTGCAATACTAATTGCTGCAAGTGCATTATAATTTTTTTTATTAATCATCTACATTCCCTCGCTTTTTTAAAAATCCTTTTTACACTAATCTCAAACACTTAACAACTAAGCTGCACCTCGCACTGCTCGAATAATTGCACCATTACTTTGTATATTAGCCACAACAACACCAACAACTTGTCGAGCTATGTCTTGGCCAACCGCTTGCGATGTTTGCTCATTAGCACCACCTTGTACCGTAATTTGGTTGGTTATATGTATATTTACACCACCAGAGCCGCCACCATCATTAGCCGCACCACCTGCGTTGTAACGCCGTGCCATTTGGCTAATTTCAGTATTTTGTTTAGGGCTTAGTACACGCTCGCCACGCTGTAATACATAGGTAGATTCATTGGGCACATAATCTAAACCACCGTGGGCAATACCAGTCGGTTGCTGAGCTTTAATTTGGCGTACTTGTTGTAAACCCATCATAACCGCAGCAGCTGCTGCAACACCACCCAACACTGGGCCAACAATGGGAATAGGGGCCAAAGACGTATAAGCAGCTGTTGCACCTTGGTAGGTATTTATAACAGCTTGCGCAATTGCAAACGCTTTATAGGCTTTAAATGCTGTTTTACTTTGTCCAGCCATTGCTTTAAAAGTAGTGGCACCCAAGCCAACAATGGCGTTAGATTTTTCAGCTTCTGTTTTTTTCTCAAAGTTAGCAAACGCTAAAATGTTGCTTTGTAAAGCACCTGTGTGGCGTGTTTTAATTTGCATCAACCGTTCTTGGTGTGCGGCTTCACTCGCTTCACGTTGGCTATAGTAGCCATTTGCAGCATTAAGTTCAGTTTGGCGCTCTAACTCACGAATTTGGTTATCTGCGTTATATTTAAGCTCGCCACTTTCATCATTAGCTGCTAAACCTAATTGTGAGCGTCGCTTGGCATCAACCCGTGCTTGTTGGCGTGCTTGCTCTACACTTAGTTCGTTATTATAAGCGGCAAGTGCTTCACGCCCAGCAAAACCCTTAACAGTGGCAATACGGTTTTCTAAGTCGCGTTGTAAATCGTTTTTACGTTTTTCTTCAGCTTGGTTTTGTATACGTGTTTTTTCGGTTTCACGTTTTTGTGAAATTGCTTTTAGGTCTTCACCGTATTTAACATCAAGCTGCTTTAAAATGGCATCGTATTTAACTTTATTAGCTGCATCGTTTTCACGGGCAACAATGACCATTTGTTTACGTTTTTCGTAGCTGTCTTTTAATCGTTCTTCTTCACCCATTAAGCTTACTTCTAAACGCTTAATGTTATCGGGCAGGGCGCTAGCTGCACCTTTCGTTTTAGCGGTGGCGTCTGTCCAGTCGAGAGTATCTAGATTTTGTTTTATGTTAGCAATTTCAGCTGCTGTCTTCATTGATTCTGCGCGTAGCTTAGCTTGCTCGTTTATATATTGTTGTGTTTCATTTATTTGATTTTGGAATAAACTAACAAAGCGAGTGCCTTTTGCGGTTTCTTGTCGTGCCTTTAAATCCGCTATTTTTTTATAGGCTTGCTCAATGTTGGTCGTATATTTATTAATTTCAGTTTGAGTCTGTCTTAACTGTGTCGTGGCTTTTTTATTATCTATAGAGTCAAATGCAGCCCCTAAATCATAAAGCTTGGCTTCTAACTTGGGTGTTTGTTTTTCAACTTTTTCACTCTCACGTAAAAAATAAGCCAGGGCTATACCCGCAGTGACCACTAAACCAACTGGCCCACCTAAAAGCCCCATAACAGTCGCAAGCCCACGCGATGCAATCGTGGCGCTGCCTGCTGCGACGGTATACGCCTTAGTGGTTGCGGTTAACGCATTGCCTGTAATTACACCTCTTTGCTCTGCAACATTAACGGCAGTTTGGGCTGCTGCGCGTTGCTGTGATGTTTGCGCCAATATTACATTATGCTTCGCACGTTCTATATCTTGTAATGCGCGTTTGTGTTCAGCAATCGCCGTTATATTTGCTTGCTTGGCTAAGGCAGCATCGGTAATAACCGCTTTATTCTTCGCGGCTATATTTGCAATAAACCCTTTACCACTGGCAGCTAAAGCAGATGCTAAATGCCCAGTAAGTACCGTAGCTAATGCACCTGTTGTTACCATTAAGCTATCTACGGCGTCTTCGTTCTCACGTAAATACGCCATGGTATCGGTAATAGAATCAACCACGCTAGTAACAGCAAAGTTTACAGGCTCTTCATATTTGCGTATTAAGCGCTGGTACTCATTCCCCATTTCCGCAAAGCTGGCGTTTATTTTACCCTCGGTGGCCTCAGCAGCACCGGCATAATCACCCAGCGCGGCTATTAATGTGGTTTTAAACATGGCACTGGTGACTTGCCCAGCATTCACCATTTTCCTAAAACTACCTGCTACACCACCACTGGCTTTATCAAGCTTTTGCATTAAGCCTGGCAATGGCTCAGTTACTTGGTTTAACTCTTCTGCACGTAAAACGCCGGCAGTCATCCCTTGAGTCATACCAAACAAACTCTGCCCAAGCTGTACATTACTGGCACCTGTTTTAGCGGCTACATTGGCAAAACCTTCTAATATCGCTTTACCTTGTGCGTTAGTCACTAACCCAGACTCTTGCAAGGTTAAAACGCGGCTGTACGAATCAGCAAGCGTAGTGTAGTTGGTGTTTAAGCGATCAGATGTAGCAAACAAATACTCTTGTACTTTGGCGTAATTTTCAGCTGAGCCCGTTAATCCCTTTAACCTGGTATCTAGCAATTGTGCAGCGCCGGTATCACGCACAAACATAGTCGCGGTACCAATACCCACTAAGGTCGTGAGGGTTGCACCTATTTGCCCATACGCGGTATTCATTAACCCAAGCTGGCGGGTCATCGCGCCTTGCTGTTGCATAATGCGGGCTTGGCTTGCGCCTAATTGCTGGTTAGCGGCAACTTGGCGCTGTACTGCTTGGGGTATGCGGTTTAGTTCGTTTACGTTTTGGCGCGCACCGGTGGTAACTGCTTTACCGTCATAACTTAAGCGTAACGCCAAATTCAAGTTGTTGCTCATCGGGTCGCCTTATTAGTCCAATTATGGTGCGCTCTAGGGTTTGCAGTTTTGCAAAGTCATCGGTGTTAAGGGTTATATTTGCATAGCGCCAGGCTATATCAGCCCTGGCATAATCAAGGGCAATTTCTACCCCTTCGTTATCCCGTTGCCACTGGCTACTGGCGGTAGTTAATGCCAATACCGCTGTGTGGTTTTGGGGCAATACAAACAATGTTTTCTCATCGTGTGGCACAGTCTTTTTAGGTGCGCCAAAATGGGCTTCGTCTTCATCAAGGGTTTTACTGTCTGCTGCTAGGTCGCCCAAAAACCACCTAGCAACATCGGCTAGTTTTTTTCAGAGATACGGTATTGGGCGTTAATACACTCAACACTTAAGCGGGCAGTTAGTCCACTATAAATAAGCAACTCTTCAAGGGTACTTTTATCAAATGGCACGTCTTTACCATCATCAATAAAGTCATCCCAACCCACTAATAGCTCGCGTACTATTTCGCCATCACTCGTGCCTTGTGTTTCAGTCAGTGTTTTAAGCTCGCTTTCAGGTACCAGTTTAATTTTTGCCGTAAACTTAAAAGGTAGCCCACCAAATTCAAAATCAAGCGGGGCGCTTATAACCGCATTTTTTAACGCGTTTAATAGTTTTAATTTCATTTAAAAGTTCACTTATATGTTTTTGTTAGTCGTTCAGCCTCGTCTTTAGCAGCTTTAAGACTATTGAATTTAAGTATGCCGTTACTGTCTCTGCAGTAACTTGGCGCTTTCCTTTTTGCTTTGCAATGACCGTGTAAAATTCAACGTTCCCTGTATCAACATTTGTCATATTGATTGCTTGAAATCGCATAGCCATTACTCAAACACTATCGTTAGTTCGTCATAGCCTGCGCCACTGGGCACGAGCTTGCCGTCAAACTCATAACCGGTTAATTCTGAGTCCAGGCTGGTATATTTAGGCCACGGTATTTGGTAACGGCCAATAATCGTTACTTTTTTACCTGTGGCGGTGCCATGGGTAAACTCAAACATTTGCACTTTAGCAACGTCATCAAACGGGTTGAAACTGGTTAATTCTTCTGCTGTTAGCGTAAAATTAGCGCTGCTTTCATGACCGGTTATCATTATTTCTTCGTGGTTAATAGCGCGGTCAAACACCACATTATTACCTAAATCAATGGTAATTTTGTGCAGCGTACGTTTAACATCGTTAAGCTTAAAATCACTGCTATTACTTACGCCAAGTACTTCAGGGCGTACCCAGCGTTCCCAATCAACCGCAGGGGCGGCAGTACTTGCAACCGGCGCACTAAACAAGCCTTTAAACTGCCAGTTAAGCATGGGCTTACCCTTTTCAAGCGCAAAGCTCACGTTGCCTTTCATTTCGCTAATGTTGTGGGTGTTTTTACCAAAGCGTACTAAGCATGTAACTGCAACAGGGGCCCCTTTTGTAAAGGTAACGCTTGTTGCATCGACAACTTGCACCATGCCGCAAGCAAGTAGCAGCGGGGCAAAGGCAGGTTCGTTACCGGCTGTGCCACTCATGGCAAGTGGGGTTTTAAAGTTAAGGCTTATATGTTCACCATAAAAGGTTTCCATACTGGCACCGCTGTAGCTGGTTTCTAGCTCGTCTTTTTCACTTTCGCTTTCAAGCGATAACTCAACGTCACTGGCATAAATGGCATGCAGGCCCGTTAAGGTTGTGCCCAGGGCATCGGCTAAAATGAGTTTGTCTTTAAATCGCCAGCTGCTCATGATTTACTCTCCACTTTAATTAGCTCACCGCTTTTTAAGTTAAAAGCGCCGGCTATCTCGTCTCTGTTACCTTTTGCTTTAGCTAAAGCCTGGTTAACGTTTTGGGCAATCGTCATCGCGCGGGACATTTTAGGCTTTATGTTAACGTCAGCCTGTTGTTCAGCGGGTTTACTCGATTGCGGCTCGGTCTGTTTGCTCATGGCATCACCTTCACTGTTACGGTATGTAGGCCAGTTACACTAAACTGGCATTGGTAAATTAAGTTATTAGTTTGCTTGCTAAGCTCAATTGTGCGGCCCTTATCAAGCTTTATAGGGTTCCAACCTGCGAACTGGCAACCTGCTACAGCGGTTTTAACATCACTGCGCAATTGCTTTATTTGCATATCGCTATGGGCATTACCTGCAGAGCAGGGGATCACAATCATCACTGCAAATACATCTTTAACGTGGTATTCGTCAAGGCCGTGTACTTCATTAGTAATGGTGTTGTCATCGGCCAGCGGCAATACAAACAACTGAGCACTGTGTACAGCATTCTCGCGCACATGGTTAAAGTCGCTAGCAAACCCTACTGTTGCATTAATCACTGTGTTACTTAGCAGGGTTTCTATGTTGTTTAAATCAAAGTTAAATGCCATTTAAATGCTCTTTAAATACTGTTTAAACTTAACCAAGAGGCTTCTTAAATTAACCAATCAGTAATAATGTCGTTAATCTCAGTTTCTTGCACAGCTGCTATACCAATAATTGCCCGCGCGGGTAACTTAACGTTTTTATTGCGGCCTGTTTCACCACCAAAGTGATGTATTGCTGAGTACTTTTCACCTAAGCCATGCTCAAGCGTATTACCGTTTACGTTGTGCGTTACCGAGCCTGCAAGGTTTCGCTCATCTGTTAGTGTTAAACCGCCACGATCTTTTGCTGCTTGCGATTGCTCCCATTTACGACCTTCTGGTGTTACTTCACGTAAAAATCGGGTAGTAACGTCCATGTCTAAAAATGCACCAATATCATCCAATACATCAGCGGGTTCACCACTTGTATTTGCAATTTGGGTTAAGCGCGGCAGGGCATTACCCGTTATGTGTATAAATACACCCGCCAATTTAATAACCTGGCCAATTAAATTGAGAGCCTGCAGGTTTGGTTCGCATCCCAGTTCTTGCACCTGCAGGCGCATCTTCCTTAATTTGGATCACACCTTTACTAACCTTATCGAGCATTGCCATGGCGTTACTTTTTAGGGTCTTAAGGTTTTCGTCAGCAATGTTAGGGGCTAACTCACAATGCATTAAATCGTTAGCAATGCCTGGCAATACCGAGTTATTTATATCGTCTTGGTTTAATGCAAGCCGTGCTACATAGCCTGCTATAACCGCATTTACATTTTTTTGTGCTTGTACATACCAGGCATTAATTTGCTCTTGCAACTCGTTGTACGTTTCGCTTAAAAGCGCTGCTTCAACATCGTCGCGCGTTGGGCGGCTACCCACCGCTGCAAACTTAGCAGTCGCAAATTGCAACAGCGTATTAATGCCAACTTTATCTATAACTGCTTGTTCTGTCGTAAACATGGGCACCTCAGTTAGTAAAAAAGGCCCCGAGCAAGTCGGTACTGGGGCCTTTACACAGGGAACAACAATAATTAACCGGATGGCGTCAGTACGTTGGTCAGTAAAATACCGCAGTCTTTTGCAATAATTTGCTCTTGCACCGATTCGCCTACCATAATTTCAACCCCACCATTTAGGCCCGCAGCTACGTCACGGTTGCCCGATGTACGCGAGCCATAACGTGCAGTGAGTGCAAAGGTCATGCGGTTGTTGTTAAACGAGGCCAGCGGGTCGTGGTACGTAAACGACAAGGTATCTTGCCAAACCTTTTGTAAGTTAACGGCTTGGCCTTTTTTAGCCGTGTTTAGGCGCGCTTGGCCAACGGTTACATGCTCAAGCTCTAGCACTTCTTTAATGTAGCTCCATGGCACTACGCCCTGGTCGCCACTAGTGCCATTAAACGCTTTAAGTAACTTAGGATGCGTACGCAGTTTAGTTGCCACGCTTTGCGATAATGTCATTGCATTAGGGCGCATAAGTGGTGCATCAAGCATCTCTAAAAAAACGGTAAAATATCAAGTGCAGGGTCATCTAAACGCTTTTTGCCTGCTGCAGCTAATGATTCAGTACTGCCAAAGTTAGCGGCTTTGTTATACATAGTGGCCACACGTATTTCACGGTTAAGCAATACCAAATCAGTTAAGCTCTCCGCTGCATGAGTACGCGGGTTGTAGTTTGCTGGCGCATTGGTTACATCATCATTCGGCACCACATCAGACAAACCATGATCAACCACTGAGCCGGTTTTCTCTTCAACACTAAACTCAACTTGATTCGGCGATGACTTACGGCCAATTTTATCGTCTACAACGGTAAACTTTTCGCCTTTTTTATATTCGGTCCACTTATAGTTACGTAAACCAACGGGCGAATAAGGGGCAAGCGTGTCTGCAACTAACGCTCTATTACGATAAGCAATGGCTATGGCCGTTTGCTCAACATCGGGGGTAAATGGCATACCATTACTCATGGCAAATCCTCACTATTAATAATTAAGTTAACCCAAGCGCCTTAAGCGCTTGGAATTGTTGCTACTACATGCGGGTTTAAAAACACGTCGCCAATCACTCCAGCTTCGCCGCCTTCCATTACCCAACCAGCAACGTATACTTCGGTTTGGCCCACAAAGTTAGCAGGGTCAAACTCAACGGCTTTACCTTCGCTATCAGCAACAATTGGGGTGCCTGCAATTAACGCTTCACCAAACTCAACAGGCGCACTTTGGGTCATTACCACATCAACACGTAAATGCTCGTCAGTGCCTTGCTCGGTAACACCGGCATACATTGCGCTAGCATCAACCGCTAACCCAACATGAAAGTCAGCCGCAGCCGATACAACCACTAAGCGGTTAGCCGGTATAACCTCTTCAGCGCTAAAGTTTCTTATAAATCCTGGTTGTGCCATGGTTTTATGCCTTTTTAATGTGGTCTAACGCGGCGGTAATGCTAATTTCAATGCCTTTGCTAGATTGTGATTGTTGAAATTCCAGCGCTTTTGCTGCCAGTGTTTCTGCACTGTCGTCAGTATTTTCGCCGTCGGTATCGTCTTTATTAAACTCGCTTGTTAAGCCTGTTTGCTCAGGCAAACCCTTTAAAAAACCTTCAAACCACGCTGCAGGTTTAAGTTCCTGGCTTTTACCGTCTGCAGCAGCAAACTCAAAGGTGGTGTCGCCATCATCCAGCTTGGCCATAAACTCAGCGATACCTTCGGTATTCGTTAACCGCGGGGCTTTGCCGCCATTCACTTCGGTGTTAATAAAAGTGTTAGCCGCTGCAACACGCTGCGCGTATTCAAGCTGTGCATTTTTAGCGTTGGCCGCATCAATTTGGTCTTGTAGCGCCTTTCTTTCTTCTTTATCCATTGCATTGTCCTCGTGGGGTGGTGGGGCGTCATCATCGCCTTTACTAAATTCGGCACCCTCGCCACTATTCACCTTGGAACGTTCGTGCTCAGCAATAATGGTTTCTTCTTTTAACCATTCACTTTCGTAGTCGGGCACAACTTTATCAGCCGCTTCACTGCCAAAACGGTCAGTTATAAAGTTGCGTAAATTGCCCATTAGGCGGGTAAGGGTGTTTGATGTGCGCAGCGATATGTTGTCAATATCACCGGCAGCAAATTCTAGGGTTAGGGTATCGGCGTCATCCGCTTGGTTAAACTGCCAAGCTAAACCGTCAACGGCAGGGGGCTTGCCACCTAAATAACCAATGTGGGCAAGTTGGTAGCCATTAGCCACCTTTTCAAGTTTAACCGAGCGGTTAGGGTATCGCTTGCTTTGTACCGCTTGAGCAAATTCAGCACACACATCTTCTGCTTTAGCAAACAAAGAGCCACCTTCTGCTTTTAGCTCACTGGCCCAACCCCATGCAGGGTCGTCCATTTTAGGATGGCCAATAACCAGTGGTGCGGTTTTAGGTTTAAAGTTAGCGACTACGCTGTTTAAATCAGCATCGCTAAATGTGTGCTCAACGCCTTTAGAGTCGGTTTGCGTACCTGCTCTAAATACTTCAAACCAATTAAAAGAGGTGTTTGGGGTTGTTTTGTTTGCCATGTTCCAAGTGCCAATAAACTAACTAAGTGGCACCCAGTGTATGCGGGGAGTTGCTATTGAACCGCTGGAAAAGACTTTACAGCGTTAACAATGGGGTAACCTATATAGGCTAAGCGGGTATCAACCACACTGCAAGGAATATTTTATGGCGCACTGCAATTTATGTAACAACCCTCTAACTCAAGGCGAAATAACGTTTCTTGACGGCCAATGCTCAAACTGCGAATTTGATGCCCACGCCCAGGCGTTCTCACTTTGTAAGTCCTGCAATAGCCCACTGTACACACCCATTAAGTTAAACGGCGAATTTTACTGCTCAAATAAATGTGCGCATAAAAAAGACACAAAAAAACCCGCTAAATGCGGGTTTTATCTAACTGTACATATAAATATTTACTACTGCTTTTTATTCTTACCCTGATTAATCACTAATCTAAATTGTTGTGCTGTTCTAAAACCTTGGAATTGATCATATGCAGCATAAATTGCTAAGGAGATAATCGCTCCCCTCACAGACAAAAATAGCCACTGTGAAAGGTTTGAATCCTCCCCATACAAACTAGAAAGGCCATTAAACACAGCATCTAAAATCAATAATAAAATGATAAAAGCAGCATTGCTAATGACTTCTTTTTTTAAATCAGTTAGTAAATTTATAGCGTTATCTATCTTTTTTCGAGCCCCCTTTATTTCACTAACATCTTTTAACACACCTTCAATGTAGTTAAACAACGCCCATGTTAGTGCGCTTGCAGCAGTAACAAAAAAGGGAAAACGGCCAATACAGTATCAAATAACTTTTTTGCAGCCCCGTTAGTTATGTGAAGAACAGCGAAACATAGAATTAAAGACACCAAAATATATAAACCAATTAATAATGGTTTTTTAACTTTTACCCATATGTTTAATTGTCGCATAAACTTCAGCACCTAAATTTGACTCTTTATAATTTAAGGTATGCACAGAATCAGCTTTTTCACCTAACTCCATTTGAGAATCATCTGTTTGACTCTCATTTTCAACAGATGGTAGGTTTACTGTATCAATATTTTCGTTACTTCTATGCGCCTTTTTACCGCCCCTTTCACCTTCTGTAACAACACCCCAGCTGCCTTCACCCTCTGCAATATACTCTAAATAGTTTGACACTAGTACTTCGGGTACTTTCAAATCACCTGAGTCATTTTTTAAAGTAATGTCTATCTCATCTTGTCCAAATATATCTTGCAATGCTTCAACTGCATCTCTTGCTTTTTGGTTTGTATCTAAAATATTTGGAGATATTAACTTAAATTCTAGCCTATAAATTTTACTCTTCGAGTCTACAATATTCCAAAACTTAGCTGACTCTGATTTACCTTCAATAAAGATACGATGGTTAAAAGTAGCAAGTATTGGATCTGTAAAAGCCGACTGCAATGACCTCGCAATATGCTCAGGGTCACCGTAACGCCAATCCTTTCTGACAAATATGTGCTGTGTTTGAATATCAATTACAACTGATAATGGAATCCAATTGTCATGCACAACTTCAACAATGTCACCTGGTACTTTTTCGCCTGTTTGTTGCTTTTTAAGCTTAGCTATTTTTCCACAGTAAAATCGTTCACTGGGAAAGTCATATCCAAAAGACGGAACGAGCTCTTTAAATCCAAGTACACTATAAAGGGCCCCAGCTGATTTAAATTCTCTGTCAATTTTTATTGCAGGTAAAATTGCATGTCCTTTAACCGTTGGGATAGCTTTTACATTAAGTGCTTTTTGCGCTTCTTCAACTAACGAATAGCGTAAAATAAGATATTCTTTAACCACAATTGGATTTCCTTATACGTATTATTATTTGTTTTAATCATAATACACTTAAAAATTAACCTTTAAAATCCAATTAGCATTAAATTGAAATTGCTTTATAGTTAAGTATCACTACTAAACAACCAAGGAATGGTTATGCTAAAACAAGCTCATTTAAAAACCTTAAATAAAACACTCATCACTATAGCTGCATACTTTCTTTTGTCTGGTATTGGACTAGGTGTGTATTTATATATCAACAACCCAGATAAATACCTTTCATCAAACCCCGATGAGGCCATGCCGCAACTCTACGTAGCACTTACCAACAAATTGGAGTCAAACCCAAGTAGAGAGTTTATAGCCGACCTTAACCAGGCATATGTTGATCAAGTTATTACCGAATCTGAGTACATTCGTTTAACGCTTAGGTACAACCTCAATATGGCGACAGATTTAAATTTAGAGTTCAAACCCACCAAACAACAATTTCATAAAGCATTGCTTAACCACCAAAACATAAAACCATAACTTTAAATCCAAGTTAAACTATGTTTAAACCGCGTTTAAATTCGATTGAGTGCGTTTAAACGACTTAAACTTAAGCTACCACAGCCATAACATAAGCTAATGTGCTTAAAATCGTTTTCAGGGATTTTTTAATTAATCAACTTTACACACGTTATGATTAGAATTAATGTACATGCTTAATCAAGGATTGATTTTGTTCTTGATCTTTTTAAAGGGAATCTCATGGAATTAAAAACAAGTGCTGGTGCATTAAATATAACAATAGGTAATCATTTACCCACAGAGTATAAAAAGTTATTTGAAAGTGCTTTTGCGCTTAAAAAACAAGTTAACATTAGGGGAACAACTTGGGGCCTGCTCTGTGCTCAGTCAAAGGTAAAAGATATTAAAGCCGATGTACCAGCTATAAGTGGTGATATTTTTAAATTTACACAAATTAGAGAAGATGCAGATTGGCTTAATCTAAATACTAATGACTTTGCAACTGATGCAGACCTTGCTGAAATTAACTTACCTGAAAACTTGAAGCCTAATTCGACAAGGTTTACTTATTTCTTTTTTCCTGAATCTCATACTCTCGTTTACGAAGCATATTACAAAGGTAATGAATTAACACCTAATACAGCGGTTGATTTTTTTAAAAAGTTACTAAATTCAGCTGAACTACAAGAAGACTTTGGAGAAGTAAATGTAGTTCACTTTCCTGAAAAAGAAGCACTGCAACAAGCTTTACAGCTGAAGCATAAACGAACTATTCATATGATCATAAATAATCCTAATGCGTTTGGTGAAATTGAAAAGAGATACTTGAAGAAAGCAGAGGAACGTCAAATAGCTAAAGTTGAAACTAAAATTACAGCTAAGACGGGCGAATCAATACAAGTAGATCAAGAGCTTAGAAATGAAGCGAAAATAGCCGCTAATAATGGTAGCTTAGTTGTTAAAGGCTATGATGGAAAAGGCACACCAAGAATAATTTCTACTAAGGATATGCCGTTTATCAAACATGATTATTTTGATATCAAGAATTCACTTCCATATGACGCATTTAAACGCTTGGCAATTTCAATTGAGGAAATTATTAAAAAGTTATTATGACAAATAACATTATAGCAAGATATTGGAGAGCATATGGCGGCTTTACTGCATTATTAACAAGCCCTTATTTTTATGCATCTATAATCATAACGGGAATCCTTTTTCCTGCCTGGAGTAAATTTGGGTGGTGGGATGATGTGCTCTCCATTATGCCTAACTTACTTGGGTTCTCTTTGGGTGGCTTTGCATTGTGGATGTCTATAGGTTCGGAAAAATTTAGAGATTTTTTAGCAGAACAAGACAAACCATGTGGCGAGTGTATTGAATGCAAAAATGCTTTTGGTCAATGTTTTAATAATAGACCATCTGCTTTTACAATGATCAATGCAATTTTTTTACACTTTATCTTGCTACAAGTCTTAGCAATATTGTTAGCTATGATTTGTAAAACCTACGTAGATTATTTTGACCTAATTACCATGCATAATAAATCAAAGCTGGCACTAGCTATTTTTTATTGTGCGTCTTACTTTGTCTTTATCTATGCTTTAGTAAGTACTGTTACCCTCAGTATAGGTTTATTTAGAGTAACAACCCTTTATGAGCACTTTGTAAATAACAAAATAGCCGAAGATCAAGAGAAATGCTGGTGCCCTCTAATACAAAAAAATAAAGAAAAAGCCCCTTAACTAAGGGCTTTTTTGTTACCAAAATATTTATAGTTTTATTTTGTTCAGTCATATCGGGAACCTTAATAAATATTGAACATTATTCTATGATGTAATTAATGATACAGTTTTTCGCCAATACATTTTTTCAAATTTTAAACAGTCTAGATCGGTTAGCTTTTCAGTAATATTAAGAAGTTCTTGTTGTATTATTGCTTTTGTATTGTCTTGTTCATTCAGTAACATACGGTGGTGTTTTATTGCTAAAGCAATAATATAATCTTCGTTATTCCAGTCCATCATATTCCTCCATCAAACAAGTTAAGTACAACTTTATAAAACCAGCTTAGTTTAAATTCGATAAGTTAAATACATTTACTATGCGGCAATTATGCTTACAGCCGTTTAAGAATAGTAAGCTATAAGCCAAAAACAAAAGGGTTTATTTCAACCCAAAACACACCAACTATAAACATCACTAGTACAACAAAAAGTAAAACAAAAAAATAGCAGACTATTCCTAGCTGAGTTTTACTTTCGAACTCACCCTCTAAGTTTTCAAATTTAAAATTAGAAACTTCCTTAGTCCAGTATTCAGCTCTTTGCTCAAACAAATCATTAATCAACTTCATCTCTTCAGCATAAACCTTATTAAACAAAGTAATTTCTTCAGTAGTAAGCTGAGCGGTAATAATATTAATTTCTTCATCAATATTTACTTGAGCTTGTGGCATATTATTAAGAGAGTAACTAAGGTCAATTGCCTCGAAATGCTTTAAAGCTAATTCACGTATGTCTTCACGTTCTAACTTCATAGATTAAAACTCCCCCTAGAAAATTAATCCAAGGTAAAAATTCTGTCAGTACATGAATGGCTTATTTAATCTAACAACTTTTGATATCGCAACATACTTAAATTCATTAACTCTTCTCTATAGGAAGCTTTAAAACATTTAAATTTTTCATCACCAAGATAATTATTGATTATTAACAGTTCTTTATCTATTTCCATCTGAATAAACTCAATCCGATGAAACTCAATTTCACTTAACAACATTTTATGGTGTTTATAAGCAAGCCTACGTATGTTTTTAAGATCCAACCAATCACGCTCGTAATCCATATTTACTCCAATCCAATAGTGCAAGTGTAGTGCGTTACATAAAAAATGCTAAATTAAACTTATTGGTTAATTCTTATTAAAACCCCAAGAATGCAATTAAAATAACAACTAAAGTAATCACTACCGAGTAAATTATAGTCTTGGCAATTTTTACATCATGTAACATATTAAATAGCTCCAGCTCTGCTACTTCAACAGCAGTAAAATCCTTATCAAGTAAATCATTGTTAATAGCTAATTCGTCAGATGAGTCAGTAACCTGCATTTTTTCATGATAGTGTGTTTTTAGATTTTTTACCGATTCTTCATCTAGGCCTTCACTTAATTTAACCGGCTCCTTTTTAAGCTCCAAATTAGTGCTGGGAAGATTATTAATATGAGCATTTCTTAATTTTAATTTATGCTGCAATGCTAATTCCTGCACTAATTTTTTATCTACTTCTGGCATGGAAATCCTTTAATACCCGTAATACTTATTACTAAATCTCACCACAATCGGCGTTCCGTCTTGCTCACAGGTAATACTAATTTTTAATTTTTCTTTATGATCATAGTAAGTAGCTAAATGGGTCATTCTGTCTCGCTCTTCTAAACTTTGCGAATTGACCGCAACAGCTTTTAACACTGCTATAGGGTCAAACGACTCAGTTTGGCTACATGGTGCTGTCTCCAGCAAGTAAATCTCAGAATAGCTAATAACACCGTCTGTGCTGTCATAGCGTGTTTTATATTGTGAGGTGGTCGTGGTGATTGAACCGTTGGCATTTGGCGCAACCTTTAAAATATCACTTACGGCCTCTAATCTAAACGTAATAAACCGATAAGGACTAATGAAATTTTCTGGTGGTGGGGTAAGTTGTGTAGCCTGTGTATCTTCTTTCTTACTACATCCAATAATAATCGCACATATAGCAGCAGTTATATAAATTCGTTTCATAAATAACTCCTTATAAAATAAGCGTTAAAATCCGATCAATCCACTTTACGTGTCCGTTGCAATACACGTTCAACACGTCCAAGCACGCTAAAGCGCCCAGCGTTAATATCATCCGCATCTACAAAAAAACCTGAGTAGGCGCTGTTGTCACTCGTAATATTATAGCCTTTACTTTTAAAATCGTACTGAATACGTTTTACAAAAATCTCATCGTCAAAGCGCAGTACGCACACACCTTCACGGGCATCTATTGGGTCATCAATAAGCGACACTAGCGTTAAATCACCGTCATACAAGGTGTGTTCCATACTATCGCCGCGCACAGGCACTACAGTCAGTTTTTTATTATGTAGGTTATTTTGTTGCAGCCAACGGGTAGAAAGCTCAAACCGTGCAATAGGGTGCTCGGCAATAACCAACGCACCGCCACCCGCACTGGCCGCTAAATCGTATTGCGGCACCGCCGTTAAATCAGCATGGCTGGTTTGCAGCGCTGTGCTTTGTGTTGGTGCTGCGGCAACTGGTAATGAATCACCACTAATACCAGTAATAATATAATTAGTGTCAAACCCTAAACCAGATAATAAAGCTAATTTATCAGATGGAATTGCAATTTGAGTCTCCCATCGACTGATCTGTTTTGATGACATCCCTAAAAAATCTGCAATTTCTTTTTGACTTAAATTCAGTCGGTTACGTTCTTTTTTAAATAATTCACAGACATTTATGTCTTGCAAGGGTTGATATGTAGACATATATGTCCTATTCTCACCACACATTAACAAAAACATACACTTTAAATCTCGCCAAAGAACCAAAAAGCGTATGTAAACCAAAAGGTACTCTACAATGAAACCCGAGCAAATAAAACAAGCACTTGAAGAAAAAGGCTATTCACTGTCAATTGTGGCAGCGGCACTTGGCCTAAACCTATCTCATGTAAGCAGTGTTGTTTACCAGCACACCACCTCGTACAAAGTGGCTGCCGCCATTGCCAAAATTATTGGCAAACCGGTAGACGCTATTTTCCCTGATGTACCTGCCTATACCAAAAATAAAGACACTCGCAGCCAAAAAGTACAAGCGCTGCGCGAGCTTTTATCGGCTGAGTAACAGCATCGGTAATAACGCATTTTAAATCAATGTAATTTTGCAAGAGATTTTTACCATGGAACATTTAACAATGGCACAGCAAAAACAACTCACTAAAAGCATTCTCGATGCCGATATAGCGCCAGACTGCGATATATATCACCTGTTTATTCACAGTGTATGTTCAGCCATGAAGCGTTCAGGCTTTAGTCGTCCAGTAATAGCTGACCGCATGAACGACGCACTACACTCACAAAATAACGAGGTTGACCAAGCCAAACTAAATAAATGGCTAGCCCCCAGCCAAGCTCACTATATGCCCATGCATTTTTTACCTGCACTGTGTTACGCCGTGCGCTCAACCGAGCCTGCCAATATATTGCTCAAACCTATTTTGTTTAAAGCGGTTGACCAGCGCTCGCAACTATTGCAACAACATGCCGAGCTGCAAATGGAAATAGAAGAGCGCACCGCAATGCAGCGCTATATAGCTGAGTCGCTACTGACAAACGACGATAATCAAGAATGACGTCACCATTACACCACCCGCTATAAAACCCAACTAAGGCTAAAAATAATGACTATCAAAGACCAAGAACCGTCTGAAATTCAGGAAACTGAACATAAAGACGACACAAATATTGATATTAACAATGCAAATTTTAAGGCACTAGCTAAGTCATTGGGTGTTGATTTAACTATGAGCATTGATGAGCTATGGCAAGAGGTAGCAAAACTTGAGCAACAAGCTGAGCAAAACCAATTACACCTTGCAGTAGCGCAGCGCCACGCTATAAAACTAGGAGGTGGCCATGAGCACTAATTTAGTCGATGTAGTAGGTAAAGAAAACGCCAACGAAATTGAACACCAGCTACAAAAACTTAAAACCCCACTCAACATAGTGATGCCACAAAGCGTAGCCGAATGTATGGACCGCGTAGTGTTTTTAGCAAACCGCCAATTTACCGATGCCGCAGAGGCAGGCTTTATTTTGCTTAATGTAAAAGAACAGGTTTCTCATGGTGAATTCTTAACTTTATTAGAAGAACGAGGCATTCACAAACGTACTGCACAGCGCTCAATAGCTATTTCTAAAATGCTCTCAGCTTTACCAAAAGGCAAAAGCGACAAATTGTCGCTTTTGAATATGAGCCAACACCAACTTAGCGAGCTGACCAAAGTACCGCTTGAGTCTATTGCCCAGTTAGATGATGACGACCTTGATGTACTGGCCGAAACCAGCGGCAAAGAAATTCGCGCTCAAGTACAAAAGCTAACTGAGCGAACGCAAGACCTTGAAGAGCAAACAGCCACGCTTATTAACGCCCTTGAAACTGAGCGCTTAACCAAGGCCCCTAAACAAATGTACGAGCTGCCTATGCTAGTTGCACAGGTCCGCCAAAAGTCGTTTGCACACAATGCCGTTGTTAACGAGTCACTCGAAGAGTTTATAGCTATGGTCGAGCAGCTCTGTAATACCCGCGACCTTGACCTAAACCACCGCATAGGTGCAGCGCAAACCACGTGGCATTTATGGTTAGGCATACAACAGCGCATTACCCACATGCTCAACCGCTTAAGCGGCGAGTTTGGCCCCGAGCATTTAGCCGGCGCTGAGTGCATACCGCAATTTGCCGAAGATGAATGGCAAGACGCCCAAGCAAACCGTGAATACATGCTCGCCATGTTTAACGACCGTATTAAAACCCGCGAGTAGGAGAGAGCAATGCATCCTGCAGTTCAAAAATTCAATAAGTTGCCAAGCACAGGCTTGGAACTAAGTTGGCAAAATGCCAGCGAAACAGCCCGTAAAAAAGCCCAAAGTAGGGCAGTAATAGTTCGCCATTTATTAACGCAAGAGTGTGGCATACCTAAAGCGTTTGAAGCGCTTGTAACCGCGTACCGTGCAAATACAGCAATGGCCACACTTGCAACCGCTATTGATGCACTGGGTAAGTTACCAGGGCGCGCAACCATTTATAACTGGTGCAATGCCTACAAAGACAACGGCATTAACAGCTTATTACCTAACCATAAAGGCAAAGCGCAAACACAATACAGCTGGCTGGCACGCTGCTTAGAGCTTTACCACAGCCCAAACAGCCCAAGCTTTGCACAAGTGAGCGACCAACTAAATAAAGAGGGTTACAAGGCTGAGCATCACCAAGTGCGCCGCTTTATTAATGCACTGCCGCACGAGCTTGGCCCACAAAGCCCGTACCGCATGGGTGCAAAACTGTACCGTGAAAAACATAAAGACCACTTATTACGTTCAACCGATAACATTAAGCCTGGTGTTATGTATAACGGCGATGGCCACACGCTCGACGTATACCTAGCGCACCCTAAAACGGGTAAGCCTTACCGTGCTGAGTTAACCGCGTTTCAAGACGTAGCAAGCCGCTGCATTGTGGGCTGGGAACTGGGCTATGCCGAAAGCACGCTTGATACGCTAGCAGCTATAAGCCGCGCTATAAAAGTGCATAACAACGTGCCTGCCATGTTTTACCTAGATAACGGCTCAGGCTACAAAAACAAACTCATGAACGACGACACCACCGGCTTTTACGCCCAGTTTGAAATAGACGTAATATTTGCCATACCAGGCAACGCCCGGGTGAAATGGATAGAGCGGTTTTTCCTGCATATGGAAGACCGCGTGGGTAAACGCTTTAGCACCTATTGCGGGCGCGACCACGACGATCGCCATAAGCAACTGGTACTTAAAGAGGCCAAGCAAGGCAAACGTAAATTGCCTACGGTAGACGAGTGGATAGCCGAATTTAAAGCCTTTTTAAACGACTACCACAACAGTGAGCACCCTGAAATTAAGGACAAAACCCGCCAGCAAGTGTGGGACGAAAACATAGAGCACGTACCTCCAGTAGAGGGTGACTTTGTGATGCTACCACGCGAAACCGTCAACATTCGCCGTGGCCGTTTTCGCTTACACCAACGTGATTACAGTGCCGACTTTTTACACCAGTTTAATGGCCAAGAACTCATTGCTGCCTACGACCTACACGACGACAGCTACACCAAGCTTTATAAGCTAAACGGTGAGTTTTTAATGTTCGCTAACTTAAAAACTAAATCGCACGCCGTGCCTACGTCACGTATTGAGCAAGCCGAAAGCAAACGCCGAACTGGCCGCTTAAAACGCATCGACACCAAGCGCCGTGAAATCGAGGCCCAAGAAACCCAAGACCGCATTATCGATGTTGAGTCTGTGACTAAGTTTGCAGCACCTATTAAGGGTATTGAGGCACAACAAGCACCCGTAAATATTTTTGATTTTGATGTAACGCCAACACAGCCGCAGCACGAAATCGACCTAAACGAATTACTTGATCAACCTAATTTACGCAAGGAAACAACCTATGAGCTATAGCCAACCACACCCATACACGCCTGAGCAAACGCTGCGTGTTGAGTTAATTAACCAAGAGTTAAGCACCACAGGTATGACCATTGATGAGCTAAACTGTGGCTTTGCCCTGCAATCAGTTAAAGAAGTACTAGCAAATAAATGCACCATTAACCCTGAAAAAATCATTGTTGCTATGTGGCATAAGCTATTTGGTGAAGCCGCGATTACCGACATTGAAAAACGTAACGGCTTTAATAAGTCGTACAACAAAGCTGATCGCGAACTCGCAGCGCGTATTTGCTTGCGTTTGCAATCACCCGAAATACGCGACCAAAACATTACTAGCGCCAGTATTGCTGTGAGCATGGGTAAAAGCCCTGCATCAATAAGCCAACTCATTAACGGTAAATACAACGCCAAGCCCACTAAGCACTTGCATGACATTTGGGCGCTTATTTGCCCTGCGGAGGTAGAGCAAGTTAAAACAATTAACGAGCAGCCAGAACGCAAACAAATCAGTATTGTGTACGGTGATGTGCGCTTTATTCCTACCAGTACATCTAAGCTTATTGCTATGGCCTGCGACCAAGCTCGCCAACGTAAACGCTTTAGTGTGTTTGCAGGCCAAGCAGGCTTGGGTAAAACCAAAGGTATTGCGGAGTATTGCCGCCACAACAAAGAAGCCATTTTAATTGCTGGCAGTGAGCAAACCAGCAGCACCCAAGTGCTTGAGCAACTAACGTTAGCCCTAGGCTTATCGCGCTGCCCAAGCGCATATAAAAACATGCAAAAAATTATTCAAGCACTGCGCGATACTGACCGTTTAATAATTTTAGACGAAGCCGACAAGTGCAAACCTAACTCGCTTGACCCACTACGCACCATAAGCGACCAAGCCATTGTAGGCGTAACCCTGGTTGGCAACATTCAACTAGTAGACAAACTGCAAACCCAAGAGCGCTACGAACTCATTGCAAGCCGCGTATGCTTTTGGCCTAAACCTATCGGCCAAATAACCGTTGAAGACATTCGCACCCTGTTTTTAGAGCTCACCGAAGGCACCGTAAAACTCGCCCAAGACGATGCAAAATGGTGGCAATGGCTACACAAACGCGTTGAGGGTAACGCTCGTGAGCTAGTTGAAAACTTGCTACCGCACTTGCTTAACCACACCAACAAAAACCCAGACACCGCCGTAGACAAGCTGTTAGTCAATGGCATTTTTTCATCAGTACTTAATAAACCAGCGGTTTAAACGCCGTTTAAACATAATTTAAATAAGGATTTAATCATGGCATTTTCAATAAAATTAAACACATCACGTTACACCGCGCATTTAGCGTTTAGCTCGTTGGTTACAAACGCAACAATGTTAAGCCTACTTGCTAAAAAAGACCCACAAGGCGAGCTCATAGATAAATGCGATGGCAACATTAAAGCGGCCTTTGCAACCCTTGCTGCCGACAAGTTATTTAGTATTCACCATGTGCATGAAATCAACTCTTATGCCCACACAGCAAGACGTTTTAATAATATCTATCGTGATTTTCCGCTGGTTTATACCAGCGGCATGAAAGACTGGGGCATTAAAATTATTGGCATAGGCCAAGCGCCACACTTTGAAATTGAAGCCCTGGAGGACATAGCGTGAGCAACTTGACTCAGCAAATCAAAATTGCACAAAAGGCGGCGGGTATCGACCAACATACCCACCAACTTAATGTGTCGTACATTTGCGATGGTCGTGTTAATACCTGCACAGGGCTAACCAAGCTTGAGCAACAGCAACTGCTTGCACGTTACCGCGCTATGAACCCAAATGCGGGTAAAACACAGTTACCCGTACAACTAAAAATGATTTACAGCCTGTGGGGCCAATTGAGCCGCGCAGGCGCGGTAAACATTGATTCAAAACAGGCCTGCGATGCGTTTTGTGAAAAACACTTACAAGGCAAAAAGCTAAGCCAAAGCGCCCAGCAGTGGCCGCATATTATTGAAGTATTTAAGCAATGGCTTGCACGCCATAAAGCAAAGCAGGGGGCGTAAATGGCTAATTACGAAGAGTACCAAAACTTTACTATTAACCCGCGTAAAGCCGCTTATACAGAGGAAAAACGCTACCGTAATGTAAAAGAAAAAGACAAGCAAAAATGCCGTGTTCGCCGTGATGTAGAAGCCTATCAAGAGCAACGCCGAATAGACCGCGAACATGGCTTAGATTATTTATTTGAGGAGCAATCATGAGCGAATCAAGCATAGATTTACGGGCATTACCCCACGGCCTACGTCGCATTGTTAAACACTTAGGGGTTGAACAAACCATTGCCGTACTTACCGAGCAACAAGGGCAAATGTTTTATATTCCTGAAAAGCCAACCGACGATCACGAAGTAGTTAAGGTGTTTGGTAAAGCCCTGGTACAAGAGCTAATAAATGCCAATGTAGGCTCAAGCTACCAAATACCCATGTTGCACAAAGTGCTTATGCAAATTCGTAATCAACAAATTTGTGAGGCGCTAGACACCAAAACCTGCAACATTCAGCAGCTGGTTAAGCGTTTTAAAATAACCCGCCAGCAAGTAAGCAGTATTTACAGTGCATACCAAGACGAACGGGCGCACGAAACACAATTAAATTTAAGTTTATAGGGGAATAACATGGATACCAATACTGAAAATAAAGCGTGTAACTGTTTTAAAGATACATTAAACCGCGTTAAAGACCATTTAACAGAGCAAGGCAAAGTGCCTGCAGACGCCATTAATATAGGTTTTAGGTGGCAAGGGCAATCAATGATTCTAACTGAAGGGGAGTACTCGCCAGTAAACCCTAAAGTTGAAGTTGAATTTCAAGCAGCCAAAAAAGGTGGTGGCCATGCACGCAATAAAACTAAAATCGACATTTCGATAATGGCCACACATTGCTGCTATTGCGGCCGTAAATATCAAAGAAACAATGCTTAGCAATGCAAAGCAATAACTTTGTACTGCTCACTGCGTTGCAACTTAGCGGCGGCGCTAAACCTAAGCAGTGGCAGTACGAATACGGTTTAAACCTGCTTAACCGGTATATCAACCAACGCAAGTTATTTGGCCTAAACACGACAGGCATGATGGATGAATACCGCGAAGCATTTAGAGAAATTAAGGGTAAATGATGAGTGGAACAAGGGAAATAGCAGAAAAAGCAGTTGATAATATCGAAGAGCTGCTAAGTGATATGTTTGCTGGTGATTACGCAGACAATGAAGTGTCATTAGGGGTATTATTAAGTGGTAAAGAAGAAATACAAGTGCAGCTTAAAGTAACACGCTCACCTAGTGATTTTATCGATACTGATTACAGTGATTGGGACGCCAGTTTCAAAAAATATAATTGTATTTAAACCATGTTTAAACCTCATTAAAATTAAATTGGCTTGCCCCCTTGTATTAGTAAGCCTTTTTAATTTAACCTAATAAGCTAACTCTAAAGCCCCCAGCCGCAAACAACTTTACAGTGTTACCCAATCCCCTAAATTGATTTACTACCAGCATGACAAATACAGTGCATGCGCCATTTATTGAGTTATTAGCTCAACAAATTATTAAGGCCAGTTCTAAAGCCGAGCAAATTGCAATCTCTCGCCGTTGCCCGTTAAAAGACCTGCCCGCATTGCGTACCCGCGTGAAAGAGCTGCTAAACCCAGCGAATAAAAAGCCGGTGCGTAATACCCGCTTACCTGCCTGTTACGTCCTAGTAAAACAACGTTTAACCAACAAAATAAGGACTCAACAGCATGGCTCTTAAACAAAGAGTGGCCGTTCCTACTGCCCCAAGTTTTATATTTCAAGAGTTGGTACCTAAAGCCACGTTTGAACTATTTAACGATACCCCATTATTTTTAATTCATTTATTTGATGACCGCGCATTGCGCATGCTGCAAAAACTACGCGACAGATTTGGCCCATGCACAGTAAACAACTGGTTCTTTGGCGGTGCTAATCAATACCGTGGCTACCGCCCACTTGATTGCACCATAGGTGCTAAACGCAGCCAACATAAGCTAGGCAAAGCATTCGACTGCAGCTTTAAAAACTACACTGCTCAACAAGTACGTGACTACGTATTAGCCCACCCGCAAGAATTCCCGTATATCACCGCCATTGAAGGTCAAGTGAGTTGGTTTCATTTTGATGTGCGCACGCCTACCTGGACGGGCATTAAAGTATTTAACCCGTAAGGAACACCCATGAATCAAGAGCAAGAAAACTTACTTTTTCAGGCCATTGGTGAAATACAGGGCAGTCAAGCCGCTATTTTAAATGACCTAAAAGATATAAAAGCCGACATTCATCAAAGCATTGAAAAAAGCGAAGCGCGTCAAAAAGAAATAACCGATGGCTTAAAGCTTGATATAGAAAAAAGCGAAAAACGCCAAATTGCAGCCATTAATAAGCAAGATGACCGCTTAAGCAAAGTTGAAGAAAAGCTAACAAACCAACGCGTTAAAGTAGCTGCCATGGGTGGCACTGCGGGTTTGGCTGTGTCGCTTATTGCCTATGCTGTAAAAAATGGGATGGCGGGCTAATGGCACACCCAGCTGAAAAGAAAAACGCCGTACGCCACAGCTATGTAACCGAGCTGCTTGCGTTAAGTGTTGCCGCTATTAAGCACAGTGTGGCCGATGGCACCGCACGACGGTGGAAAATGGAAGCCAAAGAAAACGGTGACGACTGGGACTTAGCCCGTGCAGCAAGCCGCCGTAGCGAAGGCACTGCAGGGGAGTTTACCACCGACTTTATTGAAGAGTTTACCATTCAAGTAAACGAAACCTTTGAGCTTTTAAAATCAGCCGAAGGCGCAGCACTGCCACTTGACCAACGCACCAAAATACTGAGCTCACTTACCGATATGATGAGCAAGGTAATGAAAGTGTCGGGCGGTAATAAAAAGCTTGAAAAGCGCACCATTGCCACCGAAGTGCTTAAAATTTTGGCTAAGTTTGTGTCAACCAAATACCCTGACTTTGCGCCCGAATTTGTTGAAATACTTACCGCGTTTGGTCCTAAGCTCGATACGGAGTTAGACGACTAATGGCCGATATGAATTCACGCGAGTTCTTAGCTGAAATAGAACAAATAACCGGTTCGCTACGCCGCGATATTGAAGCAAAAGAGCGCAACATAGACCCAAGCCCCGCTGCAATTAAAGCACGTCGTAAACGTGTACTTGGCGGCGATTTTGAGTT
Organism: Pseudoalteromonas sp. KJ63-1; assembly: GCF_055808145.1. The sequence continues at coordinate 1,589,396 of NZ_CM147855.1, read as the reverse complement.
TTTTGTGTATACGTATTTTCCGCATCATATGTGGCTTGACGACGATCAAACAGCGTCTGAATTCCAAAGCTATTTTATGAACTGGTTTCCCGAAGCACTCAAGCTTAAAAATGGCTGGAAAAACTGGTTTGTAGCCCCGCGTGGTGAGGGCAAAAGTACCCTTGGGGTAAAAATTGCCCCTGTATATGTAGCGGTGTTAGCGCTATTGCAAGACCCTGAGATTTGCCAAGACCTGGGCCTTGCCAAAATAAAGCAATTTATTGATTTTGTAATTTTGTTTGGCGCTGAAACAAAAATGCCAACCAAAACACTCGAGGTAGTTAAAACCGAGTTGCTTAACAATAATAATCTTGCGTTAGACTTTCCTGAAGTGTGCCAAAAATCCCCTGTGTGGAAGTTAGGCGAGTTTGTAACAGCGCAAGGCGTTCGCTTTGAAAGCCGTGGTGCTGAGCAATCAGTACGCGGTACGTTCCATGGTGCCAGCCGCCCTAAGCTACTGCTATCCGATGACATTATTACCGATGCCGAGGCTAAATCGCCCACAGAGCGCGATAACCGTTGGCGCTTTTTAGAAGCAGCCGTGCAATACCTTGGCCCACCCGATGGCACCGTTAAATTTTTAGGTGTAAATACCGTATTAAATAACGATGACCCAATAAGCCGCGCCGAAGAGGCTCCAGGGCATATTGTTCACCGCTTTAAAGCCATTAAACAAATGCCTGAACGCATGGATTTATGGGAAGAGTGCCGCGATTTAATGGTACATGACGACAAACGCTTTGAAAAACGCGCTGCCGCAAAGGGTGAGGCTGTTTCAACTGAGCAAAAACCCTCGTTTAAATTTTGGTTAAAGCGTAAAAAGCAAATGCTTAAAGGAGCCCAAACCAGTTGGCCAAGTGTGCGTACACTCTACGATTTAATGTGTATGTGGGCGGCTAATAAACGCGAGTTTAACCGCGAAATGCAAGGCATTGCCAAAAGTGACGAAGAAGCCATATTTTACCAGTTTGATTTTTGGGTAGACCGCTTAAACGAATGGATACCTTATGGCGCATGCGACCCAAGTATGGGCAAAACAGAAAAAGCCGATCCCAGCGCTATATTAGTGGGTTTTTATTCCCAAGATTTACAAAAGCTACACGTTGAATACGAAAGCCGCAAAGTACGTGGTACTAGCCGTTTACTTAACGACTTAATTCGCGCCCAAAAAGAATATAACTGCCGCGTATGGGGCTTTGAAAATAATAATGCCTTTGATTTTATGCGTAGCCAATTTATTACTACAGGCTTAGAGCAAGGTATAGCACTGCCTTTACGTGGTGTTACTGCAACCATATCTGCAGAGGAACGTATAGGCTCACTTGAAACTTATGTAACCAATACGCCGGCACAAATTGCCTTTCATTCACGGTGTCGCTTACTGCTCGACGAGCTTGAAAACTGGCCAGAAAAGCAAACAACCCATCACTACGATTTAAGTTGTGCCCTAGCTATTTTATGGATGATAGCCAGCACAGGGGCAGGCGGCGTTCCTCGTGTAAATAGCCGTAAAGTAACAAAACAAATAAGGGGCTATCATGTTTAAAAGCAAGCCACGTATTACATCAAAAGCATACGCTGCGCTTAACCGTATGTTTGACCAAAACCGCTTAGACCCAAGCCTAACAGCGCTTATTACTGAGCTACCAAACCCAGATCCAATTTTGCGCCGTGCGGGTAAAAACACCGCTATTTATGAAGAAATAGCCCGTGATGCACACGTTATTGGAGAGTTACGCTCACTGCGCAGTGGCTTATTTAGCTTTAATACTGAGCTTGTGCCAGGCGGTGACGACGCAGCCAGTTTAAAAAGTTATGAGTTGGCTAAAGCCTTTTTTGCCCGTAAACCATGCCCACATACCGAATGGGCCGATATGGACTGGCACAATTACAGCGCCATTTTAAACGGTTTTAGTGTTACTCACCTTGGCAAGTACATTAAAAACAATGGCCATTGGCAACCCGAATACGTAGAAACATGGCGTAACAGCCGCTTTGCGTTTAATAGTGATCACGAGTTATTAGTAAAAACCAGTGAAAACCCACAGGGCGAAATAGTCGACTCTCGTCGTTGGTCGTGTGTTCGCCATATGCCAAGTGCCGAAAACCCGTATGGTATTGCATTATTAAGTAGTTGTTTTTGGCCATGGACGTTTAAGCATGGCGGCTTTAAGTTTTTTGTACAGCTGTGCGAGCGCTTTGGTATTCCATTTCCTGTGGGTAAATACCCAATAGGCAGTAAAGATTCAGACATAAATAACTTACTTGATGGGCTAGCTAGGCTTGTTCAAGACGGCATAGCCGCCATACCCGATGACACCAGCATTGAAATCATCGAAAGCAAGCTATCTGGCGAGCCAGTGCCCGAGCGCTTGGTTAACTTTTGTAATGCTGAAATAAGTAAAGCTTTAACCAGTCAAACCTTAGCAACAGAGCAAAAAAATGGCGGCGCACGTGCTGCCAGCGAAACTCATGCAAAACGTGCAGGCGACAACCAACGCTCAGACAGGGCGCTTGTAGCGTCATACCGCAATCAGCTTTTAAATTCGCTTCATACAGTAAATTTTGATGGTGGCGAACCGCCAAAATTCATCTTTAAAGACAAACGCGAAATTAACACCGACACCGTAACCCGCGTGCGCGAAACAGCGCGTATTGTGCCAGTTGGTGAAGACTGGGCTTATCAAGAGCTCGGTGTACCTAAACCAAAAGACGGTGAAGCAGTACTTGATGTGCCCGACGAAGGCCATGGCATTGCAACACCTGCTAAAACCGAGTTTGCCAAAAAGCCAACTGAAAGCGTAGAGCTTACCAACGAGTTAGATGTGTTTGATCACGCAACAGACGACACCATTAAACAGCTTTTTAATTTTGCTCAGGCATCAAAAGACCTGGATGAACTTAAACAAAAAATCACCTCACAATTCCCCGATATTTCAGACTCTACGCTGGTGCAAGTAGCCCAATCAGCAATGGAGTATGAGTTTATGGCAGGCATGAACGAGGCTAATTCTAAAACTGTGGAGATAGACAATGAATAATGTTCCTGACGGGTATTTAAAAGACGGCAAAGGCAATTTAGTCGCCATTGCTAACATCAAACAAACCGATTTAATCAAAGACGAGTTTGTTAAAAAAGCCATTGATAAAGCGATTAAAATGCAAGAAGCACTGGCAGAGTTTAAACAAAGTTTAATGGCTGAGGCCGACGACTTTATAGAGCTATTAGCTCAAGAATATGGCGTTAACTTAGGCGGTAAAAAAGGCAATGTGATGTTACGCACCTTTGACAGCCAATTAAAAGTAACCCTTCAAACCCAAGAACGCATAGAACTTGGCCCAGAGCTTACCCTTGCTAAACAATTAATTGATCAATGCTTGGATGAATGGACCGAAGGCGGCAATCAAAACATTAAGGCTATTGTTAGTAAAACGTTCAATACCGATAAGCAAGGCTCACTTAACCCGCAACGCATTTTAGCACTGCGTAAACTCGAAATTACTGACGATTCAGGCAAATGGGCTAAAGCCATGAACATTATCGCAGAATCCGTTGGCGTGGTTGACTCAACCCGCTTCATCCGCTTTTACAAGCAAGATGATAACGGCATTGAGCAAGCAATTTCACTTGATATAGCAAAACTGTAGCGGGGCGCTTATGGCCATTACAAAAGAGCAGTGGGTAGAGATAGAAAAGCACTTAGCTGGGCTTTTTAGCTCCGTTATTTTCAAATATGGTGAGTTTGAAATAACCGTGACACGCGGGCGCGTATCTGAGTCTAAAACAAGCTTAGTGGTTTACGTAGACGGTGTAATTAAAGGCCGCTGGTACTCTAAAGACAACGAGCGCCCTGCATGTATTCCTGATGTGTGGCGTAAACGAACCCGCGCAAAACATACGGCTAAATCAATTAAAAGTTTTGAAAAAATATGGGGTAAGCGCCGTGCAAAAAAAGAAATGCCAGATCTTTATGAAGTAACTCAATACCACACATGCGATTTTACAACCGCTAAAAGCCTCGTCCGTCAGTATAAAAAGCTTGAAGGTTTAGAGCTTATTAAAATTGGCGGCAAATCATTTGATGACTATATAAAGGTATAACTATGGACCCAATTACAATAGCACTTGGCCTTGCAAAGCTTACTGGTTTGGATAAAAAAATAGGCAGTTGGATAGGGGGCGACAATGGTTCTAAAGTGGCCTCTAAAGTTGTTGATATGGCGCAAACACTCACTAATGGCGGTTCACCACAAGAGGCTATGAACCGTATTCAGCAATCGAGTGCATTACAACAAGAGCTCAGGCAAACCATATTAAACCGTGAAAAAGAGCTTGATGATTTAGCATTTAAAAACACTCAAAGCGCCCGAAACATGCAGATACAGGCACTTAATCAAGATGATAAGTTTTCTAAACGCTTCATTTATTACTATGCGTGGTTTTGGTCGGTTGCAACGGTTATATACATAGGCTGTATAACGTTTTTAACCATTCCTGATACCGCCACACGCTTTGCAGACACCATTTTAGGCTTTATTTTAGGCACCGTTGTGGCGTCAATATTGAATTTCTTCTTTGGTAATAGCCGTGATAACTCACGCAGAAATGAAATTCAGGACATTCAACAGTCACTAAAAGAGCAATAATATGGCCTTACCAGCTCCACAATATGGCGACCTTGTAAAATTCAAGGAAGCCATTTCTCACTTTAAAGACAAAATTAAGCTAACCAGTGAATCATATAAAGATTTACAAGGCTTAATTCACGCCAAGGCATTTACTGTTGCCGGTGCAACTCAAATCGAGATTATTAACGAGCTATATAAAGCAGTAGATAAAGCGATTAGTGATGGCGAAACTATATCGGACTTTAGAAAACGCTTTGACAAAATAGTGGGTGATCAAGGTTGGTCATACAACGGTAAGCGGGGCTGGCGTTCAAAAGTAATTTATCAAAACAATAAAAACACCGCACGTGCAGCTGGCCGTTGGCAACAACAAGAACGTATAAAACAGCGTAGACCTTATTTATTATACTTAACTGCTGGTGATAGCCGCGTAAGACCTGAACACGGTAAGTGGAATTATATTTTATTGCCTGTGGATCATCCTTTTTGGGATACACATTATCCACCGAATGGTTATAACTGCAGGTGTAAAGTGGTGTCACTTAATGCGCGCGATATAGCACGCATGGGTTTGTCTGTTTCTAAGCCTGAAAAAGTAGATAAGTTTATGGAGTCATTTAATGTTGTTGATCCATCTACAGGTGAAGAGCTAAGTAAGTTACCAGGCATTGATTTAGGTTGGGATTATAATCCAGGGAAAGCATGGTTAGGTGCAGACATTGCAGCGGGTAAGTCAGTCATAAATCTATCAAAGGATTTACAACAACTGGCGGTACCACAATTTAACGAGGCAGTTTTAAAATCTAAGCAGTACTATATAAAGCAGGTAAACTTACAAGCAGCAAAGTTGACACTTAAAAAATCGGGAGCTGATGGCCAGCAATTTACGCTAGGGCACTTGCCAGTAAATTTACTAAACGAGTTATCACGTAAAAACGCACCTATATATAGTAGCACTGTTACAGTGAGCAGCGCTCAAATTGAAAAGCTCTTAACTGGCCAATTAGCAATTGAACAAATACACGAACTAATGAACGCTGTTCAAAATCCAAATACGTTTGCTTATATAGGCAACCAAGTAAAAATATCGTACCAAGGTTTTATGATCACAATAGAGCTAGGACCGCAGTTCAATACAATTATAGCTGCCGAAAAACTTTAAATATCGGCAGCTCAAAATATTTAAACAGCGTTTAAAAGGCGTTTAAAGTGTATTTAAAGGAAAGTTAAACGATCAGAAATGATCTAATTCTAAACGTATAATGAGCAGGAATGATTGGGTAATGAGTCAGTTTGAACAAGTTTCGTCTAAAACCAAGCGTAATTCAAATTTAACTAATTTTCCGCTCAGGATTAGCTAACCCCAGTAATAATGGGCTTTTCCAAAAGACGAGGGCGAAAATCCTCATATCATCATTATTCTAGAAATGAACAACCCCTTACAACAATTACACGACAAAATGACGGGTTTTAGCTTATTTAACATAATATAAATTATGGGTGGTGGTATTTAAGTGCATGTGCGGCGCTCTATTTTAATAGCTTTAAGCTCATTAAGTCCAATACTAGACGGTATCGGACATTGGGTGGGAAATCAGGTTTGAAATTCTATCTCCAATACATAGCTGGCATTGAAGAATACGCGTTACGTTTCAATAAAATTGAACACCCTTCAGTAAATGAAACATATAACGTAGAGGTTTTTTTGGAGCTCTGACTTTTTCAAAGATCAAAATCGTTTAACTAAGGGAAGCATGAGTAAACATTGCAAGTAAATGCCATTCTGACATTATATTTTTCCATGATTATTTTGACTTTCTATTTTCTTGAATAACTCAGGTATCATTCTTTCACTAAACCCTGCAATAATTGATAAAACTGCTAATGCATATATGTTTTCATTAGCAATTGTTAGTGCAATTCCTGACTTACAAACTATAAAAAGAATACCTCCTGATATTGCACCGAAAAGTGATGTAAAACAGGATTGAAGAATTATGTATTTACTTTCTTGATTAGAATCAAATTCAAAATCGTTGTTTCTTTGCAGTACGGAAAACAACGACCCAATACAACCGAAACTTATACAAGCAAATATTTCTTTAAAGTTGTTACTGCTAACGTTGAAATAATAGAATGATATTGAGCTAATACATGCGCAAACTAAAATTGAAGATAGGATAAAAACACTCTTAATTTCACTTCTCTTTTTTGTGTTTCCAATACTTTTTTTATTTCACGGAAAGCTTCTTTTACTTGTTTTTCTGTACTTGAGCTAAGAGCCTCAAAATATGATGAGATAAGCATTCGTTTTAGATTTTCAAATTTATGGTCATCTATATCGGTAGGTATTTTCGCTCCAAGTTCATGATAATATCTGATAGTTAAATGTATTAATTCAGGAAAATTTTCTTCATATTCTGCTGTTACAAAACCAGACTCAGTTTCGTAAATTACAACATCCCTAGATGCTCTGTAGACAAACTCAATCTTTTCACCACTCTTTCCTATATCACCCGGTCTATAGTCAAGTTTACTTTTTATTTCTTTAATTGTAGGTTCCATTTTCATAGCCACAGTCAATACGTCACCATAACTTAGTCTATATCGTAATGAAAAAAAGGGCTTTTTGCCTTTTCCTTTTAACTCTGTAATAAAAATCATAGGAAGTTAGAGCTAATATATATGAGATGCTCTATTTTAATCACTTTAAGCTCGCTAATACTATATGGTATCGGACATTAAGTGCGTTTAAACGACTATTTCAGTAATTCATAGTTATCACCTTGAGGTTCCTTAATGCTTAGCTTAATATTAAATCACAAGCCGTAAAAAATGTTGAAGTATTCATATGGAATTTGTACGCCCACTCGAACCAATTTTAATTATTGATGATGTTAAACAAATCCGTGCTGATTTAAGCCAAGTGTTAGCCGGCTTAGGTTTTGATGACATTATTGAGTGCGATAATTTTAATTGTGCTAAACCCTTACTTAGCGAAAAATCACCCAACGTTATATTCTTAGATGTTAATTTGCCTGATTCTGAAAGCATCGAAATTTTAGAGTCGATTAATAACGAGCACCCATATGCTCATGTGGTTATGTGCTCAGGCCATAATAGTTTTGAGAACGTACAAAATACTTGGGAACTTGGCGCAAAAGAATTTATAGCCAAGCCTTTCAACGCGCAAAAAGTTGATGCCGTAATGAAACGTTTAGAACTAATAGATTAAAGGACATTATGCAGCACCTAGTTACCACTATTATTGATGACCTATCTACCGTTATATTTGGCAAGCAACAACAAATAAAATTAGCATTAACCTGTTTGTTTAGTGAAGGTCATTTACTAATAGAAGACTTACCTGGTATGGGTAAAACCACTTTATCCCATGCATTGGCAGCCGTTTTGGGGTTATCCTATCAGCGTATACAATTTACCAGCGATTTATTACCCGCTGATATTATTGGTACCAATATTTTTAATAATAAAGAGCACAGTTTTTCATTTCATAAAGGCCCGATTTTCAGTCAAGTTGTACTTGCTGATGAAATAAATCGTGCGGGTCCTAAAACCCAAAGTGCGTTATTAGAAGCCATGGAAGAACAACAAGTGACCGTAGATGGAGAAAAGTACCCGCTCCCTACTCCGTTTTTTGTTATTGCTACTCAAAACCCTTTATATCAAGCAGGAACTTATCCGCTGCCAGAATCGCAATTAGATCGTTTTTTAATGCGCATAAGCTTAGGTTTTCCACCTAAAAACGCCGAAAAAAGATTACTATTAAACAATCAAAAGCGCGATTACTCCCAATTACCACAACGAATTAACCAACAACAACTTAAACAAATACAAGAATCTATAGCTAATATTACGCTAAGCGCTCCGGTTGTTGATTATATAATTGACTTAGTGACTTACACACGTGAAGCACAATCGTTATCGGCTTCGCTTTCACCAAGAGCCAGTATGGCGTTGGCAAAATCAGCAAAAGCATGGGCCTATATTGAAGGTCGAGACTTTGTACTACCTGAAGATGTACAAGCGGTATTTTCTAGTGTGTGCCAGCATAGATTAGGTTTGCATAGTGAGTCTGGCAACAACCAAATTGCAGACATTTTAAAACATGTTTTAGTGCCCGTTTAAACCAATGGGTATTTTTAAAATAAAACGCCCTACTTTTATTCATGCTATAAAAAGTGCAATTTTAACGGCCTTATTAAAAAATAAGCACAAAAAAAATAGCATCACTTTAACGCATAATACTATTTATGTTTTACCATCCACACTGGGTGTATATTTTACGATTGTTGCACTATTAAATTTTGTAATGGGAATTAATTATCAAAATAATTTAATACTGTTTATGGCGTATTTAATGTTTGTGATTATTATTTTTGCGTTGTTGTTAGGTTATAGCAACGCAAAAGGATTAACTGTCGCCTTTAAAAATACTATTGAGAGTTATGCGCCACAGCCACCTCAATTAGTGTGGCAAATAAAATCAAACGACACATGCCAGTCAATCACTTTAAGTTATCTCAATAATTTTGAAAATACCTGTTATATAACTAGTGTGCAAACCGATACCATGCAATGCCAATTACTATTACCTTATTTAAAGCGAGGTTGTTATTTACTAAAGCCAATAAAAATTGCCAGCAATTATCCATTTGGCTTGGTGAGCGTATGGAGCTATATTCAGCCAGATCATGCCGTTTATGTTTATCCGTCAATTATTAAAACGCCAAATCACAAACAGTTAAGCCAAATAACTGCTAATGATGATGGTAATGAAAAGCACCAAGGCGATGATGAGTTTGAAAGTTTAATTACCCATTTGCCAGAAATGGGGTTGCAGCGAGTTTCATGGAAACATTACGCAAAAACTCAGCAATTATTAGTAAAACAATTTAGTAATTTTAAGTCTGCTGATACACAATTTGATTTTAACTTAATGACTGGCGATACCGAGCAACGCTTAGGGCAATTGTGTTACCTAGTATGCCAAGCGTTTGAAAGCGACATTAATTACTCGTTGAAATTGCCCAATAAGTTCATAGAAAATGGATCAGGAAAGCTTCATCAGCAACGCTGCTTACAAGCCTTAAGTAATGTAGGCACTGACTATGAATGAGATTAAAAATCACGGCGTTATAAATTTCTCCCTGTCATTTATTTACTTAGGGTTAGTGAGCTTTTTTATAGAGCATTTGCCCCTGCCCTTTATTATTATGCTTAGCATGTTATGTGGTTGGAATATTTATTTAACCCTTAAACACAAACAAAAACCCAATGCGTGGCTCGCAAACGGACTCGCTGCAATAGCATTAATTATTATGCTCAGCAGTATAGGCTTTAAAGATACCGTGGTGCTGTTTGTTGCAATGCTACTGTTGTCATGCGTTTTTAAATTGCTACAAGCAAAAACAAAGCAGCATTATCAATTGATCATCACCCTTACATTCTTTTCACTTTCAGCAGTGTACTTGTTTAGCCAAACTATTTTTACCACTTTAATTATTAGCGCATTGTATGTTTTAAACTTTGCTGTACTTGGGTTACTTGAATCGAATCATAGTCTAAAACTGTCATCAAAAAAAGCGCGAAAATAATACTGCTGGCTTTTCCTTTGGCTGTTGTGCTCTTAATATTTTTACCAAAACTTCCTGCATTTTGGCAATTACCTGGACCAAAAATGGCACAAACAGGCCTATCTGAACAAGTAGACCCATTTGATATAGCCAAATTATCTAACTCCGATGAATTAGTTTTTAGAGCTAAGTTTGATGATAACTCAGCCTCTACCCCTTATTATTGGCGAGCTATTGTACATGATGAATTTGATGGTAAAGCTTGGAAAACATCTTCGTTTTTAAAACAGGCTATGATGATGCCAAGCCAAAATAGCAGCAATGGAAATAGCACTCAATACTTAATAATTGCTGAGCCTGCAATGGCTGATTGGTTATATGGGCTTGGCTATGCCAGTAGTAATAATGAAAATGTAGTTTTCAATTCAGTAGGCTTGCTGCGTAAAAAACAATATAAATCAAAAGTGTTACAATATTCTGTTAGCAGTGAACCATTATCGAGTAAAAAACTTAGCAACATACAGCAGCGTTTTTATAAAACGCTTACGGTGAGTAATAACCAAAAAAGTTATCAACTGGCCCAACAGTTAAAAAACAGTAGTGCTAACGCCGATGAGCTTTTTAATAAACTGCTAGATTATTTTTCGCAAAATAACTTCAGTTATACACTTACTCCTACACCTATGCGCGGCGATGATACGCTTGATCAATTTATGTTTAACAATAAACGTGGCTTTTGTGGTCATTACGCTAGTGCAGCTGCCTTTATTTTTAGAAGTGCAGGCGTACCAGCGCGGGTAGTTAGCGGATATTTAGGCGGCGAGTACAATCAAAGCAATGACTATATTACCGTTCGTCAATACGATGCGCATGCTTGGGTTGAGGTTTATACCAATAAAGGCTGGAAAATATTTGATGCAACAGCGGTTGTAGCCCCTGAACGATTAAATGGCTCTTTATCTCAAAGTGCAGCATTAAATGATGAATTTAAAAACAATATTAATTTTGGTTTAGTTAGCTTAAGTAATTATGCTGCCATAAACTGGCTTCGCCTTGAATTAGAAAATCTCGATTACCAATAGTCTAGTTGGGTGCTAGGGTTTGATAAAAACAAACAACAAGATTTATTAGCGGCCCTATTTGGTAACACTTATGTTTGGTTAGTACCACTTGGGGTTATTATTGTTTTAATTTTAAGTTTTAATGCTTATTTTATTTATATAAGCCGCCCCAAGGCTAAAACCAAACAACCTCCATTGGTAAAAGAGTATTTTCAAATACTCAGTTGGGCGGATAAGCAGGCTATAAACTACCCTGAAAATGCCGCGCCAGTTCAAACTTTACTGCACATTAGTCAACATGCCCCCTATGCAGAGCAACAAATAACCGCCTTTTGTCACTTATTTGAGCAAGTACGCTATGCAAGGCAACCATTTACCAAAGAACGTAAAAATCAGGCTAAAGATCTGATAAAATTAATTAAATCTATAAAACAGAGAAATCTATGAACGCAGTTATTATTGGCGTTATTTTAATGCTTGGACTCACTTTGGTCCGCGTAAATGTGATTGTTGCAATGACAATCAGTGCGCTTGTTGCCGGATTAACCGCTGGCATGGGATTAAAAGAAAGTATTGATGCGTTTAATTCTGGCTTATCATCAGGCGCCGAAATTGCTTTAAGTTATGCGATGTTAGGTGCCTTTGCCGTTGCGATTTCAAAGTCAGGCTTGACCCGCATTTTAGCCGCTAAGTTACTCGCCAAAGTAAATGCACAAACGGGTTCTAGTGAAACCTTATTAAGCTACTTTATCCTCTTTATTATTTTAATTTGTGCTATTTCGTCTCAAAACTTGGTGCCGGTGCATATTGCCTTTATTCCTATTTTGATTCCGCCGCTTCTTGTGGTGTTTAATAAACTGCGATTAGATAGACGTGCCATTGCTTGTATTTTAACTTTTGGTTTAGCCACCTCGTATATGGTGCTGCCGTATGGTTTTGGTGGTATTTATTTATACTCAATATTACATAAAAACCTAGTTGATAATGGCCTTGAAATTGTTAATACCAATGTCCCTTTAGCGATGATTATCCCAGCTATTGGTATGTTTGTCGGCTTGTTGATTGCCCTATTTATTAGTTATCGAAAACGCCGCGAATACACAAGCACAGCATTAACAGTTCAAAGCCAACAAGCTGATGTTGAAAACCCAAAAAAAGTAATGCTGGTTGGTTTATTTGCCGTGCTTGCTTCTCTGATCGCTCAAAATGCCAGTGGCTCAATGATATTAGGTGGCTTAGTCGGGGTGGTTATATTTAGTGTATTTGGTGTGGTTAAGTGGGAAGAAAACGGCGACGTATTTAGTAAAGGTGTTGCCATGATGGCAATGATTGGTTTTATTATGATTTCAGCGCAAGGTTTTGCTGCGGTAATGAAAGAAACCGGACACGTTGCTAGCCTAGTCCATAGCAGCGCCGCTATTTTTGACGGTAATAAACCCATAGCAGCCGCAGTAATCTTATTGGTCGGCTTATTTATAACTATGGGCATTGGTAGTTCATTTTCAACTGTGCCAATAATTGCCACTTTATTTGTGCCTTTATGTTTAGAGCTAAGCTTTTCTGTAATGGCAACCGCTGCGCTTGTTGGTACTGCTGGCGCATTAGGCGATGCTGGCTCCCCTGCCTCTGACTCTACACTAGGGCCAACATCAGGACTTAATGCTGACGGACAACACGACCACATTTGGGATTCGGTTGTGCCAACCTTTATTCACTTTAATATTCCGTTATTGGTGTTTGGCTGGATAGCCGCTATGGTTTTATAATTATGTACAGGCGTGCAATGCACGCCTTTTTATTAGTCTCATTTATTACTTTAATAGACCTTCCCCATTGATAAATTAATACTCTCCTATTTTATTTAATTGCTAAGTTATCTCTTAGATAAACATAGTATGATGTGTTCTTTATAGCTAATAATATAAGCACCATGATTGGTGCTTATATTATTTTTACTGTTCGGTGTTATAACTCAAAACCATGCAGCATTTTGTCACACACGACAGGTGTTGGCCTGTGGTTATCATCAACAGCAACAAAGGTAAAGCTGCCTGTAATAGCTGAGTGCTTGTTATCTTTGTGCATGGTTTCTAGAAATATTTCAACATCCACTTTTAAACTGGTATTCCCCACATGCGACACTTTTGATATTAATTCAGCAAATGAACCAGCAGGAATTGCTTCTTTAAAATCGACTCTATCTGATGAAATAGTTACTAATGGTTTACGGCAAAAACGGGTGGCAGCTATAAAAGCAACTTCATCCATCCATGCTAATGCGTCACCACCAAATAGCGTATTATGATGGTTAGTACGCCCAGGAAATACAGCTTTAGTCACCGAAGTGGTCGAATCTTTTATACGTTGCGCAATAATGGCTTCGCGCTCTACTTGAGTCATAATTTCTACTTTTTGTTTGCTAATGTGTCTTGCATTAATAATGCAGGGTCGAGGCGTTCACCTTGCCAATTAAATCGCCAATCTAAATGCGGCCCAGTTACACGGCCCGTAGCACCTATTTCAGCTACCTTTGTACCTTGTTCAATCTTCTGCCCTACTTTTACATCAAGCTTACTTAAATGAATATAAGTAGAAGTAACCCCATGACCATGATCTAAAATCAAAGTACCACCAGAGTAATATAAATCTGGTTCAGCAAATACCACGGTTCCACTGATCGGCGCATACACAGGTGAACCTGTTTTGTTTGCTATATCTAAACCAAAGTGTGGCCTGCGAGGTTCGCCATTAAAGTAACGTTGGCTACCATAAACACCTGAAATGCGCCCTTTTGCAGGCCTAAGTACTGGCTGTAAAAAGTATTCTAAATCAGAGTTAACAGCCCGAGCCTTTCTTACTGCGACCGCTTCACGGCTAATACGTTCACTTACCGCTTTTGGCGGCGATACGTATTTTTTAGCAACACCGGTAATTTTATCTATATCGTAATCGCGAAGAGTAATAACTAAATCTTGGCTGTGGCCTTTTCCGGTTTTATCTACCCAGCTTAATGTATGTACAGGTTTTGCATCACGGCCAAAACCAAGTACAAATAACCCATTATCAGTAAGTTTTAACGACTTACCATTGAGGCTTACCGACTTAGCGTTATCTAATTGCCCAGTTACTAGGCCGCCTTGCGTTAAATGCCCTTTTAGCTCAAGCGCCATAGCACTAAAGCTAGTTGATACAATTAACGCCGAAACTAATAAGGATTTAAGCATAACTAATCGACCCCTTTCCAACACCTTCATAGGCGGTAATTTTAACGTCTTTTTCTGGGTGCTCTAATTTCACTTGGCTGGCAATGTAGTCAGCAATACATTCTACCGTGGTATCAATTGGTAAAATGTCGCAACGTGATTCACTAATAGCCATTTCAAAGTAACCTTGCGCCGCAGTATACGCAAAACAAACATCATCATTTTTAGCTGAGATATGTTTTAATTCAGAAGCGTTTATTTGATCTTCACTAGTTGCTAAGTAAATATCACGCCACTTATCAGCCCACTGTTTTTGCAAACGAGGCATAGAAATACCGCCAAGGCTTATACCTATTTGTGAACGATGGCCATGAATAATACGCTGGCAATTACCATCATGCTTTTTAAGGCCGTGGCTGTAGTGATAATAAAAGCTCTGATTGTGCTCAGGTTTTAACACCAACTCAATCTTTTCAATATTATCAGGAAGCTGTGGCAGTATGGTGGCAACTAAGTACTCTGTTACTGATTCAACGGTAATCTCATCAGTATCTATTAAGCAATATGCTTCATGAGGCGCACTCATTGCTAAATGCTTATTATCAGCAAATGTACAATCTAATGTTTTGTGATCAGCAAACTCGTTAATGCTGCCGTTTATGTTGTTAGGGACAGCTAAACGGTGATCTATACACTCATCAATAATGCCTTTAATTTGCTTTTTAACTAAGCCAAAGTCTAAAACCATAGACTCTTCGTTTAGTTTGCCATGTAAAGTCAAATCAACAATCCAACTTTCGCCAACTGCACCGCGTTTATTGCATAAGTAAGAAAAATCAATCACAGTGAGTGAGTTAACAAAAAGGGTCATAAATTTCCTTTAAACTGATTAAAAGTCAGCCCCAATTATAGTGATTTCTGTTAGTAATTGCGCGGTTTAATCATACTAAAATCAGTTGCATTGACTGATTGCTTATAATTAAACCATTTTTTAACTGCTCCGAGTTGTTTAGCGTACAAGTGTACGCTAAAGTACGGGGCAATTTCTAAGCAAAGATAAAGTGTTATGGAACCTAAAAATAGCTATACAAAAGAAGATTTGATCCTTTGTGGTCAAGGTGAAATGTTTGGTGAAGGAAATTGTCGTTTGCCAAGTGACAACATGTTAATGATGGATCGTATCATTTCAATCACCGATGACGGTGGTGAACATGGTAAAGGACAGATAGTTGCAGAGCTAGATATCGACCCTAGTCTTTGGTTTTTTGACTGTCACTTTAAAGGCGACCCAGTAATGCCAGGTTGTCTAGGCTTAGATGCTATGTGGCAACTTGTAGGCTTTTTCTTAGGTTGGTCTGGTGGTCCAGGGCTTGGTCGTGCACTCGGTGTAGGTGAAGTTAAATTTACCGGTCAAATATTGCCAACAGCTAAAAAAGTAACCTACCGTTTAGACATGAAACGCGTAATTAAGCGTAAATTGTTTATGGGTATGGCAGATGGCACCGTAGAAGTAGATGGCCGCGTCATCTACGAAGCAAAAGATTTAAAGGTAGGCTTGTTCCAAGATACCAGCGCGTTTTAAGTTTAAAACACGCAACAAAAAGGCCTCCACATGGAGGCCGTTTTGCTTAAATTCGTTATGAGTTTATGTTTTGTACATATTGCGATTTTCTATTGCCTCGCGCCAACCACCTAGCCACTCAGACTTAGGATCAACTTGTTGATAAGGGCAGTGCTCTTTTGAGCGACCAGCTAAACCTGCTTTAAAACCTTGAGAATGAGCTCTTTCTAAACGATCTCTTTTCTGTCTCTTCATCGGTAAAATCCTCACCTTTATATTTATATTTTTGTAGCATAAAGTTCATCTACATTTAATAAATAGCCAACAAAAATGTTTAATTCAAACACAAAATACAATTAATTTGTTTGACTTTAACTAAGCTGCTGATGCAATGATAAATTAATTTAAAAATAAATTTATTGCTCATACTTAGTAAATTTTAACCTATTTAACTTTATTAAAATGTTCCGACATATCGGCTCAAAAACACATAAGTGTCATATTTGTGACTGGTAATATAAGCTAAAGTTCCTCATTAATTTGTAATCGAAAAATGAACAGATTTCCTTGTTTTAAAAAGATTGCTAATAAACACTTGATTAATTAAAACCGATCGGTCTAATATAAGCCATGAACAAAATATCAGCAGTTACAACTAGGCGTGGCCGCCCACCTAAAATTGCCAGAGACAACGCAGACACTAAAGCGTTGCTCCTTCGTGTGGGATTAGAAACCCTCACTGAGTTTGGTTTTAGTGCCACAGGGCTCGACACCATATTAAAAAAAGCCAAAGTCCCTAAGGGCTCGTTTTATCATTACTTTAAAAGTAAAGAAGCATTTGGCTTAGCTTTGGTTGATGCGTACGACACGTTTTTTATAGCTAAACTTAAGTTTTATTTAGAGCAACCTGAAGTACCGCCCCTAGAACGCATTGTTAACTTTACCCAAAGTGCTATAGCTGGGATGCAAAAGTATGATTACAAACGCGGTTGTTTGGTAGGAAATTTAAATCAAGAGCTCAACCATTTAAGTGACGACTTTAACGCTCGTTTGATGCAAAGCTACAATGCCTGGCAAGCACAGTTAACACAGTGCTTAGACTTGGCTCAACAGCAACACACTATTAAAGCTGATATTGATACCACACAAATGAGTGAATTTTTTTGGATTGGTTGGGAAGGCGCAGTAATGCGAGCTAAACTAACACAATCAAGCAAGCCACTGACTTTGTATACAGAAATGTTTTTACGCGCATTACTTAGGGTCTGTTGATCTTTCAATGTTAAATTTGCAGCGGTCTGTTTGGTATTTAGGCAAGGCAGAGCCTATGTGGTGTGGTTATTCCCCATAAATAGGCGATAACGCAGCATCAATGCCAAACAGGCGCTGCCCGAAGGGTTCTGCCTAGGGGCGATTTACTCTTTGTTGCCTACATGGATGTAGGTAAGGGGCGTTAGCAGGACGCGGAAGCTTTGCTCGGTTTTGACTTAGCCCACTAGGTTACAAACCTCGCGCCGTAATTAAACCGCCCCTAGTTTGAACAAATTTTAATCTACAAAGGTCATCAGACCCTTGTTAATGCATTTTTTACTATCAATTTAAAGACGATCGGTCTAAAAGGAAATCTAATGAGCAATCCTATTAAAGCTATTGTTATAGATAAGCAAGACGACAACTACAGTGCAAATTTAAGCAGCATAAACAGTGACGATCTACCAAACGAAAATGTATTAATTGACGTACTGTACAGTACCCTAAATTACAAAGATGGCTTAGCCATTACAGGTCAAGGTCCTGTAGTTCGCAGCTTTCCTATGGTACCTGGCATTGATTTAGTGGGTACAGTTACCAACAGCCATAGTAATGAATTTAAAGCTGGCGATAAGGTTATTTTAAATGGCTTTGGTGTTGGCGAAAAACATTGGGGTGGCCTTGCCCAAAAAGCGGCTCTTAGCAGCGATTGGTTAATTCCCCTACCCGCTAACTTATCTGCTAAACAAGCAATGCAAATTGGTACTGCCGGTTACACAGCGATGCTAAGCGTGATTGCCCTTGAAAAACAAGGGATCACCCCTGACTCAGGTGAAGTGTTAGTCACGGGTGCCAATGGCGGCGTAGGCAGTTTTGCTATTTATTTACTAAGCCAACTGGGTTATCAAGTAACCGCAGCAACAGGTCGCATGGAGCAAGCTGACTATTTAAAATCATTAGGCGCAACTCACGTAATTGATAGAAATGAGTTTTCAAACCCAGGTAAACCACTACAAAAAGAACGCTTTGCTGCTGCCATTGATTCGGTAGGCAGTCACACACTTGCTAATATTTGTGCCTCACTTAAGTATGGTGGCGTAGTAACAGCTTGTGGGCTTGCCCAAGGTATGGATTTACCCGCTTCTGTGGCACCCTTTATTTTACGTGGTATTTCTTTAATGGGTATTGATAGCGTAATGCGCCCTAAAGCGGATCGTGTTGAAGCATGGGATCGTTTAGCATCCCTAGTTAGTAGCGATTACTTAGATAAAATTTCGACCGAAATCACACTTGATCAAGTTATTGAAAATGCCGAACAGCTAATGCAGGGGCAAATTCGTGGTCGTGTTGTGGTTAATTGTCAAAGTTAAGCATTTTTGCTATTAAACTCTCGTTATTAAATTTATAATACTGGCTGTATTTTTAATAACGAGAGAACACCTATGAGCAACCAAGAACTTTTCAGTAATAACCCACTGCAAGGCGTTAAATTAGAGCAAGTGGTTGAAGAACTGGTTGAGCAATATGGGTGGGAACTCCTGCACGCCTACTTACAACTCAACTGCTTCAAAAATAACCCTGACATTAAATCTGCGGTTAAATTTTTACGTAAAACCGAGTGGGCACAACAAAAGGTAGATAATTTCTATTTGTATCGCCTAAAAAACTTACCACGTCCAGATGATGTGCAATACGAATTGCCACCCCGCGACCGTATTATCCCTGAAGGTGATAAGCCAGGTGAACCATGCGAGTTAAGTTTTTCTGATGCTAAGCGTATTCAAGAGAAAAAAGCAGCCAAGCAACGTGCCCGTACTCGTAAACAACGTTCAAATTCAAGTAACCCTTGGGGCAACTAAGCTAATTTCATAAAAGAGCTAACTTTATTGTTAGCTTTTTTGTTTTTGCTTATTGTCTTGTCCTGAAATGTGTTTACACATTTAGGACTTATTTTATGAAAACCACTAAAACTAAAGACGTTAAGCGTACTCAACGAGATTATACATTAGGCTTTAAATTATCCATTGTTGAGCAAGTAGAAAAAGGCGACTTCACATATAAACAGGCGCAAAGTCATTACGGTATTCAAGGTCGTAGCACCGTTCTGGTATGGCTGCGAAAACATGGTAAATTAGATTGGTCTAAACCAACTTATATAGCCAACATGCCTAAATCAAAAGAAACCCCAGCACAAAAAATTAAACGTTTAGAGCGCGAGGTAGAGGAGTTACGCCTAAAGGATTTAATCAAAGATGAAATGATTAATATTATGGATGAAGAATATGGAGCGGGTTTGCGAAAAAAGTACATATCCGAGCTATCACGCGCGCAAAAGAAAACCAGCAAGTAAAGCTTACTCCGTTATGCCGTGCATATGGCATAACGCGACAAGGTTACTATCAAGCTATGCGCAGAATAGATGCTCGGAATAAAGCGTTGAAGCCAGTCAAGGAGTTAGTGATGTATTGGCGGCAATTCATGCCTCGTATTGGTGGGAAGAAACTTTATCTGATGATAAAGCCAGAGCTGCAAGAGCGTGACATTAAACTAGGCCGTGATTGTTTTTTTGACTATTTGAGAGAGCATGACTTGCTTGTAAAACCAAAGAAAAATTACACTAAAACAACAAATAGTAATCATTGGATGCGCAAGTATCCCAATTTACTAAAAGAACACAAACCTACTGCGGCCGAGGAAGTCTTCGTTAGTGACATTACATACGTAAAGTCATCGCAAGGCGTGCATTACCTGTCGTTAGTCACTGATGCTTATAGTCGAAAAATAATGGGTTATGAGCTCAGTGATGAAATGAAGGCAACTGATGTAGTCAAAGCGTTAGAGATGACGATTAAGCAGCGGGTATATAAACGTAATGCTATTCATCATTCAGATAGAGGTTTACAATATTGCTCTGAAGTATATCAAGGTATGCTATTAAAAGAGGGAATTAGGCCATCTATGACCGATGGATATGACTGTTATCAAAACGCATTAGCTGAGCGTATTAACGGGATATTAAAACAAGAGTTTCTACTGTATAAATGTCGTAATATGGCAGAGTTAAAAGAGCTCGTTGAAGAATCGATATTTATATACAATGAAATGCGACCGCACTTAAGTTTGAATATGAAAACACCAAATCAAGTGCATAAAAAAGACCTGGCGCTTTCGCACCAAGTCTTTCATTAAAACCGTCAACCTATTTCAGGACGGGACATATTGAGGAAATTAATAGCCTCGATGTTTCCAAAAATCATTTTCCGTTCTAGTCTGTTCATCAGTTAGATTAAATGTCTTATCAGCAATAACTTTTCCTGCTAATGATAAGGTCATGCGCCAGTTACCTATTTTATCTTCTATAGGCTCCCATATCGTATCTCTCCTAAATAAAACGACCAATCGTTATCTTTAACATATACAGTGCCCTCAAAAGGCTGCATTTCTTCGCCATCGGTATCTATAATACCGGGATGATAAATACAATAATGGAGCTTTACGCCTTTAGCTTTTTTGATATTTATTATTAAACCAAATTCTACATCAAGTTCTGCTTTTACTTGCGTAGTGAATTGCGTGATTTGCGGTAGTGATTTACTGGCTTTGTCCCAGTGGGTATATATGCCGTAACTTTGTAATGTAATTTGTGGTTTAGATTTTGCCATTGAACTTTCTATCTTTTCTTTCTATTGTTAAGCCACCAGCCTCAGCGAGTGATTTATTAATTAAGTAGTTGTTTTGGATTTTTAGGATAATAATTGCTGGGTTGCTGCTCACATAAACTAAACTCGCGGGTATTTTTATAAGGCAACTTCATAAAACCAGCCACCCCCACATCGGTTATATTAACCGCGTACTGCATGAGTTTATTTAGCAAACGTTTAAATTCAACTTCTTTACTAGCATCGAGTAATCGATAGTAATGGTGAATTTTCATCCTATCCGGTAGCGCTTCAAAAATAATACAACCCGTATGATGTATCTGGTTTAGCTCAAATACACATTTAATCACCTTTTTAGGCAGTTGCAGTTGCTCATCGGGATCTTTACCATCTTCAAAATAGGAATGCGGACGGGTTACCTCGCTGGCTTTTACATTAACCACTTCATAGTCAAGCTCTGGTAACTGGTTAAATTTGAACGCACCGGTACCATCGCGCTCTAGTTGAATCGTTTTACGGGCATCAAATAAACAACACTTAAATAAGCCCTTTTGATTAATAGCCTGCGCTAACATCACTGTATTGTTTACCGCATCAGTAAATGCGGTTGCTAGGGTTTCATCGTGCATAATAAGTGATGACTCAACATACAAAGATTCATCTTTCCAATGAAAACTCAGCCCCCCTACTACAGGATACTTCGCTAAGCGACTAATAGACGCTAAAAACGCTTTTTCGGTATCTCCGGTATCAAATAAAAATTCTTTATAATACCTATCTAACTGAGCATCGTTTACATCGAGTAATTGCTGTTTATGATCGGCTTGGCGTAAAAACTGTTTTCGCGAACTGTATACAACGGTTTCGGGCTCAGGATCTTGGCTAAACCAAAAAGGAATACGTGCTTTGGTGTCTTGCTTTGGTAGTTCTGGTAAGAACGCTTTTGCCATGGTTTCTATGTTACGCATAAAGTAGTCACCGGCTTTGTCCCTTACACTACGCTCTTTTGAAAGCATGCCGTCAATTACATTCGCCAGCTCTTTAGGAAGCATTAAACTACTGGCCGGAATAGCCTGAGCGCCAAATCGACAAGACTGTGCTGATGCTAGTGCATACAGAGTTGATGCAACCCCCTGCTCATCAAAACGAGGGGATGACTTTTCACCAGACATTTGCGCATCACCAATAAAATACACATCACCCATTCTTGCGTTAGTGGTGCTTAAATCGCCCGACATTAAATCCATAAAATTACTGGCAATTGGGTTCCCTTGTTCATCTACTTGAGCATATACCGAGCTTCCCCAGTCAACCAATGAAAGCTGCTTGGCATTTTCATCCCACACTAAATTAGAGGGTTTAATATCGCCATGCACAATAGGTTGTGGGCTTAATCCATTTTTATGATGGCGTAAATCAAGCAACACGTTTCTTAATTTAACCGCTAAGTTCATTATTTTTGCAGCAGATAGTCGCCCTTGCTTTAGCGATACTTTTTCAAGGTCTTCACCTATTGCACGGGCCATCATTAAAATGCCCTGTTTTTTAACCCGCTCAAAACCATAAAATTTTGGTATTAGCGGATTATCAATTTGAGACAGCATATATGCTTCGTCTTCAAGGCGATCTCGCACACTTTGCGCCAGCGTAATTCTAGAAAACTTAAACACCCAAGGCAGGCCATGTTCATCATCACCCGCAAATACAAAGCCAAACGCACCCGAACCAATCATTTCAACATTTTTATAGCCAAGTAATGTTAGCTGTTTAATACAAATGTTAAGCCATTGGCGATGCTTTTTAGCATCACGGTGCGATAACAAATAAACAGACTGTTCTTCGTTAATATAAAAGTTGCGAATTTCTTTTGCTTTCAATGCAGATTCTCTAGGTTGGTGGTTAAAAGCTGCGTAATGCCTTTATGTTTGATAGTAACGCGGCCGTTATTTTTATTAAACCTTTAAGGTCACTATTAACTTACAAAACTTAGTCAAAGTTATATTATTTACTAATGATTTTGACGTATATCGCTGATATTTGCGGTTTCACCGTATCCTACTTACCCATAACAGCCTAAATAGGGTAAAACACCCCTTTAAATTATTCTTAGGTTAAAAAATGAAACGTATTATAAAAGCCTCTTCAATCGCGCTTGCACTGGGTATGTGTATTAATGCACAAGCAGCAGACTTTAACTTTTCTACAAAAGTAGACAACGATGCAAACACGCTGGTTGTATTTTATAGCCAAGATGGCAACAACAGCCAATTTAAAACACTTGATAAACAATTCGATGGCCAATTACAACGTGTTATCGATATTGAAAACTTCACTGGCGATTACGCTAAAGTAGCGCAACTTGTCGCGCCAAGCAAAAGTAACTACAGCCGTATTTTGGTAGTAGGTACAGGTAAAGCTGACGAATTAGATAAAGCAAAAGCGGCTAAGTTAGGCGGTAATATTCATGCTCGCCTAGTTAAAGCTAAAGCAGGCACTGCCAGTGTTATTTTTGATGATGTAACGGGTGCAAATGATAACGCTGCACTTGCTGCTAATTTTGCCCATGGTGCAAACTTACGCGATCACCGTTTTGAAAACTACAAAAAAGAGCCAAACACTGAAACTGTTAGCTATACGTTTGATGTTGATAACACCAAGCAAACCCGCAAGCTTTACAGCCAATTAGAGAGTATTCAAGCAGGTGTATTTTTAGCACGCGATTTAACCTCAGAAGTGGCAACCGAAATGACGCCGGTTGATTTTGCCAATGCAGCCAAAGAATTAGCATCGTTAGGTGTTACTATCAAAGTGTTAGAGCCTAAAGAGCTAAAAGAGCTTGGCATGGGCGCATTAGAAGCTGTGGGTAGAGGAAGCCAGCAAGGTGCACGTTTAGTGGTAGCTCATTATAAAGGCTCTGACGATGCCCCTATTGCCCTTGTTGGTAAAGGCATTACGTTTGATTCAGGTGGTTACAGCATTAAAACCGGTGCGTCTATTGCACGTATGAAATCAGACATGGCCGGTGCTGCTGCAGTACTTGGTACTGTAAAAGCAATGGCGTTAGCTAAAGCAGATAAAAATGTGGTAGCTGTTATGGGCATGGCAGCTAATATGGTGTCGCAGTTTGCTGTTGCTCCAGGCGATGTTGTTCGCACAGCTGAAGGCTTAAGTGTAGAAATTTTAAATACCGATGCTGAAGGTCGTTTAGTACTAAGTGATGCAATGTGGTATGCACGTGAGCACTACAAACCAGAGATCATGATTGATGTTGCAACCTTAACAGGTTCTAAAATTCGTGCAGTAGGTAATGAATACGCAGCGGTATTCTCTGATGATGACACGCTAGTATCGCAACTTACCCTGGCAGGTAAACAAGTAAACGAAAACCTATGGCGCTTACCATTAGGTTATAAAGATATGTTGGAATCTGACATTGCTGATATAACAAATGTAGGCTCAGGTGGCCCTGGTGCAACCACAGCCGCTTCTTTCTTAGAGCATTTTGCTGGCGAAACCCGTTGGGTGCATATCGATATCGCTGGTAATGCATTAGTGAAAAAAGGAAAAGATGAGCTTTCACCAGGTGGTACAGGTTTTGGTGTACGTTTACTAAGCGAGTGGCTATTAGCTAACTAATCAAAATTAATTTGCTTAATTAAAAGCGCCAAAATGGTTTACTGTTTTGGCGCTTTTTTGTGTATAAATAACGTTCTTATTTATACACATTATTTTATTTAATAAGTAACAACAAAGCATATTGCTTTAACTATGTTTAGCTGGTTTAGAGAGCATTAAAGTGGCAATAACAATTAAATTTCCCACATACCATAAATCTTTAATTACAAATTGCCCTAACCGCGCCAGCAACGTACTTGAGCTAAATGCATTAGGGGCAGATAGTAAAAATGTTTGAGTCATTAAAAAAACGCTCAAGCATGCTAAACCACTAACTATAATTAGTTTTTTATTATTAAATAAAATACCAGCGCCTAGTAGTAGCGCAAATAATACATCAAACTCACCAATCACGTTCGACGCACCTTGCACGCTAAATAAACTATATAACCAAGACATAAAAGGCGAGGTTTCAACTAAGCCTGCAATGGCCTTAGCTTCAAAATCGTAAAATTTCATACCGCCAATCCATAGCAAAACCATAGCCACAGGAATAAAGTTTAAAAGGACATGCTGTTTGTCGCTTATCTTATCTTTATAAAATAAAAATAAGTATAAAGGCACTACAGCAAAGTATTTAATAATTCCCTGCCCACTGCCAATAATAGGAAAGCCTCCTAACTGAGTCATCCAGCGATTACTTGCTAATAAAGTAAGTAAAGGCACAATGCTAACAACAAGCGCTAGCAAAAATGCTGAAGTTGGCTTTATTAATTTAAAATGTGCCAATAGGGTTATTACCACTAACATAATCATGGCTGTACCACTTAGTAGACCTAGCGTATTAGTATTTAATACGCTATCGAGCTCGTAAAAGCTAAATGTCGCAATTAGCGTGTTTGGATTTGCACCGAGCGCAAACGATACACCAAGTAGTATAAAACTAAGTGCAAGTAGAAAGGTAATTGCGTTATTTGCATATGTTAAGTTCATTGTGTGCCCTTTAAATCTTTAATGACTAACAAAGACCATATTTTTACAAAAAACAATTCAACTAACGCTAAATGATTTTATAAAATGTCTGCAGACAAGATTTTATCCATTTGACTATAAATAATGGCCGCACTAAGCAAACTTTTAATGACCCCACAGGCATTCGCTGCGGTAGCAATACTAAGAGCTTTTATTACAAACCTATAAGCGCGATACCGGCGAGATATTGCATGATCTATCGGTGCCAATTATATGTAAATGGTAAACATTGGGGTGGGTTTAGAATCGGGTTTATTAGAGTATTAAACAGTAAAAAGGGAGACACTGTCTCCCTTTTTACTATTAACTTTTTTATTATTTAGGCAAACGCATTCGCGATACCGTATTATCAGCCAAAATATAATGGTGAAACAAAGCCGCAGCCGCATGTAAACCTATTACGTAATACCCCACTTCCCCTGCGGTTTCATGTATCTCTTTAATGCTTTTAGCAAGCTCATTGTTTTGAGCGGCCAATGCAGGCAACTCTAAGCCAAAAAACGGGATGGATTTACCTGCTAAACTCAAAATTAACCAACCAGCTATAGGCATTGCAAACATAAACACATACAGCGCAATATGAACAAATGTAGCTAACTTATTTTGCCATTTTGCAGGCTCAGGGTATATAGCAGGTGCTGCACCACCCACTACACGCGCAGCTAACCTCA
Source organism: Pseudoalteromonas sp. KJ63-1 (assembly GCF_055808145.1). The sequence continues at coordinate 1,563,078 of NZ_CM147855.1, read as the reverse complement.
CGCTAACTAAAGCTAGCAGCGATAAACCCAACATAAAGTGCCACATTTTAAAGGCATCACGTGTTTCAGTGCCCTTTTCGAATAATTCGCGAAGTTCAATACTACCGTACACAGTAACAATTAAAATAAACATCAACCAATGCAAAGCAACAGAAAGTGTATTGTAATGAGTATCTGTATTTTTAAAATTCATAATACCTCCTAATAAACGCATTAAAGTTAAAAGCTCACTTATGCATATGAGTACATGTATACAGGCTAACCTTTAATCACTCACAGTTTAATGATCTGAAACATAAAATGAGTTACTAAGTCAGTTCAATGGTTTAATGATTCTGGAATTTAAGTATTAGTTACAATAACTGAGCAAGCTTAAAATAAACTTAAATAGTAGGCATAAAAAAACGGCAACCAAAAGTTACCGTTTTAAACAATTAACGTGTTTTAAAAGTAATAAACAGCAGTAAATATAAGAACAATGAGGTCGTCTGGCTTTGAGTAACTAATTCTTTTACAGATTGCGCTTTTATGTCTGAAGTAAAGATTTACCACATATAGTTCGACCAGCATAGTTTTTTAAAGCGCGCGAAGTATGGTAGTTGCCTTAGCGCGATTTTATTTATTGTCTACGCTTTGTTAGGTTATTGTTTCAACCGAGCCAGCTGCTTAAGGGCATGTTGATTATTCGGCAAAAATGCGAGTACTTTTTCGTAATTAGCTATCGCTTCTGGTTTATTTCCAAGTGCAGCATAGGTTTCACCTAAACTATCATAAGCATTTGCATTGTCGGGAAACAAATGAACATTTAGCTTAAATATCTCTAATGCCTTTGCTAGTTCATTTTTAGCCACATAGCGATAGCCCAAAAGATTAATTTCTTGCACATCAAACGCTGCACTTACTTTCATCTCATCCGCTAAAGTGATGGCTTGATTAAAGCCCTGTTTTTTAATCCCTTGGAAAAGTTTGAATAAGTCTTGTGACAACCCCCAACCATTTTCAGCTTTCATCTCAGGGTAATAAAAGCCAGCAATTTCATCAATAAAGAATATTGGCAAGCTTCCTAGCTTATTAGTTAATACAATGATGGTTAAGTTATCTTTTGGATAAATCACCATTGAATTAGCATCACCACCACTGGCACTTACTGCTGGATGCTGCTCTCGTCCAATTGTTTGCCAACCTAGAGCGTAACCATTTTCTAAATTGCTAAAACCTGCAGTTTGACCACTCTTTAAACGCGTTGGTGACCACATTTCTTTAAGGTACTTCTCATCAAGGAGTTGTCGTTGTTGAAGCGCTATCGCGTAATTAGCAAGCTCAGTTGCGGTAGCACTCATACCCGCCGCAGTTCTAAAGAATGGGTCGAAAGTTATTTGTACCGTCTTTAGCTTTCCTTGATTGCCAGCAACGTAAGGACGAGCTTGATTAGGGACAATAGATTCAGTATGAGCAAAACCTGCAGCCAAAGTTATGGGCATATCTAGTTTAGCCAACTGATTTTTCTGAATATAATTAGAAAAAGGCTGACCCGATAACTTATCAATAATTTTACCTAACAAAATGTAACCTGTTTGGTTGTACTCAAAGCGGCTATTGGTTTCATAACGCATTGGTAAAGTAAGTACTTCTTGCCACGCAGGATCTGGCTGACCATTAGAAATTAAATCAACCCAATGACCATTTAATATTTTAGGTAAACCAGAAGTATGGCTTAGCAGTTGACGGATAGTCAGCGGTTGCCATGCTTTAGGCAAATCATCTAAATGCTTTGAAATTGGATCGTTAACCGATAACTTGTTTTCAGCGGCAAGTTGCATAATTGCAACGCCAGTAAAAGCTTTAGTCATCGAAAAAATAGGAAAAGGGGTATGGTTTTGTACCGTGACCTGGTCTTGTAAGTTCGACAGGCCGTAACTGGCTTTTTTTATCAGCCTATTGTCTTTCACGATTGCCAGTTGTAATCCTGGAATATTAGCTGTGCGCATTTTCTCTAGTAAAAAGTCATCTATTTCATCGGCCTTTACCTGTGGTAGTAGGCTGGTAAGTAATAATGTGCTTAATGATAAAATGTGTAAGCTGCAACGAATGTTTTTCCTAAACATTGGAACGCGTTTTCCTTAATTGTAATAGTTTAGATAGAATACCTTTTATAAATAAAAATATTCAAAGGTAAATATATGGCTCGAAGTTAGTTATACATTTATACTCGAGTATCAGCGCTTATAGTTTAGCAAAATACGTATTAAAGACAATTGCTTAGATTTTTATACTAAGCAATGTTTTAAAGCGACAGCCACTTTAGTGAACGAACAAAATGCTAATATCAGTTCTCGGTGTTTAAGCGTCACAACGAAGAAACTTTAACGCCAGTCATTTGCAGCTCACCATTTGGCCTTGTCAAAATAAAGCGCGGGCTGACCATCTGCAAATTACTATGTATTAAGTTTAAAAACTGGATCCCCCCAGTTTGAGTGCTTCTTCCTGTTGTGTTTTCGCCAACCAATGGCGCAATTGAAAAATCTTGTAGGGTGTTAGCAAACACAATTGCTGACGAATAAGTGTAAGCCCCTATTTTTACAGCAACATCCCCGGTAAAAAAGTTTGCAAGCTTAGGTTCTGGCTGTATAAAACGCGTGTTTTCACCAGACTCAATTTCACCTGCTACTTGGCCCGGATCACGATACTTTAGCAACACCTTAGAGCGATAATGGGAAAAGTGACGATATGGTACATCCGTTATATAACGCATTACTCCAGCCATCCAAAAGTCATCATCGCCACCGCCATTATTACTGATATCAATCACTAGGTGCTTTATGTTTTTTTCTTTTAGCTGAGTAAAAGTGGCGTCCATAAAAGCAAGGTATTGCTTAAAATCAGGCCATGAAAATGAATTAACTGTAAGGGTTGCCGTCTCACCTGTGTACTCAACATGAAAAGTATCTACAAATGAGCGTTCAACCATGCTTTGTGGCAAGGTTTTGCTCGCTGCTAGCGTGAGCTCTCCATCTGCTAAGGTAATGCTAAATTGCTCTGAGTAGCCAAACGTTAAATAAAATAAACGATGAAATTGACGCGCTAATACCTCTTGTCTAAATTCATCAGTATCACCATGTGTGCGGCGTAATAACTGCTCCATTACTTGCTCATATGGCACGCCATTAATCGCCTTTATTTGCTGCTCAGCATGGCCACTCTTGGTACCACCCGTGTTAGATTTTATATAAAGTTGCTGGTTTACAATCGCAACTTCAAATGGGAAAAGCCCCAACCCACCACTGACCCATTTACGCCATTGCGACGTTGAAGCATGCCCTACTTTTAAGTGTCCATCAGCCAATGTTGAATTTAATACCGCTAAACGGGCCCATAATTCCCGCACGCTAAGTTCATCGGTAATATTTGCGGTTATAGTATTTAGTTGTAAGTAAAAAGCATCAATATCAGCCACACTATGTTTTAAATCAGGGTGCGTACTGTGCAGCCATTGTGACCATTGCGCAACGTCTTGCTTTGCGTATTGAGGAGTGATTATTTGTTCAAAAGGTAGGTTAGTAGCTTGCACGGGCTTAATACCCACAAAGCTTACTAAAACCAATAATGCTATATTTAAAACCTGCTTTAAGTAGTTCATACAAAACCTTTATTATTTGCTTTAAAACTTAGTCGCAAAAACTGTTAAAAAGGTTTAAATACAAAGTAAAAATGTTTTTATCTAGATAATAATTTAAGTGTCTTTTTCGTAGCCCGCAATGATTGTTACGTGAGATACAGACACGTCAAAGAATTGAGCTTTTACCTTTAAATACTCAGGATCAGAAAAGAAGCTTTCTGAGACGGTTTTATTTGGGAAATGAATTGTAAAAACTCGATTAATAGGAGTATCAACTTTTGAAAGAAGAACCTGCGAAACTACAAAATCAAAACCGAAACCGCCACCAAAAGCACTAAGAATGGGTGCCATAGCCGCTCGATAGTCTGAATACGCGCCATTGTCCGAAACTTCCAAGCCAACTAAAAATTCATACATTTTGTAACCTATTATGTTAAAGACTAAACTAATCCATCACGCCCAAATAATAGGCAAATTCCAGAAACAAACTAGAAGAAACACAGAAACAAACTAGACATCCATTTTAATTTTGCAAGCAAAAGCTAAGTTCTTATATTTATTTTATAGGTTAATAATTTATGCTTTACGACTACGTTACTTTCGTTTCATCTAGCAAATAAGCCATTATTACTCTTAAATCTAAATTCCACGCATCAAAAATAACTGCATGATGCAGTTTCAACTTTTCTACTGAGTAATTTAAAGTTTATGCTAATAGCTTTTCACAATTACTTGTATTGGCTCGCCGTTTTCGATTCAAATTTTCACAATAACTTGCTTGTGAGGTCGGCCTGCCAACTGCGCCGTGAAATACGCGTGTAAATTGTGTGGTGAGTTTTAACCAGTTTTCCGGAGATATATTGAGTCTTTCCAGTAAAGGAAGTTGGGTGTTATCAATATGGCCGCGTTTATCTTCTCGTATTATTCTCCCTGTTAATTCAACTAATTCAAGATACGACTTAAGCACAAACGGCAGCCCTTTTGGCATAACTTGACGTGACATACCTGCAAAGCGAAGTAGTTGTTTTGGCTGCTTGCCTTCTTTTGCGTATATTAAGCGTTTTTGTAAACTGGTATGGTGAGACTCTTCTGGAGTGATAGCCATCTTAGCCCTGATAGGGTTTAAATCGACGTATGCAATACACGCGGCAAGCGCCGCTTCATCAAGGAGTGCTTGTGATTTAAAGCCACCTTCCCATAAATTTATAGGGAATAAATTTGAATGCCGTTAGGCAGCCCGAAGGGTGAGCGCCATGGATGGCAGCGAATAAAACCTGCCAGTGCAGTTATCTTCTTTATTTGCTCTGCGCGCAATGTCTTCATTTAACGACCGCATAAACCAGCTAATACTTGATAAGCGCTCTCGGTATTCCTTTACTGTTTGATTAAAAAAGATAAGTTCAGCTTTACTTAGCTTCTCACCCTGTATGTACTTTTGCGTGAGTACAGTGCCCTTACAAAGTTTATGCCAGCGAATAACAATTGCTTTATCATTAAGCCGGTTCGCTTTTTTATCATCAACATACAGGACTAAATGGGTGTGGTTACTCATAACGGCATAAGCACAGACGTCAATACAAAATATCTTGGCTAACTCAAGCAATTTGTCTTCAACCCACCCTCTGCGATGCTCGTAAGATTGACCAGTAAAATGGTCCTAACCGCACAAAAATGCACGGCGTACGCAACGTGATATACAGTGGTAGTAATTTGTATCAACCAAACTTACTTGACGCTTTCTTGCGATTGCCATAAGACACCCTGCTTATTTTTCATGCTGATAAAAGCCTAGTACTGAGTTCACCAAACTGCAAAAATTAGAGTGGGTGTCTAGTTTATTTGTTTATTTCTAAAAAATCGGACAGCTTACGGAGTCAGATTTGATACGCTTATTAGGACTTCTGTAGCTGAAGCCAAACTTTACTAAGGAAAGATCTATTCCTTTGAACTGGATATTTACATTTGAAAAATGAAACTTTGGGATAATCAGAAACAGTTAACAGCCAATTATCGTCTTTTTCAAAAAAGAGAATCTTATTGAGTCCAACCCAATAATAAGAGGGGTATTAAATATTCCGGAAGTATAATTAGCTGAAAGCTCTAATGTATCGTTTATATTTAGCTTATTATCAATAAGGTAAATATACAAAGCCTCTTCTAAGGGGTTGCCTTCTGTAATGAATAAGAGATATTTATCATCGACAGTGTACTGTGCTTCCAAAACTCCTCCTATGACTTGGATCGAAGCATTTAACGTCGAATTATTGAGTATAATCTGCGGAGATATATTCCCAGTATTTTCAACTTTCAATACTTCAAATATATTTGTTTCTCTAATTTCCATTAGAAAAACCATCCAAAAGATACATCTGCACCAAGAGCACCTAAAGCTCCCCCAACAAATACTCCAACAGTAACGCATACTGGAGCACCTGGGCCACAAGCTAACCCTGCCAGCACACCTCCTGCTGCACCTCCCGCGAAACCACCACCGATAACAACTCCTTCTCTAGCTGTAGCTTTGGCTTTATCGTCTGCAACAGCAATATTATAGACTGCAACCCCAAGTGTTACTAAAAGTAATCCTCTTCCTAGTTTTGTATATTTCTGTGCGGCAGAATTTACGGCAGGTCTTGGTCTGCCTGAACTTTCAATAATTTCCAAATAGACTTGATTTTTTTGCAAGTTTGATAATTTTAAAAATGACTTCCCATATTTATTTTGTGAATACTTCTCGGTTAAATCAGTGAGCGTAAGCCCTGTTTTTTTCAAGCTAACTGCCTTCGCCTTTCCTAAGTCACTTGTTCGTAAGCGTTGAGCTTCAAGTATTTGATTACGTATGACCTGTACTTGCTTTGCAGCGTCTTCAGCAGAGATAGCTCCCGAAGTAACCCTAGCACGATATTCAATTGCCACCTTCTTGGTTTGATTGACATAGCTCATCCTCACCTTTCCATCATTAATAAACCTATGAGCAAAATTCATTGCTGCAGATTCCATCTGTGATAAAGATCCTTCTAACATAGATCTATCATATCCTTGATTCATTCGATTACTCCTTTGAAGTCCTAACAATTTTGTCTACGACATTTGTCTTTTTATAAACCAAAAAATGTTTATATATTACAATGTATTTACCTTAACCATCAAATAAATACCTGTAAACAATTAGTTAAATTTAAGTTTTTTTCCTTAATGTAGAAATACACTGAAATGGTGGAGAACAGTAATATTGGACAGAACAATAAGTACTGTCTATATACACAGTTAATTTTTTACTAAAGATCCATATCATGAAATCACCTTTTTAACTATGATAGCCGAACAAATGTATCTAAAGCGTTATGCAAAAAGTACCATTAAAGCGTATTTATACTGGGTGGCTTCGTCTATTCGTTTTAACTCTATGAGGCACCCAACAACGATGGAAGACAATGAGGTCGAACTTTTTAGAATCACTTAGTCAACCAACAAAATGTTGCTCCTAACACTCAAACACAAGCCTTAAATGCGTTGAGCTTTTTATTTAAAGAAGCGATTAAAAAGCCACTTTCATTATCATTAGGTTTTTTTAAGAGCAAACGAGCAACTAAACTACCGATAGTTTTAACGTAATAATAAATAAATAATTTTTTTAAAGTGTGCTCTGTGAAGCATTATTTACACTGTGGATTACATTATGGTAGCGGTATGCGCTTAATGGAGGTACTGCGGTTAAGGGTACATCAGCCCTTTTTCAAGATTATAAACTTCCCGATTTAAAACAAAAAAGCACAGCCCACAAGCGCCATGCTTTTTTTAAATAAACCTTAATCCAGTTCGGTTTACAAACGAATACCGCCGTCTATCTCTACCACGCGACCAGTAAAAAAGTCGTTTTCGATAATGTACTGGGCGGTATGAGCTATTTCAGCGGTTTCACCTAAGCGCCCTACTGGTGTTACAGCAAGCATGCGCTGTTTAGCTTCTGGCTTCATTGCATCGGTCATCGCGGTGCTAATAACACCTGGGGCAATGGCGCCAACGCGAATACCAAAACGGCCAAGCTCTTTAGCCCATGTAGTGGTGAGTGCCACAACACCTGCTTTTGATGCTGCGTAATTTGTTTGGCCAATATTACCCGCACGCGCTACGCTCGACATGTTTACAATTACGCCGCCTTTGCCTGATTCAATCATGTGGCTTGCCGCTTCGCGCCCTGCTAAAAATACGCCTGTTAAGTTAACGTCAATCACTGATTGAAATTGATCAAGCGACATTTTTTTAACCACTTTGCCATCTTTGGCTTTTATAAACATGCCATCGCGTAAAATGCCGGCGTTATTAATTAATACCCCAATGTGACCAAAGTCACTGTTAACGGTATTAAATACGTCTTCAACTTCGCTCTCTACGGTTACATTAGCGCTGTAGCCTTTAATAGTGCCTGTTACGCCTGCTAATGCAGATAGCTGCTCGGTTGCTTCATTTAATTGGGCTTGCGCCATATCAATTAAGGCTATATTAGCGCCCATTAAGGCAAACTTTTGCGCCATAGCAAAGCCTAAGCCTTGTGCGCCACCGGTAATAACTACGGTATTATTTTTTATCTCCACAATACTTTCCTACTTCGAAAACAATTTAAAAATGGCACTAAAATCATCACTGCCTGCACCTTGGTGCTGAATCATAGTGTATAAATTTTTAGCCATTGAGCCCATTGGCGTTAGTGAATTACTTTGTTGCGCCGCTTCCATAGCAAGGCCTAAATCTTTAGCCATTAAATCAACCATAAAGCCGGGTTTATAGTCGTTACTAGCTGGTGCGGTTTCCATAACACCTGGGCAGGGGTTATAAAGTTCTAACGTCCAGTTACGACCCGAACTTGCGCTCATTATGTCGCTGAGTACTTTTGCGTCGAGGCCGTTATTAATTCCCATTTGAATGGCTTCACTGGTGCCTGCCATTAAAATACTCAACAGCATATTGTTACATATTTTAGCAACTTGCCCTGCACCAATATCACCGGCATGGAATATGTTTTTACCCATATCGACTAATACCGTATTTGCTTTATCGAATGCAGCTTGCTCACCACCCACAATAAAGGTTAACGTGCCCGCTGTTGCGCCTGCTACACCACCCGATACCGGTGCATCAACAAACGCAATGCCTTGCTCGCCAAGGGCATGGCCTACATCACGAGCCGATTGTGCATCTATGGTTGAACAATCAATCACTAACGTGCTTTTACTTAGTACTTTAATTAAACCCGGTTGTTCGTCTGTGCCTAAATAAAGTGATTTAACATGTTTGCTTGCCGGTAGCATGCTAATTAGCACATCAGCCTCGTGCGCACAGTCACTGGCGCTTTGCGCCGCACTAGCCCCATGATTCACAAGCTCTTTAACGGCCTCTGCACTTAAGTCAAACACGCGCACACTGTGGCCAGCTTTAACTAAGTTTGCTGCCATTGGGCCGCCCATGTTTCCTAAACCAATAAATCCTATATTAAGTTTACTCATCGCTTTACCCTTGTAAATTTAGTTGTGAAAAGTACGGCTCTAGCGGATGTTGCTCGCCAAAGCGATTTGCAAAAAAGCTCTCTACTACTTCGTTTGGCACATCCTTAAGGGTTTTAAATTGCCACTGTGGCGCACCGTCTTTATCGATTAGTAAGGCACGTACACCTTCTTGAAACTCGCCCACTTCGCCAGCACGAACCGACATGACCAATTCCATTTTAAAACAGTCAGCTAAGTTTTTGCCTTTGCTGTGTTTGAGCTGCTCACTCACTAAGGCACAACTTAATGGGCAACCATGCGCCAACGATTTTTGTGCGCGTTGTAGCCATTTATCCTCAGTGTTTAGATTTAAAATGTAATCGACCTGCTGCTGTAACGTGCCAAACTCGCCAAGCTTTTGAACCAAGGTTAAGTTTGCTTTTAAATTGCCTTTTGGCATACGGCTAAAGTTGTTATCTAACTCAATAAGCAAGGTACTTAGCTTGTCGTGATTTAAACTTGCTGTTTTACCCCATTTAGTATTGAGTAATGCTTCAACAAGCTCTGGGTATTTATCAGCATTTACAAAGTGATCGGCAAGCGATACAAGCTTAGCGTCTTCACAATTAATTGATGCTGAGGTCAGCCCTAAAAACAAACCAACATGGGCGGGCATTTTATGTAAAAAATAACTGCCGCCTACATCAGGGTAAAGCCCAATAGTTTGCTCTGGCATAGCAATGCGTGATGTTTCGGTAACCACACGATGACTAGCACCGGCCATTAAACCTAAACCGCCGCCCATTACAATACCGTTACCCCAGACTAAAATGGGTTTGTTGTAGCAGTGAATTAGGTAATCGAGCTGATACTCTTGAGTAAAAAACTCTTCAACCAGTGAGCTCGGTTTACCTTCACTCATTGCTTTGTGTAAGCTCACTACATCGCCACCGGCGCAAAATGCTTTTTCACCTGCGCCTTTAAGTACCACTAATGCAATATTATCGTCTTTGTCCCATTGCTGTAGTTGCGGCTCGAGTAAGCTGATCATCTCAAAATTTAACGCGTTTAATGACTTAGGCGCGTTAAGCGTTGCAAAACCAATGAGTCGGCCATTGTCTGTGGTTGCCGTTTCAAATACCACGGCAGCATCAGCTGAATTTAAACGGGTTAATTCACTCATTAGCCATTCACCCAATTAGCTTTACGCTTTTCTAAAAAGGCGTTAACGCCCTCTTGCTGATCTTCGGTATCAAATAAACCAACAAACAGTTCACGTTCCAGTGGCAATGCATTTGCCATAGGTTGATGACGCCCTTTTTGAATCAATGTTTTACATGCAGCAACCGACGATGGGCTTTGATCTGCTACTTGGTTTGCTAGTTTTAGTGCTGCTGCAAAGCTTTCACCTTGTGCAACCACTTCTTCCACTAAGCCAATTTGTAGGGCTTTATCGGCTTTTAAGCGCTCACCGCATAAAATCATGCGTTTTGCCCAGCCTTCGCCCACTAGCCATGCTAAGTTTTGCGTTCCACCGGCACAGGGTAATAAACCCACTTTTGCTTCAGGCAATGCCATTTGTGCTTGCTCTTCTGCAATACGAATGTCGCAAGCAAGCGCTACTTCAAGCCCGCCACCCATTGCATAGCCATTAATGGCTGCAACCGACACGCCTCTAAAATTAGTTAGCGCTTCAAACGCTTCACCAAATACACATGACATATCTGCGGCGACACCTTTATCGCCACTGGCAAATACATTTAGGTCGGCACCGGCGCTAAAAAACTTCTCGCCTTCACCAGTCAGTACTAATGCATAAATATTTTTATTGGTGTTGAGCTGATTAACTGTGTCTTTAAGCGCCACTAAGGTGTCTTTCGTCCAGGTATTCGCTGGCGGATTCGACATAGTTAAAATAGCAACATGACCTTCAATAGTTAACTCAATGCTAGGATTTGACATACTAATCTCCTTATAAAACTTCGCTGGCTGATTCGGCTAAGATACGACGCGCAATAATCACGCGCATAATTTCGTTAGTGCCTTCTAGAATTTGATGAACACGTACGTCACGTACGTGGCGCTCAAGTGGGTACTCTTTAATGTAACCATAGCCACCATGAATTTGCAGCGCATCGTTACACACAGTAAAACCAACATCGGTTGCAAAGCGTTTAGCCATAGCACAGTAAGTGGTTTTTTCACTGTCGTTAGTATCAAGTTTAAACGCCGCGAGTCGTACCATTTGGCGCGCTGCTACAAGCTCGGTATTCATATCGGCAATTTTAAATTGTAGCGCTTGAAATGCTGCCAATGGCTTACCAAATTGGGTACGCTCTTTTAAATACTCACGTGCAGTATTAAGTGCCGCTTGTGCAGTACCAATAGAGCAAGTTGCAATATTAATACGGCCGCCATCTAAGCCTTGCATGGCAAACTTAAAGCCTTCGCCTTCTTGACCTAATAAGTTTGCTGCTGGAATTCGTACATCTTCAAAACTAATTAAGCGTGTTGGTTGTGCGTTCCAACCCATTTTTTCTTCTGCTTTGCCGTACTCAATACCTTTGGCATCTGCTGGTACAACAAACGCTGAAATGCCACTTGGGCCATCAGCCCCTGTACGAGCCATTACAACTAAAATTTCTGTTTCACCGGCGCCAGAAATAAACATTTTTGAGCCGTTAATAACATACTCATCGCCATCGCGAACTGCTTTAGTTTTTAATGACGCAGCATCAGAGCCAGAGCCTGGCTCAGTTAAACAGTACGATGCCAGTAATTCACCCATTACCAATTGCTCAACGTATTTGTCTTTTACTGCATCGGTACCAAAGCTTGCAATCATCCAGGTTGCCATATTATGAATGGTCAGCATAGCCGTAGTAGCTGTACAACCCAGTGCAAGCTGCTCAAAAATAATGCTTGAATCTAAACGAGATAAACCTAAACCACCGGCTTCTTCTGGCGTGTATAAGCCACAAAAACCAAGCTCACCAGCGGCTTTAATGGTGTCTTTTGGGAAAATATGTTCGCGATCCCACTTAGCTGCATGTGGTGCTAGTTCAGATTCTGCGAATTGACGCGCCGTTTGCGCAAAAGCTTGTTGATCTTCAGATAAGTTAAAGTCCATGGTAGACCTCTTGTTGTGTTTTGTTTGTTGTCGGTGCATCCCATCAAGGGAGTTATTAGTGAGGAGCGACAACACTGTGTGTTGTGCCCCTCTTTTTTATTAATTATGCGGTTAAAATGTTACTTAAGATTAATACTCATATTTGGGCCTGAAGCGATATCATCTTCAAACCAGCGTGAGGTAATGGTTTTAGTTTCTGTGTAAAAACGAATACCTTGTTTACCATACGTGTGAGTATCACCGTAGAATGAGCCTTTCCAACCCGTGAACGAGAAAAATGGTAATGGCACAGGAATTGGCACATTAATCCCCACTTGACCCACTTCAATTTCGTGTTGGAATTTACGTGCAACCGCACCACTTGAGGTAAATAGTGAGGTACCATTGCCGTAAGGGCTTTCGTTAATAAGCGCAATGGCTTCTTCAAGGGTATCAACAAACATACACGCCAATACTGGGCCAAAAATCTCTTCTTTGTACAAGTTCATATCTTTGGTTACATCAGTAAATAACGTAGGACCTACCCAGTTACCTTGCTCGTAACCTTCAACAGTAAAATCAGAGCCATCAATTAAACAGGTAGCGCCTTGTGCTTTACCATCGGCAATCAGTGATAAAATACGTGCTTTTGCAGCAGGCGATGTTTGTGGGCCATAAGCCGCGCCTGCATCATCCCAAACACCTGGGCGTACACCTTCAAAGCCTGATTTAATTTCATCAACCCAGTCTTTTGCTTGACCAACAAATACCGCCACAGAAATACCCATACAGCGCTGACCTGCCGCCCCTACAGAGGCACCCACAAGGTTATTAACAACATGCGATTTAGTCGCATCAGGCATAATTACCATGTGGTTTTTAGCGCCAACACACGCTTGAACACGTTTTAAGTTTTGTGTGCCTTTAGAGTAAATGTATGCACCTACACCACATGAACCCACAAATGAAATAGCACGAACGGCTTTGTCTTCTAATAAGCGGTCTACTTGTGGTTTTGTACCATGTACAACTTGTAAAACGCCTTTAGGTGCACCGGCTTCAATAAATAGCTCAGCTAAGCGCATAGGAGTAAGTGGATCTTGCTCAGACGGTTTTAAAATAAAGGTATTACCACACACAATGGCCAGTGGGAACATCCACAATGGGATCATTGCTGGAAAGTTAAATGGAGTAATACCTGCGCACACACCCAGTGGTTGCATGTAAGAATACGTATCGATTTTACGCGCTACGTTTTCCATGGTTTCACCCATCATTAACGACGGCGCATTAGCAGCTTGTTCAACTACCTCAATACCACGCCACACATCACCTTTTGCATCTTCAAAGGTTTTACCTAATTCGTGACAAATAATAGTGGCTAGTTCGTCATGATGCTCTTTTAATAGCGCCGCGTATTTCATCATGATGCGCGCTCGCTCTGTAATAGGCACATCTTTCCACGTTTTAAATGTTTCGCTGGCTGATGCAATCGCCGCATCCATCTCTGCGTCTGTTGCACATGGCACTTGCGCGAGCACTTCTTGATTAGCTGGGTTTACAACATCAATTAATTCATTTGACGTTGACTGAACGAACTCGCCGTTAATTAGTAAGGGTACTTGGTGCATAATAAATCCTATTGAGTCAATTTAATTGCCGCAGCGCTGTGATTGTTATAGTTGCTGCGGCTTTGTTATCAGTTAAAGTGCTTCGACTGCCATAGCAACGGCTTCACCGCCACCTATACATAAAGACGCGACGCCTTTTTTAAGGCCTCGGTTTTTAAGCGCATGAATAAGTGTTACTAAAATACGTGCGCCACTAGCACCAATTGGGTGACCCAATGCACAGGCACCACCATTAACGTTTACTTTGCTTTCATCGAGCTTTAATTCGTTAATAGCCAACATAGTAACCATGGCAAATGCTTCATTAATTTCCCATAAATCAACATCGGCGGTTGTCCAGCCTACTTTTTCAAGTACGCTGTTCATTGCGCCCACTGGGGCTACAGTAAATTCACTTGGTTTTTGAGAATGAGTGCTGTGAGCAACAATTCTGCAAAGTGGTGTTAAGCCCTCAGCTTTTGCTTTTGATTCGCTCATTAGTATTAGCGCAGCACCACCATCTGAAATAGACGATGAGTTAGCGGCAGTAATAGTGCCGTCTTTTTTAAATGCAGCTCTTAAGCTTGGTATTTTATCTGGACGCGCATTACCTGGTTGCTCATCAATTGAAACGGTGACATCGCCTTTACGCGTTTTTATAGTGTGCGGAGTAATCTCGTTCTCAAAGCTACCATTGTCTATAGCTGCGTTTGCTTTAGTCAGTGAGCTTAATGCAAAATTATCCATTTGCTCACGACCAATACCGTATTCATCGGCTGTATCTTGAGCAAAGCAACCCATTGCTTTGTTGTCGTAAGCGTCTTCTAGGCCATCACTCATCATGTGATCTTTAATTTCGCCATGGCCCATTCGCATACCGCCACGGGCTTTAGGAATAAAATAAGGCGCATTGGTCATGCTTTCCATACCACCTGCGATTGCTGATTCAATAGAACCTGCTTTTATTAAATCATTCGCTAACATCGCTGCTTTTAAACCCGAGCCACATACTTTATTAATAGTGGTAGCACCGGTGCTTAGTGCAAGCCCCGCTTTAAGCATTGCTTGACGCGCAGGTGCTTGGCCTAAACCGGCTGGCAATACGCAGCCCATAATTACTTCATCAATTGCATCATTGCTTAAACCCGTTTGAGCAAGTGCACCTGCAATGGCCGTAGCACCTAATTCGGTAGACTGCGCATCACTTAGTGCGCCCATAAATCCACCCATTGGGGTGCGTTTTGCTGCTACAATTACAACGCTTTCGAAAGACATAAAAGGCTCCATTTTCAATTAACGCAAACATGTTTTATTATGTTTAGCTTAATGTTTAAACTAATCTGATAAATACGAGCATACATAAAATTTACGTTTACGCCAACGTAAATCTAAAATCAACTTTCTAATTAGTGTAAAAACTGTAAAGTTAGCTTGCTAAAAATTTATTACATGCTGTCTAACTAGCTTATAACGTTTATAAACACTCAACTTCTGCTATAATTCCGCTTTTATTTTATACGTCTAAAGTATAACAACCAGATCGCACTTTACCTTTACGTAAACTTCACTTATATTGGAGTTATTCGAATGAGGTAAACATTACAATGAAATCAGATAATCAAACAAACTTTGCAAATTCAGCCAACGAGCCGGCTAAAAACGAACAAACTTTTAGCATTAGTGAATTGGCTAAAGAATTTGATATTACTACCCGCTCTATCCGTTTTTACGAAGACCAAGGGTTAATATCGCCAGAGCGCAATGGCCAAACACGCATTTACTCAAAGCGCGACAAGGTTCGCCTAAAGCTAATACTGCGCGGCAAGCGTTTAGGTTTCACCTTAGCTGAAACAGGTCGTTTGTTTGAGCTGTATGATGCTGATAAATCAAGTGCAAAACAGTTAGTTACTATGCTTGACCTTATCAGTGAGAAAAAAGCCGATCTTTCACAACAGATGGATGACATTAAAGTGGTTCTTATGGAACTGGTCACCGCTGAACGTCGCTGTCGCGACACGCTTAGCAAAATAGATGAATAAAATATAACAACGTCATCAACACACAGGAATTAATCATGAGCACTATTTCACTATATAAAGAAATGAACTTTGGCCTTGGCGAAACTGCAGATATGATCCGCAGTCACGTAAACAGCTTTGCCAGTCAAGAAATTGCCCCACTAGCTGAAAAAACTGACCTTGATAATGCGTTCCCCAATGAACTTTGGCCGCAAATGGGTGAAATGGGCGTGCTTGGCATGACCGTGGATGAAGAGTTTGGTGGTGCTGGTTTAGGCTATTTAGAACACGTTATTGCCATGGAAGAAATTAGCCGTGCAAGTGCCTCTATTGGTTTAAGCTACGGTGCGCATTCTAACCTGTGTGTTAATCAAATAAACCGCAATGGTTCACAAGCACAAAAAGAAAAATACTTACCTAAACTAATTAGTGGCGAGCACATTGGTGCGCTGGCTATGAGTGAGCCTAATGCGGGCTCTGATGTTGTTTCTATGAAACTCAAAGCAGAGAAAAAAGGCGATAAGTACATTTTAAACGGTAATAAAATGTGGATCACTAATGGCCCTGACGCTGATACGTTGGTTATTTATGCAAAAACAGATTTAAACGCCGGCGCTAAAGGAATTACAGCCTTTATTGTAGAAAAAACTTTCCCGGGGTTTTCAACCGCTCAAAAGCTCGACAAACTCGGCATGCGTGGTTCAAATACCTGTGAATTGGTATTTGAAAACTGCGAAGTACCCGAAGAAAATATTTTAGGCAACTTAAACGAAGGCGTTAAGGTACTTATGAGTGGCCTTGATTATGAGCGTGTTGTTTTAGCGGCTGGCCCACTTGGCATAATGCAAGCGTGTATGGATATTGTGGTGCCTTACATCCATGAGCGTAAGCAATTCGACAGCCCTATTGGTCAATTTCAGTTAATACAAGGCAAAATTGCTGATATGTATACACAAATGAATGCAGCTCGCTCATATGTGTACACAGTAGCAAAAGCATGCGATCGCGGCGAAACCACCCGTAAAGACGCTGCTGGCGCAATTTTATACGCTGCTGAGCTTGCAACTAAAATGGCATTAGATGCAATTCAGATTTTAGGCGGCAATGGTTACATAAACGAATACGCAACAGGTCGCTTACTGCGTGATGCGAAATTGTATGAAATTGGTGCAGGCACCTCAGAAATACGCCGTATGTTAATTGGTCGCGAATTATTCACTGAAAGCCGCTAAGGATTAGTTATGACGATTTTAAAATCGAGCGTTAATCCGCATGATCCAAATTTTGTGCAAAATCACAACAATATGTCGGCGCTAGTAGATGATTTACGCAACAAAGCAGCAACAATACGTTTAGGCGGTGGAGCTGCGCTAAAAGAGCGCCATGAAGGCCGCGGTAAATTGTTTGTCCGTGACCGTATTACCACTTTGCTAGATGAAGGCTCGCCATTTTTAGAAATATCGCAATTTGCTGCCTTTGGCGTTTATGAACAAGATATTCCTTGTGCAGGGGTTGTTGCGGGTATTGGTCGCGTTAAAGGCGTTGAATGTATGGTGATTGCTAATGATGCGACAGTAAAAGGTGGTACCTATTTCCCGCTGACTGTTAAAAAGCATTTACGCGCACAAGACATCGCCGAACGTTGTCATTTACCGTGTATTTATTTAGTTGACTCAGGTGGCGCAAACTTACCTGAGCAAGACGACGTATTCCCTGACAAACTGCATTTTGGTCGTATTTTTTACAACCAAGCGCGTATGTCGGGTAAAGGCATTCCACAAATTGCCGTGGTTATGGGGTTATGTACTGCAGGTGGTGCGTATGTTCCTGCTATGGCCGATGAAAGTATTATTGTAAAAGAGCAAGGCACTATCTTTTTAGCAGGTCCGCCGCTGGTAAAAGCCGCAACCGGTGAAGTAGTTACTGCAGAAGAACTTGGTGGCGCCGATGTACACTGTAAAACATCAGGTGTTGCCGATCATTACGCTGAAAATGATGCTCATGCGTTATCGATTGCTCGCCAATGTATTGAACGTATTAACTATTCGCGCCCTACCTCACCATTACTCGAAGAAGTAAAAGCCCCTCGTTATGATATTAACGAGCTTTACGGCATTGTCGGTACTGATCTTAAAAAGCCATTTGATGTGCGTGAGGTCATTGCGCGTACTGTTGATGATTCATCGTTTGATGAATTTAAACGCTACTTTGGTGAAACACTGGTAACAGGCTTTGCCAGCATTTATGGTCACCCCGTAGGCATAGTGGCTAACAACGGTATTTTATTTAGTGAGTCTGCGCAAAAAGGCGCGCACTTTATTCAACTGTGTGCTCAGCGCAACATTCCGCTGGTATTTTTACAAAACATTACTGGTTTTATGGTTGGTAAAAAATACGAGTCTGAAGGCATTGCTAAGCACGGCGCT
Organism: Pseudoalteromonas sp. KJ63-1; assembly: GCF_055808145.1. The sequence goes on along the minus strand of NZ_CM147855.1, from coordinate 1,544,816 downwards.
AAAATGGTGATGGCGGTATCGTGTGCCGATGTACCCAAATTTACTATTCTAATCGGTGGCTCATACGGTGCAGGTAACTATGGTATGTGTGGTCGCGCGTTTGAACCGACCATGATGTGGATGTGGCCGAATGCCCGTATTTCAGTTATGGGTGGTGAACAAGCCGCTGGTGTAATGGCGCAAGTAAAACAAGATGGTTTGGCCCGCAAAGGCGAAAGCATGAGCGAGCAACAAATTAACGATTTTAAAAAGCCAATCATCGATCAATACGAACAGCAAGGTCACCCTTATTATGCCAGTGCCCGTTTATGGGATGATGGCATTATTGACCCTGCTGATACACGCAATGTTCTTGGGCTTGCACTTAGCGCAGCTAAAAATGCCCCTGAGCGTGAATCGAAATTTGGCGTATTTAGAATGTAATCGGAGCTTAAAATGTCAGTAACACTACAAATAACAAAATCTAATGTGGCTGTACTTGTTTTAAGTCGCCCAGAAAAACGCAATGCCTTTAATAGCGACGTTATCCATGAGCTCATTCAATGTATTGAACATGCTAATACCCTCGATATTCGTGCCCTAGTATTAAAAACTGAGGGTAAACACTTTTCAGCCGGTGCCGATTTAGCCTGGATGAAATCGATGGCAGATAACAACTATAACGATAATTTGGCCGATTCAATGCAGCTGGCAAAGCTAATGCAAGTATTAGCACAAAGCCCGCACCCTACTATTTGTGCGGTACAAGGTGCTGCATTTGGTGGTGCTTTGGGATTAATTGCTTGCTGTGATATTGCGCTCAGCAAAGATGACGCTCAATTTTGTTTAAGTGAAGTTAAATTAGGCTTAATTCCTGCTGTTATAAGCCCTTATGTAATAAAAGCTATTGGTGAGCGCGCTGCTCGTCGTTATTTTTTAACGGCTGAAGTATTTGATGCGCATACGGCCAAGCAGTTGGGGCTAATTCACCAAATTACTGGAAATTTAGACTGTGCACTGGATAACCTACTACAAACGCTGATAGATAATGGCCCGGTAGCGGTTAAAGCAGCTAAAGCGCTTATTAATGATGTGGCAAACAAAGAAATTGATAACGAAATAATTACGCTCACTGCAGAACGTATAGCCAAAATTCGTGTATCAGAAGAAGGTCAAGAAGGTCTAACTGCCTTTTTTGAAAAACGCCCTCCCCAATGGCAACTCTAGGACGCATTATGAACACAGTACACTTACAAAAAATTCTAATTGCTAACCGTGGAGAGATTGCTTGTCGTATTATGCGAACAGCTAAGCAAATGGGCTTGACCACAGTTGCAGTTTATTCAGATGCAGATAAAAACGCTCAACATGTAAAAATGGCTGATGAAGCCTACCACATTGGTGCAGCGCCGAGTAAAGACTCATACCTAGTTGCAGATAAAATACTAAACGTTGCCAAAATAAGTGGCGCTGATTGTATTCACCCGGGCTATGGATTTTTATCTGAAAACAGCGAATTTGCTAACGTTTGTGAAGCCAATAACATTGCCTTTATTGGGCCACCAGCAAGCAGCATAGAAGCTATGGGCTCTAAAACCCGTGCAAAAGAAATTATGGCAGCCGCTAATGTTCCTTTGGTGCCAGGTTATTATGGCGATAAACAAGACCCTAGCTTTTTACAAGCTGAGGCTGAAAAAATTGGCTACCCTGTGCTTATCAAAGCGGCCTTTGGTGGCGGTGGTAAGGGCATGCGTATAGTTTCAAAATCCAGTGAGTTTATAAGCGCATTAGAAGGTGCTAAACGTGAAGCTATTGCCGGTTTTGGTAATGATCTGGTTTTGCTTGAGCGTTATGTTGACCAACCACGCCATGTTGAAGTGCAAGTATTTGCTGATAACTATGGCAACTGTGTGTATTTAGGTGATCGTGATTGTTCATTGCAGCGTCGGCATCAAAAAGTGATTGAAGAAGCGCCTGCCCCCGGTTTATCAGACTCATTGCGAAAAGAAATGGGCGAAGCCGCGGTAAGATGTGCCCTAGCAATTGACTACCGAGGCGCTGGCACTGTGGAATTTTTACTCTGTGGTGATGAGTTCTTTTTCATGGAAATGAATACTCGCTTGCAAGTAGAGCACCCAGTGAGTGAAATGGTCACCGGCGTTGATTTAGTTAATTGGCAAATTAATGTAGCCAGTGGTTTAGCGTTACCTTTAGCGCAAGCAGATATTCAGCTACAAGGCCACAGCTTTGAAGCACGTATTTACGCTGAAGATCCAAGTAATGACTTTATTCCGTGCTCTGGCACTATTGAGGCACTATATACGCCCGCGAACAGTGAATATGTTCGTATTGATACTGGTATTGCCCAAGGTGATGAAATAAGCCCGTATTACGATCCAATGATTGCCAAACTTATTGTTCATGATGATAACCGCGACCAAGCACTTTCGCGTTTACAACAAGCATTAACACAATTTCATTTAGCCGGATTTAGCACTAATATCAGCTTTTTATATAATTTAGCGATTCATCCACGCTTTAAACAAGGTGCTCCAAGCACCCACTTTATTGCAGAGCAAGGTGAAGCGTTAGTTACTATTGACCCATCTTTATTACAAACTAGCCGCTTAATTGCAGGTTTTGCGTATTTAGCATCACTTGGTAGTAATACAAGTAGTGCAAATCCATGGCAACAATTACATGGGTTTAGTTTAAATGCGCCGCAACAAGTTAACATTCCATTTAGCGATACCCCCTTAAACGCAATAAAAACCGCGCAGGGCTATAGTATGACCATTAATGACAACACCTTTGAAGTGCAAGGTGAGTTAACTAATGGCTACTGCAACGTATCGATTAATGGCGCTAAACACACTGCGCATGTTAGCCACGTTGATAATGCCATTACTGTAATGAACCAAGCACTGCAAACTAAGTTTGAATGTGTTGATAAACATTTCATCAGCTCACATGAAAATGAGGCATTACCTCTTGCTGCGCCACTTAATGGTACTGTAGTTAAACACTTGTTAGAGGTGGGAAGTACCATTACTAAAGGCGATGCAGTGGTTATAATTGAAGCAATGAAAATGGAATACACGCTTAATGCCCCACATGATGGCGTATTAAAAAGTTACTGTTTTGCTGAGGGTGAACTGGTAAGCCATGGCGCTTTACTGGCCATAGTTGAAGACACAACAGCAGAGGAACCCGCTTAATATGAGTTCATTATTACCTAAAGCAGTGCGCATTGTTGAAGTGGGCGCCAGAGATGGACTTCAAAATGAAGCCGCTGTAGAAACTGCTGATAAAATAACGCTTATTAACGCACTCGCCGCTGCAGGCATAAAAGACATAGAAGCTGGTGCGTTTGTCTCACCTAAATGGGTGCCACAAATGGCAGACTCTAGTGAAGTAATAAGCGCACTTAATTTACCTGAGGTTAATCTCAGTGCCCTTACCCCTAATTTAAAAGGGGCAGAGGCAGCTCATGCTGTAGGTATTAAAGAATTTGCAATATTTACCGCAGCGAGCGAAGCATTTTGCCAAAAAATATTAACTGCTCTATTGAGCAAAGTTTGGCGCGTTTTAGTGAAGTTATGGCTTTTGCAAAGGCGCATAACATTCGCGTACGCGGTTATGTAAGTTGTGTGTTAGGTTGCCCGTATGAGGGAGATGTTGACCCTCATACTGTACTGGCTGTTGCTGCTAAACTCTTAAAAATGGGCTGTTATGAAATTAGTCTAGGTGACACCATAGGTGTTGGCACACCCGCTAAAGTAATAGAGCTACTTACATTGCTACTTAAACATATTGATAAATCTAAACTTGCTGTACATTTTCATGACACATACGGGCAAGCGCTCACAAATATTTACGCTGCTCTAAACCTTGGTATAGCAACGGTTGACAGTGCTGTTGCCGGCCTTGGTGGCTGCCCATATGCCAAAGGCGCGTCAGGAAATGTTGCCACCGAAGATGTTGTATACTTACTGCAAGGGCTTGGCATTGAGCATGGAATTGATTTACAAAGACTTGCTGAGGCAGGTTGGCAAATTACGAGTGCACTGAACAAACAACCTGCTAGCAAGGTTTCTGCAGCATTACACGCACAATAATTATATAGCACAGAATGAGGAGTGACTCATGGCCGGTTTTGATAAAGTAGTTTCTAGTTATGAAGCTGCAATGGAAGGTTTAAAAGACGGCGATACAATAATAGCCGGTGGTTTTGGCTTATGTGGTATCCCTGAGGGGCTAATTGCCCAAATTAAAAAAATGCAAACTAAAGAATTAACCGTTGTTTCCAATAACTGTGGTGTTGATGACTTTGGTTTAGGGCTGTTACTGCACGACAAGCAAATTAAAAAGGTGGTCGCCTCATACGTTGGCGAAAATGCCTTGTTTGAACAGCAACTACTAAGTGGCGAGATTGATGTAGAACTTACGCCACAAGGTACTCTTGCTGAAAAAATGCGTGCTGGTGGTGCAGGAATACCTGCTTTTTATACAGCCACAGGTTACGGCACACCGGTTGCTGAGGGTAAAGAAGTAAAAGAATTTAATGGTCGCCCTTATATTTTAGAAGAGTCAATTACCGGTGAATTCGCTATTGTAAAAGCATGGAAAGCGGATCGCTACGGCAACTTAGTATTTCGTCATACAGCCATGAACTTCAATCCAATGGCGGCTACTGCGGGTAAAATTACCGTTGCAGAAGTAGAGGAAATTGTTGAGCCAGGCGAACTTGAGCCAAGCCAAATACATACGCCAGGAATTTTTGTTAACCGCGTTATAAAAGGTAACTTTGAAAAACGCATTGAACGTGTTACCACACGAGATTAAGCAGGAGCACTAACAATGGCATTATCACGTGAACAAGTCGCAATGCGCGTAGCTCAAGAGTTACAAGATGGGTTTTATGTTAATTTGGGCATTGGTATTCCGACACTCGTCGCAAACTATGTACCCGATGGCATAGAAGTTATGCTACAGTCCGAAAATGGTCTTTTAGGCATGGGCGAATACCCTACTAAAGCCACTGTTGATGCGGATATGATCAACGCGGGTAAAGAAACCGTGACGGCAGCTACCGGTGCAGCTATATTTAATAGTGCAGATAGTTTTGCCATGATACGGGGTGGTCATGTAGACTTAACCGTTCTGGGTGCGTTTGAGGTAGACCAAAACGGTTCTATAGCCTCATGGATGATCCCTAAAAAATTAATTAAAGGCATGGGCGGAGCGATGGATTTAGTCGCAGGTGCAAAAAACATTATTGTTACCATGACCCATGCCAGTAAACACGGCGATTCTAAGTTATTAGAAAGCTGTACGTTACCGCTAACGGGCGTTAACTGTGTTAAAAAAATAGTTACTGATTTAGCCGTTCTAGAAGTAAAAGACGGCGCATTTCATTTACTAGAACGCGCACCAGGCGTATCAGTTGATGAAATTATTAGCAAAACGGCAGGTAAATTGCTTGTTAATGGTGATATTCCTGAGATGGTGTTTTAAACCACTCATAATTTCACTCTGTACCGACCTCATTCCCAGTGCCAATGGCGCTGAGTTACCCAAAATCCCTCGTAAGAGGGATTTTTTTGTCTATATTTTAGTTTTTGCACTATAGTGACAATTTAACGCACCACTTAGGTGAATTCGACCTAATAAAATAAATAAATTGCTGATATAGTTAGTTTTTATTTTTGGTTTAATTATTGCCTATTACTAGGCGATTGAAATAACTTTATACTGGATACCATGCAAACACCTATTCGCGGCCTTCGCTCTTTTTGTTTTGCCGCAAAAAGCTTAAGTTTTAAACACGCTGCTAAAGAGCTTTACTTAACGCCCTCGGCTGTAAGCCACCAAATTAAACAGCTAGAAGAGCAGCTAGGCATTGATTTATTTCAAAGACAAACTCGATCTATTAGTTTAACGCCTGCAGGTAAAAACTTTTTTGAAGCAATTTATCCAATTATAAATATGCTAGAGAGTACCATTAATGAATTTAGTCAGTTACAACAAAATGTAAACTTAACCATTACCCTGCCCGAATTTTTTGCCAGTGAATTGTTAATGCCTAAGCTCAGTGAATGGACCAGCGAGCACCCTAACATTAATTTACACATGGATACCCTTAAAACTCGAAAGGAATTAACCCGCCAAAGTGATTTATCTATAATTTTATCTTCAAGTAAACCACTTGATGGACTGGCTACCGAGTTATTTAATTTAGAATATATTCCAGCGTGTAATAAAAAGCTGCTTGAACAATGGCAAAACGATCATTGTCAGGCACTTAACCAAGTACCCCTTATTGTGCATAAAGCAAGGCCTTGGGCTTGGCATCAGTGGGCAGAAAAAGTTGGGATTGATGACTTTTCACCAACACAAATTATTCAAATAGATAGTATGTTTGGTGTAGCAAGGGCGGCGCAGCAAGGAATGGGGATTGCACTTATTCCTCTACCAATTAGCCAAAGCTGGCTGGATGAGCAATGGCTCTATAAACTGTTTGAACAACCCCTTACCACCAAAGATAAATACTACTTGGTACAACACGGCTCTAGTACAGCAAACCACCCGCTCGACTTGTTTGCCAAGTGGGTAATTAACACCTTCAGACAAACAAAGTGACTATTAATTAAACGCCCTTTTATGGGCGTTTTGTTATTTACGACCTTTTTTAAATATTTTTTTGTGTCTCACGAAAATCTAAAAAAATAAAATATAACCAGCATTATCAACCACTTGAATAACTCCTTATTGACTGAATTTATAGATTAGTTTTTTTCACTTATTAGTTTTGTTTTTATCGCTTGTCGAAATTGAGTAAAAGCTCTAAAGTTAACTCAACAAATCAGCAACGACCAAAAATAATAAAACGCGTTACTGAAACCAAATTTAATTAGTTTGTAACAACAAGCTAGTAAAAAAGAATCTTTATTGTGTGTGAAGATGTTGTCAGTGTAAAAAACAGCTCAAGTTCGGTGGTGACTTAGCTTGGGTTGTTTTTATTTTACGCTTACACCCGCCAATAAATATAAGAATCTTTATTGTGTGTGAAGATGTTGTCAGTGTAAAAAGCAACTCAAGTTCGGTGGTGACTGAGCTTGAGTTGTTTTTATTTACATTCACATCAGCAACAATAATCCAGCATTAGTTATTACTAATACAACCCCCGAATCTTTATTGTGTGTGAAGATGTTGTCAATTGAAATGCAGCGACCTTTTTTAAGTATCGCTGCTTTTTTTGCTTAAAATTTGCCTATTTGCTAATTAGCTTAAACATCATCTGATCTGTTTATTTCCTCACGAGCAACAAATTCTAATACAGTGGCATTAATACAATATCTATCTTGACCATTTCGCCCTTCACCCGGGAATAAATGCCCTAAATGAATCCCGGTACTTTTAGATTTAAGCTCAATACGTTGCATTCCCCAACTGTTATCTTCATGCTGCGTTACGCTGTCTTTTACAGGGTGTGTAAACGACAACCAGCCAGTACCCGAATTAAATCTGTCGCGGGTATCAAACAAGGGTTCACCACTGAGTTTATCGATAAAAATGCCATCGGGGGTGTTTTTAAAAATAGCGTATTCTTTGCAATATGGGCTGTCGGTTTTAGCGTTAAACGCTACTTTATAAGCTTCACTGTCACCGAGTTTAAATGCACCTAGCGCTTTATAAAACAGCTCGGCATCCATATAACCTTGGCGAGAATACACTTCTACTCCATCTTCTAAAAATAGTATGGTGGGTGTAGCCCAAGTTGCACTTTTGATAGTTAAGCCGCTAAGCTGATCAGCATGGCGAAATGTCATTGGTATTGTGCCTTTGTAGTCATTGGCTACCGCCGCTTTAAACTTTTCACAGTAAGGGCAGTAATCACGAGAGTCTAAAATAACAATTTGTTTGCCAGTCAACAATGCAGTGTTATCAACCTGCTGCTTTTCGTCTTGACTAAAAACAACACCGGTTGAATGGTTTGGGCAATAGCCGTTTGGATTTTTTCAAGATAATTTTGATGATACTCTTCAGCAGAATAAAAGCGCTCAAGTGGCTTAATTTGTGTAGCAATTGTTCCATAACCTGCTTTGGTGAGTAACTGCTGATACTGCTGTGTTACCGCAAGCGCGGTGTTTGCTTGCTCGTCACTTGTAGTTAAAATAATAGAGCGATATTGAGTGCCTACATCATTACCTTGGCGGTTCTTTTGAGTCGGATCGTGGCTTTCGTAATAATTTTGCAGCAGCTCTTTTGCCGAAATAATATTGCTATTAAATGTAACCTGCACCACTTCAGCGTAGTTATCTTCATCAAAGCGACGCGATAGCTTAGTTATATTTCTGTAGGTTGGTTTAAACCCATGCCCATCGGCATAACCCGACTCTGCATCGAGTACCCCATTAAGTGCTTCATAGCGTTTTTCTGCCCCCCAAAAACAACCCGAGCCAAGCACTAGCTTTTCTACATGCATGGTGGCATTTAAATCACTGGATTTAGTTACCTCATCTGACGAGATAGCGCTCATCGTACTTAGTAATCCCAACATAGCAAATGTAGATAATATTAACCCCTTAAACATACGATTACCTCTTAGTTTTAGTTACTCTAGGGTCTGTTGACCTTCCAAGGTTAAATTTGCAGCAGTCTGTTTGGTGTTTAGGCAAGGCAGAGCCTATGTGGTGTGGTTATTACCCATAAATAGGCGATAACGCAGCATCAATGCCAAACAGGCGCTGCCCGATGGGTTCTGCCTAGGAGCGATTTACCCTTTGTTGCCTACATGGATGTAGGTAAGGGGCGTGAGCAGGACGCGGAAGCTTTGCTCGGTTTTTACTTAGCCCACTAGGTTACAAAACTCGCGCCGCGATTAAACCGCTCCTAGTTTGAACAATTTTAATCCGCAAAGGTCAACAGACCCTAAAGCAGACCTGTAAACTCAACAATAAATTTCACACACAACAAAACTTTACGAATGAGGGAGTTTATTCGATCCGAGCTTGTCTATTAATATCGTAATAGTACAGCGACTGTGATAGCTTAAATGTAATTAATATTAATGAGTTATCGGTATGAGCATGATTCCTAGTATAAAAATTTTAACGAACTCTAGCCTGCTTTTTGATGTTTCTCACTACAGCGAACCACACATACTTGCGACGCAAAAAAGCTTTGGGCGTTAGCCCAGCACTGTAAAAATAGTAATGAGTTTTTTGATTTAGTACCGGCTATGAACTCGTTAACTTTGTATTTAAAGTCTTCAGAAATGCTCCATAAATGGTACAACAGCTTAGCTAAGTTATGGGATGAAGTGGATGATTACCCGTTTGATAGCCAGCACCACCAAATTAATACCTACTACCAAGGTGAAGATTTAGATTACGTAGCTAACTATCATCAACTCACAATTGATGAAGTGATTAACTTACATAGTAAAGAGTTATATCACGTTCTATTTTTAGGCTTTGTTCCCGGTTTTCCTTATTTACATGGGCTCAACTCACGGTTATTTACCCCAAGGCGCGATAATCCGCGAGTGAGTGTACCTAAAGGCGCAATTGCCATTGGAGCAGACCAAACAGGTATTTACCCTGAAGATTCGCCAGGTGGTTGGCATATTATAGCTCACACTGATGCCTGCTTATTTGATTCTAAAGCGGCTAATCCTTGCTTATTTAAACCTGGCGATACCATAGAGTTTGTGCCTGTAAAAGGAGTAAGCAATGATTAAAGTAATCAAGAGCGGTATTCAACTAACAATTCAAGATTTAGGCCGTGTGGGTTTTCGACATTTAGGGGTAAGCCGCTCAGGCAGCCTTGATACCTATGCACACATTATTGCGAACCGTTTATTAAATAACACCGACAACGCTGCCGTGCTGGAATTAACCGTGGGTTTATGCGAACTGCAATTTCAGTGTGATACCGTTATCGCCCTTCATGGAGCCGACCTCAAAGCAACCCTTGATGGACACCCACTTTATCCAGGCTGGAGTAACCCAATAAAAGCAATGCAAACACTTAAATTTGCAACTGGCCGTGGTGGCTCCCGTGCTTATATTGCAGTAAAAGGCGGTATTGAATGCCCAGAGGTTATGGGTTCTAAATCTACCGATTTAGGGGCAGCCATTGGAGGCTTTAATGGCCGTGCACTGCAAAGCGGCGACGTGCTAGCCATAAGTCCTTATACTAAACCTTGGTTATGTAATAAGGGCGCCCTTACCCCACCTAAACGTAATATTATCCGTTTACATGTTGGTCCTCATTATGAGCTACTAACACCCGAGTGCATTAATGCTTTTTGTGATACCGCATTTACTATTAATCCAAATAGTAATCGTATGGGGGTGCGCTTAGATCATAAAAATGCTGATATTATGCAACATACACTTTCATTGCCCTCTGTAGCCGTAGCACCTGGGAGCATACAGCTTCCACCTGATGGCAATCCTATAGTGTTATTAAATGACGGGCAAACAACTGGGGGTTATCCTTTAATAGCGCATGTGATAGAAGCCGACTTACATCAGTTTGCACAATTTAGAACTGCCGATTCAATCACCTTTGAATTTGTATCACTTGAGCAAGCAAATGCTGCAAAAAATAAGCTCGATGCTCACCTAGCACAACTTAAGCTGAGTTTAAGCCGCTACTGGGATTAATTAATAGTGCACTCACGCTCACTCACTGAGTAACTCAACCGCTATTTATTTATTTTTCGCTTTGCACTTTCTTAGTGCAAGGCAAACTAATTTTTGCAATTTAATTTAACTTTAACGTAATTAAAAATTGCACATTGCATTTTAATCTCCTTGCCAATATCACCACATTGGTGCAGCGCTAATTTATTTGGTGCATAAATTATTCTTATTATTTTAAAAAAGCCATGTGACTTAGGTATTTATTTCTGATAAAACAAGGTTAGTCTTTAGCAAACTCGCTATCGTAGGCACTTAATAGGAATGAGGAAAAATTATGTGTTCAATATTCGGCGTACTCGATATTAAATCGGATCCCAGCCAGTTACGCGCTCAGGCAATCGAAATGTCCAAACTGCTTCGCCACCGCGGGCCTGATTGGTCAGGGGTGTATTCATCAGACAAAGCAATTTTAGTACACGAACGCTTAGCAATAGTAGGCGTATCAAGCGGTGCGCAACCATTATACAACCCAGAAAAAACGCATATTTTAGCGGTAAATGGCGAAATTTATAACCACAAAGAGCTTGCCGCTAATTTAGAAGTCGAGTTTGATTTTCAAACGCAGTCAGATTGTGAAGTTATTTTAGCCCTGTATAAACAAAAAGGGCCTGCATTTTTAGATGACTTAAATGGTATTTTTGCCTTTTGTTTATATGATGAAGAGCAAGATGCTTATCTAATTGGTCGCGACCACATTGGTATTATTCCGCTGTATACAGGCCACGACGAGCATGGCAACTTTTATGTAGCATCAGAGCTAAAAGCGCTTTCACCTATTTGTAAACATATAGAAGAGTTCCCACCTGGGCATTTCCTTTACAGCAAAGACGGTAAATTAACACCGTACTACCAACGTGATTGGCAAAGCTACGATGCAGTTAAAAACAACGATGCCAAGGCAGAAGATGTAAAAGATGCTCTAGAAGCCGCGGTAAAACGCCAACTAATGTGTGACGTACCCTACGGTGTATTATTATCAGGTGGATTAGATTCGTCGGTTATTTCAGCTATTACTCAACATTTTGCCGCAAAACGTATTGAAGACAACGATGAAAGTGATGCATGGTGGCCTAAACTGCATTCGTTTTCAGTGGGTTTAGAAGGCTCACCCGATTTAGCTGCAGCGCAAAAAGTGGCTGATATGATAGGCACTATTCACCACCCTATTATTTTTACTATTCAACAAGGTATTGATGCTCTTAAAGAAGTGATTTATCACATTGAAACCTACGATGTAACCACTATTCGTGCATCAACCCCTATGTACTTAATGGCACGCCAAATTAAAGCTATGGGCATTAAAATGGTACTTTCAGGTGAAGGTGCCGATGAATTATTTGGTGGTTATTTATATTTTCATAAAGCACCCAATGCACAAGAGTTTCATGAAGAGCTAAACCGTAAAGTATCAAAACTGCATATGTTTGATTGTTTACGTGCTAATAAATCAATGGCTGCTTGGGGTGTTGAAGCACGCGTGCCATTTTTAGATAAAGAATTTGTTGATGTGGCCATGCGCATCAACCCAGAAGCTAAAATGTGTAAAGACGAAAAAATTGAAAAACATATTTTACGTGCTGGTTTCGACGGCTACCTTCCAGATGACGTGTTATGGCGTCAAAAAGAACAATTCTCTGATGGTGTTGGCTACAGCTGGATTGATACTTTAAAAGAGTATGTGAATGAGCAAGTAACGGATCAAGAACTAGCGAATGCTAAATTTAAATACCCAATTAACACGCCAGATTCAAAAGAAGCGTATTTTTACCGCCGTATTTTTGAATCGCACTTCCCGGGCGATGCCTCTGCTAACTGTGTACCACATGGTAAATCAGTAGCATGTTCAACCCCCGAAGCACTGGCGTGGGATGCATCATTTCAAAACAATGCAGATCCATCTGGACGCGCCGCAGGCGTTCACAATGAAGCATATAAAAAATAGTTACCCCCTATCTACGCTGCAGCTTAAAAACTGCAGCTTTTCTTCGCTGTCTTAGTGAATAATTTCTTGAAATTTTATGGCACTAAGAGAAGTGAATGAAAAAGCTAAGCCATTCAATTTAATCATTTATGTTTAATCACTGTTGTTTGTCACTTCTCTACAAGCGCAGCGTTTCTTTGCCATTTTTGTAAATTAAATCTCAAAGGTGAGATAAACCTTTGACCAATTTAGTTTAAACAGTAAGATTTAGTCGCTTTTTATAAAAACTATTTCAATCTCGCTTTTTCATTAACCTCATGAACAATATCTATCTAACTCATTATCCCAAATCATAAAAACATAGTTAAAATGTCATTAATAAATCATTTAATAAATGAATAGTGATTTTAAAACGCTGACTTAGTTTTTTACGTATTCATTAGCGTTTTTTTAGTTATTTACTTGTCTGATTAGGCCGAATATTCATTCACTTAGCTTTGCATTCAATGCTATATACGACTATAAAATAATTAGCTGACACATTAGTTATCATTTGTTCAGTTGCCAGATGTGTACAATAAAAAGACAAAAGCAGCTTAAAGTTTTGCCAAAGTGTTAATTCTTTTGCATTTAATATTTAACTCCCCTATTAGTAAAGGTATGATGGGCAATTAAATTAGTTAGTCTTCTAACTATTCGTGTTATTAGCTTTAGTTATAAATCTAATAAGACGAATACAGTGAACTATAAAAAAAACTGGCATTAAGCCAACCTGTTTCATTAACCAATGAGGTATTGCATGAGCGAGAATCATGACAAGTACAGTATTGATAATACGGACTACACCGTAGGTCAAGACAACGTACAAAAGTGGGGATTTGATATACATAACCCTGTATTCGGGATCAGTGCAGGGTTAATAGCACTTTTTTTAATCGCCGTATTAGTGTCAGATGCCGAAGTAGCTAAAACAACACTTAATGGTATCAAAACCGATATTATTAATAATTTTGACGGCTTATTTATGTGGGCCGCCAACTTCTTTGTTATTTTTTGTCTAGTTTTAATTTTTTCGCCTTATGGCAATATCCGCTTAGGCGGAGACGATGCTAAACCATCGCACTCTCGTATTTCTTGGCTGGCAATGTTATTTGCTGCAGGTATGGGTATTGGCTTAATGTTTTGGGGGTTGCTGAACCAGTTGCATACTACACTGGTTGGTATGAAACACCGCTCAATGTAACAGCTAACACACCAGAAGCCGCGAAAATGGCAATGGGTGCAACTATGTTCCATTGGGGTCTTCACCCTTGGGCAATTTATGCTGTAGTTGCGCTTTCGTTAGCATTTTTTACTTACAATAAAGGCTTACCACTTTCTATTCGTTCGATTTTTTACCCAATTTTAGGTGATAAAGCGTGGGGGTGGCCTGGTCACATAATTGATATTTTAGCTGTATTAGCAACCTTATTTGGTTTAGCAACGTCACTTGGGCTAGGTGCACAACAAGCCTCTGCCGGTATTAATCATGTATTTGGTTTTGAAGGTGGCGTAGGTTCACAAATTCTGGTTATTACAGGTGTTACATTACTAGCAGTCGTCTCTGTTATTAGAGGCATTGATGGCGGCGTTAAATTACTTAGTAACGTAAATATGCTCATTGCTTTAGTACTACTAGTATTTGTATGTTTAGTTGGTTTTGCGGTCTCTATGGGTAATATCCCTAACACGGTAATGGGGTATGTAGAGAACATTATTCCATTGAGTAACCCACATGGCCGTGAAGATGAAACATGGATGCATGGTTGGACAGTATTCTACTGGGCTTGGTGGATTTCATGGTCACCGTTTGTAGGTATGTTTATTGCGCGTGTTTCGCGTGGTCGTACAATCCGTGAATTTTTAACCGCGGTATTACTTATTCCAACAGCGGTTACTATCCTGTGGATGTCTATCTATGGTGGCATCGCAATTGACCAAGTAGTTAATGGTATTGGTGCTCTTGGGACTGACGGTCTAACAAGTGTCCCTATGGCGATGTTCCAAATGCTTGATGAAATGCCAATGGCGAGTGTGCTTTCTTTCATTGCTATTGTATTAGTACTGGTATTCTTTATTACTTCTTCTGATTCAGGATCACTTGTAATTGATTCAATCACAGCAGGTGGCAAAATTGATGCACCGGTACCACAGCGTATTTT